>NZ_AP024904.1:700692-1051038 GCF_024347095.1 Vibrio rhizosphaerae | reverse complement strand
TATCCATAATGAGTGACATCACGCCATTGTACAGCAAATTTATTTATTGACAATAAAAAGGTGTACAGTCAATTTTAGATAAATATCACAGTTAAGTGTCTGCAAAGAGACGATTTAATGAAAAAGATGAAAATTTATATCAAAAAATACTTTGTGGATTACCTTAAAAGTAATATTTCATGAAAGTGTTACCACGTCACATTTTACATTGTAAATTTCATTTTCAGCAACAAACCATATCGCGACCTCTCTGATGAAGAAAATAAGTCACGATGATTAAATTTTATCGATGTCCAAACAACTGTCGTTATACACAGGATTTGTATAAATAATGATACCGGAACGATTGAAAGCAACGTGACAGTTACGGCGTTTGTGATTTCAACTGCATACATACTTCCATCATCATGACACCTGTATTGATTGCTGACATATTCTGCGTTCTGAGTCAATCCGCTGAAAATCGTAACATCTGGACATCAAGTCGTTGAAAACAGGTGTTCATCGACCAATCATTGATTTTATTTTGTCAAAAAAAACCTGAGAAATGCCAGAATAAAGAAAATTATCAGTGGTAAATCGTCATTGAATCGAATAAATCACATCCTTGTGAAGAGCAAACGGATAAACAAACCACCGGAACGATGATCATGGCATACCCCCTTGATCATTTTTCCAAGCATGACCGAAAAATTAGAAGCATGATCAAGGGATATCACTCATGTAAATTCAGCCAACACATTCATGCTCTTATGATCAAATTCTCGGAACAATGATCAAGAAAAATATCACTCGGAAGCATGAGTTTTCTAGCTATAACTACGGAGAGTGTCAATTCAAGTGGGGGATGCGTCATATTTAGTTGGAATGCCCCATAAATTGAAATGACAAACTGCCAGAAGAGTAGGGGGGCTCGACACCTTGATCATGCTTACGTGACGAACGAATGTGATACATATCGAACTATCTTGCGAAAAATGTGTTTTTCAATGATTCAAAAGTCAACAAAATCGTAATAAAAGAACCGTCAGATACGAGAGACCTTGATCATGCTTGCGGGATTGCTCAAAATTGAATCGACTAATCATCACAGCAACAATCCGTTGCAGCTCAGACATGTGGATAAGTTGTGTGTGTATCTTGATCATGCTTCATAAAAGACATTGATCATGATTCCGAGGTCATAATGATCATGCTTCAATCCATTAATGATCATGCTTTCAATATTTAATTGATCATCGTTCCTGACTGACCATGATCATGCTTTCCAGTAGCATAAAAAAATATCTTTTGATTACAATTAATTATACGCGTTTTCTTACTCAGATCATAAGATCATATAACCATTTAAGATCATTAATAATCAAAAAGATCAGTTTTTAAGAGCAATCATTTTTTTCTTTATTTATAGAATATTTTTCTTTATGCTCGGAAAAATATCAATATTACATCAAATGTGATATGGACAGGAAAATGAGCAGTCACGAAAAAATATTAATCAGAGCTCCCAGAAATCATAAAGATGGGCATCTATTTCAGGTATCAGAGTCATCGATCAACTGGATAGAACAATATCAGCATTTTAAAGGTGTCACGAGAAGCATCATTGAACTGCTCAATTTAGTCTCTCTAAAAGGCATGAGTAGTAAAGATGGTCTGGTTTCAACAACAGAGCTCATCGAAGCGGCTGATGGGCAATTAACCAGAGCCGCCATCCAGCAACGTCTACGTGCCGCAGTCAGTATTGGTCTCTTCGAACAAATTCCTGTCCGGTTCGAAGAAGGGCTCGCCGGAAAAACAATGCTGCATAAGTTTATTAACCCCAGCCAATTGATCTCATCTCTGGGAGCCACCAGCCTGATCACCGAGTCAGTGAAACAATCAGAGAAACAAAAACGTTCAAAAGCTCTGGCACAGACCCAAGTGAATCAACGTTTACTGAATGAATATGGATTAAATACTCCACCGGCAATTAAGGATGAAGCGGATCAATTTGTAGTTTCACCAACCAATTGGGCCGGGATCATCGATCAGGCATTGGCCCCGCCAAGAACACGTAAGAATTACCAAAAATCAATGGTTTCAATTTCTGGCACGCGGGCAGTGATCGAAACAAGATCATCCAAAAATATTATGACGGTCGATGATCTGATGACCTTGTTTGCACTGTTTACATTAACGGTGCAATACCATGATCATCAACGTGAAGAGTATCATCTGAACGCGAAACAAATCCCCAACAAGACACCGCTGTATATCACTGATATTTTGTCGCTTCGGGGCAAGAAGGACAGTGGCCCGGCGAGAGATTCAATCCGGGATAGTATTGATCGTATTGAATTTACAGATTTCCAACTTCACGAGCTGACCGGTCGTTGGCTCAGTGAAAATATGCCGGAAGGATTTAAAAGTGATCGTTTCCGTTTTCTGGCCCGAACGATCACCGCTTCAGAAGAGGCGCCGGTTGAGGGAGCTGACGGAGAAATTAAGATCAAACCCAATCTTTATATTTTGGTATGGGAACCCTCATTTTATGAAGAGCTGCTGACGCGGGATTACTTTTTCTTGTTTCCTCCGGAAATTCTGAAACAGCATACACTGGTCTTTCAACTCTATTCTTATTTTCGTAGTCGAATGTCCCGTCGTCATCATGAGACGATGTTGTTATCCGAGCTGAATCAAAAGTTAGCCCGAAACATTGAGTGGCGACGTTTTTCAATGGATCTGATCCGAGAGCTGCGGCGTTTATCAGAAGGGAAAGGGGATGACGATTTGTTTGTTGTCAATCTATGGGGATATCATCTTTCTGTCCGTTCGATCCATACCAAGGGCAAGCTTTCAGATTATGAAGTCGATATTAAATGCGATGTTGAAGAAGTTTTGCGTTTCTCCAGAGCCAGAACCACCAATGCCGGTAAACGCAACATGGCCCCGACTTTACCCAATCCGCTTCGCCATGAGATGGTCTCAAAACAGAAGTTGGAGGAGCTGGCTTCGATCATTGATGGTGAGTTTGAGCCCATCCAACGTAAATCGCCGTCTCCAAGAGGCAATTTGGGGCGCCGGGTCAAGTTACGAAAACACTTGGTTGAGATCAATGCGGACGAAATTACGATCACCTTGTCAAAATATACCTCACAGGAGGCTCTGGAACGCAGTATAAGCGCTTTATCTGCGATGACCGGGCATTCCCCATCATTAATCCGGGAAGAGTGTCAGGAGTTGATTGATAAACTCGATTGGTTAAAAGTCGGTGATACGGTTCTGCCATATGAGACGTTGAGTAAGACGATTGAGCTGTATAATTCCCGGAGTCGCAATAAGCATTTGTCTATTGAACGATTGATCTCCGGACTGGCCGTTCGGCGTAAAGTGTGCAAACAGATCAGTGAAGGGCATTTGGACGAATCGGTCTTTTTAGTCCTTGATGAAGTTGCGATCGGCATTTAGGACGGACAGACGGGACATGATGTGATGTCATCTTGGAACCAAGGTGACAAACCCCGACGGTCTTTGCATAGCTTTGACATCTTCCTGACAGAGGCGGCGGCAGAGGCCGTTATTCTTTATCCCGAAAGACAACCTATATCCTACCGATGTCATTGGTTAGGTTCACGTTGTTATATTCATACTTAGCATTTTTGCGAGCACCCCATGCTCGCTTTTTTTTTGCCTGTCAGAAAATGAACGCATCAGCCCGGTTATCAAATTAACGCCAAACGCAATATGACGAGTGAGTTCATCACATTGTCCCTTGATCATCGTTCCGTATAGGATGTGCATGGCAAAAATTATCGTGAAAGAAGCGGGAATGCGTTGAGCAAAAAAAGGGGAGTAATTTATTAAAGTACTGCGCCGTTCCAACGGACGCAAAATTTTATTCTTACATCTATCAATATTTTTACAGAACTATCGCCACTATCACACTCTTAGATAATTTTGCTTAACAAGATTTTTCAGCTTCGCTATAGAATACGTGTCCCTAACATGGTTTGTCCGGAGGTGATTTATGTCTATCAATTCAATCGACCATGATGAAATGACGAATATCGCAAACAAATGGGACTTCACGGACGAAGTTGAATTGCAAAAACCCACGAAAAATCTCAAGTCAGCCGAAGCCCGACGCCGGATTGAAGTGATGAGAGAGATTCGTGAAAGTGGTTTAACACTTGAAGAAGCTAGGGAACTCGGCTTACTTCATTAAGCGTTTTATATTGGATAAGAAGGGGCAGCTGAGCTGCCCCTTTTTTTGAATCGCATCAGGCGGCGCAAACATCAGTTAGCGCTTAATTTTCTTGATGCCTGTGGTATATTGCACCACTTGTTTACAGATGACGGGTGATTTCATGTCTTTTAATCTTGCAGAATTGAGTGCTGAAGAGAAGAACCGGATCGAGTTGGATAAGCAGGCTGCCTTTTTAGTCTGGAAACTGAAACAAGGAAAGGCCGGGCCTGAAGTTTTCATTCAGCATCAGGAGACGTTGCGAACCACTGATGAACAGACATGCTTTCAACAATCAGTAGATAAATATAAAAAGGTGATGGGTGTGATGTAAACCGCTCCCTGAACCGGCAGAAATTGAAATGGTTCTGTGTTTTTTCTACAATCCGTCGCGTTCAATTAATGAGAGAGAATATCCCGATGGGAAGAAGTTTTGAAGTGCGTAAAGCTTCCATGGCGAAGACTCAAGGCGCAAAGATTAAAGTTTATTCCAAATACGGCAAAGAGATTTACGTGTGTGCAAAGAACGGGGGGACGGATCCGGATACCAACCTTTCTCTGAAACACTTAATCGCAAAAGCGAAAAAAGATCAGGTTCCCGGCCATGTGATCGACAAAGCGCTGGATAAAGCCTCGGGAGGCTCTGGTGAAGATTACCAGCCTGCTCGTTATGAGGGATTTGGTCCCGGTGGTGTCAGTGTGATTGTTGACTGTCTAACCGATAACGGTAACCGTACCTACCAAGATGTCCGTCAGTGCTTTGTCAAGACAGGAGCCAAGATTGGTAGCCCGGGCACAGTTGCTCATATGTTTGACCATCAGGCAGTATTCCAGTTTAAAGGCGATGATGAAGAAACTGTGCTCGAAGCGTTAGTTATGGCTGATGTTGATGTAACGGATATTGAGCTGGAAGACGGTGTGATGACGGTGTTTGCCCCGCATACCGAATTCTTCAAAGCGAAGACTGCACTGACTGAAGCTTTCCCGGATGTCAGTCTGGATGTGGAAGAGATTACCTTTGTCCCACAAAACCGGACTGAGATTGCTGGTGAAGATGCTGAAAAGTTCCAGAAATTCCTAGATATGTTGGATGACAGCGATGACGTTCAACAGGTTTATCATAATGCGGAGATGGAGTAGACACTTGTCTGCACTGTGATTGCGAAAAACCATATTTCGCGACAATATCTAAAAACGCCTCTTGGGATCACCGGAGGCGTTTTTTTATGACTCTGCGTCTGATTGATATCACCTCAGATGATTTTTACCGACGCAACATATTCGTCGGTTTATAAAAGAAATTGCATGACATTCCGTGATAGAGCTCATAAATCATAACGAAAAAAAAAACACACATGGCGAAAGAGTGGAATAAGATGAGATTTGTTCTAAAAAATATATAGATAACAAAGGATTATATATGTTACAGCGCGAATAGGTCGAATCTGATTTTTCTGATCGTCAGATTTGCGTAAGTTAAGATTGCACTTTAATATAGGGCCCCTCGACGTATTGTTACTATGATGTGTCGGAAGTGGCAAAGTGTTCTTTCTTGTAACAAATATATTTATCTTTTCGAAAACTGTATGTTGAATGATGTCACGATTTCGTGGAGTTGGATGGATTTGTATCAGGTAAGGATAGTTTGTTACAGATTCAAATACTCTTATTAAAAACAACCGCAGAGTCTTGGTAAGTTAGTGTCGGTTATCAGGTTCTCTGCCAAAAAGAGAAAGTACAAGTAAATGGAAGCCTCACGATATAAAAGCATCATATCGAGACTCGGACTGTTACTCACAGTGCTGATGCTCTCAGGGTGTAAGTTTGCGCTACTTGATCCTAAAGGAGAGGTGGGTGTTCAGGTAAAAGAGTTGATCATTACAGCTCTGCTCCTGATGTTGATCGTTGTTATCCCCGTGATACTGATGACGATCTACTTCTCATATAAATATCGATCAAGTAACTCGAATGCTGAGTACACACCCGAATGGTCCCATTCAACAAAGATTGAGTTTGTTGTTTGGACGATCCCGATCATTATCATTGTCATTTTGGCAACAATCACTTGGCGTTCAACGCACCATCTTGAACCGTCTAATCCTTTAGCGAGTGATGTGAAACCGATGACAATTGAAGTGGTGTCGCTTGACTGGAAATGGCTGTTCATTTATCCGGAACAGAAAATAGCAACCGTCAATTATGTTGCATTTCCAAAAGACGTTCCGGTGAAGTTCAAGCTGACATCAGATAACATCATGAACTCTTTCTTTATTCCTCGATTGGGAAGTCAGCTTTATGCGATGCCTGGCATGGTGACACGCCTGCATCTGATTGCCAATCACGCCGGGGATTATAAAGGGATTGCTGCCAGTTTCAGTGGTGATGGGTTCTCTCATATGAAGTTCACCGCGACTGCAACACCGGATATGGCCAGCTTCGAACAGTGGGTGGCAAAAGTGAAGTCTTCTGAACAGCAGATTCATGATTTCGCGGATTACCGTGCCTTAGCGAAGCCAAGCATTGATGTGCCTGTCACTTATTATTCTCATATTCCTGATGGCCTGTTTAATTCAGTGGTAACCCAATTCCCGGGTGGTATGAATATGCACATGGGAGAAGGGCAGGATATGGATAAACCAATGGGTCATCATTCGATGGCTGAGCATGAAGGGTAATGAGATTATGTTTGGAAGATTAACACTGGACTCCATTCCATATCATGAGCCCATTATCATGATTACGCTGTCTGTCATCGCGGTGGTCGGTCTGGCTGTCGTGATTTGGGTAACGCGTCTTGGTAAATGGCAATATCTATGGAATGAATGGTTTACTTCAGTAGACCACAAAAAATTAGGTTTCATGTACATTGCGGTCGCCTTCGTGATGCTGCTGCGTGGATTTGCCGATGCGGTGATGATGCGAAGTCAGCAAGCGTTGTCTGCTGCGGGTGAAGCCGGTTATCTACCGCCACATCACTATGACCAGATCTTTACGGCTCACGGTGTCATCATGATCTTCTTTGTGGCGATGCCACTAGTGATCGGTTTGATGAACATTGTTGTGCCGCTACAGATTGGTGCGCGTGACGTGGCTTTCCCGTATCTGAACAACTTAAGTTTCTGGTTGTTTATTGTGGGTGTGATTCTGACCAACCTGTCTTTGGGCTTAGGTGAATTTGCGCGGACCGGTTGGTTGGCTTATCCACCACTGTCAGGGATTGCGGCAAGTCCGGGGGTCGGTGTCGACTACTGGATATGGGCGTTGCAGATATCGGGTGTCGGGACAACGCTGACCGGGGTGAACTTCTTTGTCACCATTATGCGGATGCGTACCCCGGGAATGCCACTGATGAAGATGCCTGTTTTCACTTGGGCTTCATTGTGTGCAAACATTCTGATCATTATCTCATTCCCGATTCTGGCTGTTTCTATTGCACTTCTGACGTTAGACCGTTATCTGGGTTTCCACTTCTTCACCAACGATATGGGTGGGAACATGATGATGTACATCAACCTGATTTGGGCATGGGGTCACCCTGAGGTATATATCCTCGTTCTGCCTATTTTCGGGGTGTTCTCTGAAGTGACCGCAACCTTCTCGCGGAAAAAACTGTTCGGCTATACATCTCTGGTGTGGGCAACCATTGCCATTACGATTCTGGCCTTTATCGTTTGGCTGCATCACTTCTTTACGATGGGTGCCGGAGCGAATGTCAACGCCTTCTTTGGTATCGCAACCATGATTATCTCTATCCCGACCGGGGTGAAGATCTTTAACTGGCTGTTTACGATGTACAAAGGACGCATTCAGTTTACATCGCCGATGCTGTGGACCATTGGATTCCTGATTACTTTCAGTATCGGTGGGATGACCGGGGTGCTGATGGCTGTTCCGGGTGCTGACTTTGTCCTGCATAACAGTGTATTCCTTGTCGCTCACTTCCATAACGTGATTATCGGTGGGGTTGTCTTCGGTTGTTTCGCTGCGATTACTTACTGGTTCCCGAAAGCGACTGGTTTCATGATGAATGAAGCATGGGGACGCCGTGCGTTCTGGTGTTGGTTGATCGGTTTCCTGATGGCCTTCCTGCCACTATATGCGCTTGGTTTTATGGGGATGACGCGCCGTTTGAGTCAGGATATCAGCCCTGATTATTTCCCACTGCTTGCGACGGCAGCCGTCGGTACTGCGATTGTTGCGCTCGGGGTGCTGTGTCAGGTGACGCAGATTGTTGTCAGTATCAGAGACCGGGAACAAAACCGTGATGTGACTGGCGACCCTTGGGATGGCCGTACATTGGAATGGTCGACATCTTCTCCACCACCGTTTTATAACTTTGCGGTGATTCCGAAAGGGGATGAAATCGATGCATTCTGGTATCAGAAGCAAAAAGGTGAGCATTCGCTTGATAAAGAAGTCGAATATGAACCGATTCATATGCCGAAAAACACTCCGACAGGGATGTACGTCTCTGCATGGTCTCTGGTCTTTGGTTTCGCAATGATTTGGTATATCTGGTGGCTCGCGGCTATCGGCTTTATCGGTATCGTTGTAACAAGTATCTGGCATAGCTTTAACGATGATGTTGATTACTATGTTCAGGTGGATGAAATCAAAGCGATTGAAGATGAACACCGCGCTAAGGTTGCGAAAGCAAAGGCGGACTCTCAATCGAAAGATGATATGGAGGTGAACTATGCAGGCTAATTCTGCCGCAGATCATGCGCATGATCACCACCATGACACCGGTGGTAACAAGTTATTCGGTTTTTGGATTTACTTGATGAGTGACTGTATTTTGTTTGCAACGTTGTTTGCAACTTATGCAGTGCTTGCCAATGCAACCGCTGGTGGCCCCAGCGGTAAAGAAATCTTTGAGTTGCCATTTGTTTTTGTCGAAACCATGTTACTGCTGCTCAGTAGTATTACGTTTGGCTTTGGCATGATTGCGATGAAACGCAAACAAATTGGTGCCCTGAAATTGTGGTTGGTGATTACCTTCTTGTTCGGGGCTGGCTTTATCGGTATGGAAATCTATGAATTCCACCATCTGATTGTTGAAGGCTATGGCCCGGATCGCAGTGCGTTCCTGTCTGCATTCTTCACCTTGGTTGGAACGCATGGTCTTCACGTGACCTTTGGTTTGATTTGGTTGTTTGTTTGTTTCTGGCAATTGAATACCAAAGGTTTGACCGACATGATCGAAACTCGGTTCGGCTGTCTGAGCTTGTTCTGGCACTTCCTTGATATCGTCTGGATTTGTGTATTTACATTCGTTTATTTAGTTGGGGTGACATCATGAGTAACCAACACGCTGACTCAGGAGTGAAGGGATATGTGATTGGCTTCGTTGCCTCTCTGATCTTAACGATTATTCCTTTTTACTATGCTGCGACACAAAGCCTCTCGACCGGAACAACATTTGCTGTTCTGTTCGGTTGCGCCATTGTTCAGGTGATTGTTCATTTTGTCTACTTCCTGCATATGGAAACCAAGACGAGTGAAGGTCGCTGGAATTTCATTTCACTGGTGTTTTCTGCGATTGTTGTTCTGATTCTGATCGCTGGTTCTATCTGGATTATGTGGAACCTAAACATCAATATGATGATGTAGGCGCAGGCTGATGATTAAAGGGTATCTATCGATCACCAAACCAGGCATTATCGTGGGTAACCTGATCTCTACGGCTGCGGGATTTTTTCTCGCAGCCAAAGCGGAATCAGCCTCATCAATGTTACTGCTTTGTACGCTTGCCGGGGTGGCTTTGATCATCGCGTCAGGGTGTGTCATTAATAATATTTTTGACCGTGATATCGATAGCAAAATGGCACGTACCAGTCAGAGATTATTGGTGCGTGGTGAGATTAATGTTGATCATGCATTTATCTACGCCATCGTCTTATTACTCGCTGGAACAGCGCTCTTGTACCAACAGACAAACCCACTGACCGCCGTTGTGGTTTTATTGGGTTATGTCTTCTATGTCTTCTTTTATACGATGTGGTACAAGCGGACGTCAGTCTACGGCACATTGGTCGGGAGTATTTCTGGGGCGGTGCCGCCGTTGGCTGGCTATCTCGCAGTGACGAATTATGTCAGTCTGGAAGGCGTGCTATTGTTTAGCTTATTCTGCCTCTGGCAGATGCCTCACTCCTATGCGATTGCGATGTTCCGACTTCAGGACTATCGTCAGGCGGGAATTCCTGTGCTGCCGGTCGTGGCCGGGATCGATAAGGCGCGCAAGCATATGATGGCCTATGTGATCGCATTTAATGCTGTTGCGTTGGGGTTATACCTTGTCGGAAACACCGGTTATGAATATCTGGTGGTGGCCTCGGCAGTTTGCTTTATGTGGACCCGTGTTACATTCCGTCGTATGACCGCGGATAACTTTGAAGCATGGTCGAAAACGGTGTTTAAACACTCGCTCATTGTGGTGATGAGTTTCAGTGCCGTCCTCGGCGTTGAGCTGCTCCCGCTGAGTTTCTAGCGATAGTGCACACATCTTCTGCAAATCATAAAGGCATCATTGGATGCCTTTATTTTTATCACCTTGCATAACATTCCCTTCATTTCTTTGCTCATACTCTTTTCCGGATAGCTTTCTACTGATTGTAAGTATTTACTTACATACCCGTGTCGTTACATTGGAATACATCACTTTTGTCTGGTTGAGAGAAAAAATGACGAAAAAATAATCATATCGCTGGTGCTTTGGTCAGATGTTATGTTATCAATATGTGATTATTGTCACTTTTTGTAGACATTATCCACTGAAAAAGACGCAAGGAGTTCAATTTAACGACTAAGGTTACTATCTAAAGGTATTGTGAGTCATGTTCAACACAGAAGTTGATATGTATCACACCTCAACTTGGTAAGACGGCTGTATACCATATGATTTTCATGACTGAGAGGAAGTGACTGCGACAGTTTCTTCGTATCCAACGTTTCTTGAGCCCAGTCAGTACTGGCAGAGACGGATTTCAGTCAGCTCGTTACCTGTTTGGGAGGGGTTACGATGAAAGCAGTATTGCAGAAGTCATTTGATAAGACGCTGTTTCTGGAGAATGTAAAGCGTCATCTGACATCAACCTATGCAACTACCGTTGAACATGCGACCAAGCGTTCTTGGTATTTGGCCATGTCCCGGGCGTTGGCAGAACTCACCACATTTGATCTACTAGAAACAGAGCAGGATGAACGGATTCTGAATGCGAAAAGTGTCAATTATCTTTCTCTGGAATTTCTGATTGGTCGTCTGACCGGTAATAACTTACTCAATATGGGCGTTTATGAGGCCATTGGCGATGCCGTGGCTGAATTGGGACTTGATTTAAGTGACTTGCTTGAAGAAGAACGGGATCCCTCACTGGGTAATGGCGGGTTAGGGCGTCTGGCTGCTTGTTTTATGGATTCTCTGGCTGCTCAGGAATTCCCTTCCGTTGGCTATGGGCTGCACTATGAATATGGGCTGTTTAAACAGTCATTTGATGCGTGCCATCAAAAAGAAGCGCCGGATGCGTGGGGTGGGATCGAAGGCTATCCGTGGGAAGTGGCACGGCCGGAACTGGCACAGGAAATTGGCTTTTACGGCTATGTCACTAACGAAACGGTCGATGGACAGGAAAAAAGAAAATGGATTCCGGGCATGACGGTGATGGGAATGCCATGGGACATTCCTGTCGTCGGCTATAAAAGTGAAACGGTATATCCGCTGCGTTTATGGGAGTGTCGGGCGATTGCGCCATTCTCTTTAGAAAGTTTCAATAATGGCAACTACTTTGAGGCACAGCACGCCTTGATTGATGCCGGCAACATAACCAAAGTGCTCTATCCGAATGATAATCATGAAAAAGGCAAGACACTGCGTTTGATGCAGCAGTATTTTCACAGCGCGGCTTCGGTGCGTGACATTCTTCGTCGTCATGAAGCAGCCGGGCATTCATTGTCGGAGTTACCTCAGTATGAAACGATCCAACTCAATGATACCCACCCGGCGATCGCCATTCCTGAGTTGATGCGAATTTTTATCGATGAACAAGCGATGTCTTGGGAGGATGCATGGGGTATCTGTAGTCAGACATTCGCCTATACCAACCATACCTTGTTACCTGAAGCATTAGAAACATGGGATGAAGCATTGATTCAGCGTTTGTTGCCACGTCATATGGAAATCATCTACGAGATTAATCACCGCTTCTTGCAGGAGGTTCGGGAAAAATGGCCCGGTGATGGGGATAAGCAACAAAAGCTCTCCATCATTCAGGAAGGATTTCACCGGATGGTAAGAATGGCTAATCTTTGTGTCGTGGGGTCTTATGCGGTCAATGGTGTGGCTGCGCTCCATTCAGCGCTGGTCAAACAAGACCTGTTTCCTGAATTTGATGAACTCTATCCAAATCGGTTGATGAATGTCACCAATGGCATCACACCTCGTCGCTGGCTCCAGTATTGTAATCCGGGACTATCCCACCTGATTACTGAAAAAATAGGAGACCACTGGCCTGTTGCGCTGGATGAATTGGCGCAACTCTCTCAATGGGCCGATGATAATGCGTTTCAGAAAGCCTTTATGGCCGTCAAGAAAGACAACAAAGTGCGTCTGGCCAAGTGGGTCAAAACCCATATGGATATTGAACTGAATACCGACGCGATTTTTGATGTGCAGATTAAACGGCTGCATGAATATAAGCGTCAACATTTGAATATGCTGCATATTCTTTCGCTTTATCACCGTTTACTGAATCAGCCTGATTTTGACATGGTGCCCCGGGTGTTTATTTTTGCCGCCAAAGCGGCACCGGGTTATTACCTTGCCAAAGAAATTATCTACGCAATTAATAAGATCGCAGAAAAGATCAACCATGATGAACGGGTGAACGACAAATTAAAAGTGGTGTTCATTCCTGATTATCGGGTCAGTATGGCTGAGATTATCATTCCGGCAGCGGATGTTTCCGAACAGATCTCAACGGCAGGGAAAGAAGCGTCCGGGACCGGGAATATGAAAATGGCGCTCAATGGTGCGTTGACCATCGGCACGATGGATGGGGCCAACGTTGAAATCCGTGAAGAAGTTGGTGATGAGAATATCTATATTTTCGGGCTGGAAGTTGAAGACGTGAATCGCCTCAGAGCCAGTGGATACAACCCGTTTGACTACTACAATGCTGATCCGTTGCTGAAAGCTTCGCTTGATTTATTGATCGGTGAAGAATTTACCCCCGGAGAGCCGAGAAAGCTCAGAGCCACCTATGAAAGCCTTTTAGATGGCGGAGACCCTTATTTGGTACTTGCTGATTTTGCCGCTTATATTGAGGCTCATCGTCAGATTGATGTGCAGTATCGCGATGTGGCGGGGTGGGCGAAAAAAGCCATATTGAATACCGCCCTGGTTGGCAAATTCAGTTCTGATCGAAGTATTCGTGATTATGTTGATCAGATATGGAAGCTTCAATCGGTTCCACGCTAAGGCGATGGTGTGGGATGCCGGTGGCTGTTGTGACGTTAACGAACGGCTGACCATCGGACGCGGACGGTGACTCAGCATGTCACCACTTCTATATCAGGAGGGCTGTCATGGAAATTGAACAAGACCGCTTATTGGCGGTCGCCCATCAGGCGGGGATTGCTGATCGCTATACCAGTAATTTAGGGAAAGAAGCCGTTGTCAGTCGCCAAACGATTGAATATTTACTCAATGCGTTGGGTTATGACACGCAGTCACAGGAGGCATTACTTCACTCAGCTGAGAGAATTCATAAACAGCCGATTCTGGAGCCGGTTTTGTTTGGTCAGGCTGATCAGGTGATTGAAGTGCCGTTGTATCTCGGCAGTAGTGCAAGAGAAAGTGAGTTTCAGTGGACGCTGGAAACCGAGCAGGGAGAACGCTACGAAGGGTATCTTCAGTCCCAGATTGTCAGAGATGAGCGGGATGAAGGCGGGCCGCTGGTGTTTTCTTTATCGACGGTACTGCCTCTTGGCTATCACACTTTATCGGTATTACGGAAAGGACGTCAGACGCCTTATCAGACCAGAATTATTGTGGCACCACCTGCCTGTTTCAAGCAACCGGCATTGCAGCAGGGTGAGAAATTATGGGGCCCCAGCGTGCAGTTGTATACCTTGCGTTCGCAACAGAACTGGGGGATCGGTGATTTTGGTGACTTGAAACAACTTGTGATCAAGATGGCTGAATTGGGCGCAAATTTTGTCGGCTTAAATCCGATCCATGCCTTGTTTCCTGCTTATCCTGAAAGTGCCAGCCCTTACAGCCCTTCTTCTCGCCGTTGGATTAATCTTTTATACATTGATGTGAATGCGATTCCTGAATTGAGTGGCTGCCCACAGGCCCAGCAACAGATCGCGAGCCCCGATTTCTGTCAACGCCTGAGTGCAGTAAGAGCCAGTGAATGGGTTCAGTATACCGATGTTGCCGCACTGAAAATGGAAATTCTGCCGCTGCTCTATGAGACTTTTAAACATCAGCATTTGGACATATTGACTGAACGCGGACAGGCATTTCATGATTTTGTTGCGCAAGGCGGTGAGTCTTTACTCTCTCAGGCCGCCTTTGACGCGATTCATGCTGACCTGTGTGAGCAAGATGCCCGTCTTTGGGGATGGCAGGTTTTCCCCGAGCATTATCAGCATTTTCACAGTGCTGCGGTACAAGATTATCTGCGTGAAAATCAGGATCGCATCAATTTGTATCTCTACTTGCAATGGATCGCCGATGAACAAATTCAGGCCGTCCAGCATACTGCGGAAGCACAAGGGATGGTAATCGGACTGTATCGCGATCTCGCCGTTGGTGTTGCTGAGTCCGGTGCGGAAGTGTGGGCGGATCAGGGCAACTTATTACTTGATGTCAGTATTGGTGCGCCGCCCGATGAACTGGGTCCGCTCGGGCAGAACTGGGGATTGCCGCCGCTCAATCCATTGACACTGAGAACACTCGCTTATGAACCTTTTATTCAGCTCCTGCGCGCCAATATGAAATATTGCGGCGCCTTGCGGATCGACCACATTCTGGGGCTGTTGCGGCTCTGGTGGATCCCCCGGGAAGAACCGGCGACTCAAGGGGCTTATCTGTATTATCGTGTGCATGAATTGCTTGCCATCCTAGCGCTGGAATCGCATCGCCATCAGTGTAGTGTCATTGGTGAAGACTTAGGTACGGTCCCGAAAGAGATCGTTACTCTGCTCGCAGATGCCGGCATCTATTCTTATAAAGTCTTCTTTTTTCAAACGGCTGAAGATGGCGGCTATTTTTCTCCGGCACATTATACCGTGCAGTCGATGTCGGCATTGTGTACTCATGACATGCCGACGCTACGGGGATTCTGGCACTGTCTGGATTTGAACATGGGGCGTGACATCGGGCTTTATCCTGATGAAGCACAGCTTAAATACAGAATGGATGTTCGTTTGCATCAGAAACAAGCTATTTTGGATTCGATTGCCTGGCATGGGCTGTTGCCTGACGGTGTCGGGCGGGATGCGATGACCGTGCCGATGAATGAAGCGTTGTGTGAAGCGATGCATTTACATATGGCTGCCGGTTCATCAGCACTGATGAGTATTCAACTCGAAGACTGGTTACAAATGGACAATCCCGTCAACATTCCCGGAACGGTTGAGGAATATCCCAATTGGCGGCGTAAGCTGTGTGTGCCGTTAGAAACATTATTCTCACTGCCATCGATACAACATTTGGCAGCACGAATATCGGCGACGAGAGCTTGTCAGCATCAGGTTACGACAGATGGGTGATCCCAGAGTTGAATGGACGTCACTCAACCGGATCCGATGGTTTTGTAAACTACAGGTTGAGTTATTTGAGCAACAGGTTGATGGCATCCGGGGATTTGACCGTGTCAGGATAGGGTATAGGTCTGATTGCGGGTAAAGATAGGTTCGTTAGGTTAGGAGTAAGGATATTGAAAACCGTTCAGAAGCAGAAGCTGACAAAAAAGCAGCAGACTTATCAAAAGTTGGCGCAGGCATCATTTGCTGATCCATTTGCCTTTTTAGGGCCATTTATTTCTCCCGAGCAAGGTGTTCTTAGGGTATGGATGCCCGGCGCACTTCAGGTCTTCGTGTTACTTGATGAACAGGATCCGATAGAAATGTCGCCAGAAGAAAGTGGCGGTTTTATTCTTCAGTCGGACATGGGGTTGCGTCTGACCCACTACCGTTTATTGGTACGCTGGAAAGGGGGAGAGCAGATCTTAGATGACCCGTACCAGTATCATGCTATCTATGCGGAATATGATGACTTACATACGCCGATCTCTATGTATCGACATCTTGGCGCGCAGTTCGTTACTCTGGAACGCGGTGGCAAGCAGATCGAGGGGATTCGTTTTCTCGTTTACGCACCTCATGCGTCATCCTGCGCGCTGATTGGCAACTTCAATCAGTGGGATGGGCGCCGTCACCCGATGCAACGGCTGGATTATGGTATCTGGGGGATCTTTATTCCGGAAATGACGGAAGGCACACAGTACAAATTTGAGATCAAAGGCCCGAATGGTGAAGGACTACCGCATAAAGCGGATCCGTGGGGCTTCTACGCGGAACAGTTCCCGTCATTGTCTTCTGTGACTTATGATCATACTCGTTATGACTGGCAGGATACGGCATGGCAACATCGGCCAATTACCGAAAAACGCAAAGAGCCATTGTCATTTTATGAATTACATATCGGTTCATGGAAGCTCGGGGCCGACGGAGAGTTTCTCAACTATCGGGAATTGGCCGATCTACTGGTGCCTTATCTGATCGATATGGGGTATACCCATGTTGAACTGATGCCGATTGCCGAACATCCTTTTTATGGTTCATGGGGGTATCAGCCGATTGGTCTGTTTGCACCAACCAGCCGTTATGGTTCACCGGATGATTTCAAGTATTTTGTCGATCAGTGTCATCAAGCCAATATTGGTGTGGTCTTAGATTGGGTCCCCGCTCATTTCCCGGCCGATGGCCATGGCCTGAATAATTTTGACGGGACGCCGCTTTATCACGATCCCGACCCGCGTCGTGGCTGGCATCAGGATTGGAATTCTTATATTTATGATATGGGCCGCGAACATGTGCGCCGTTTTTTGGTATCCAACGCGTTGTTCTGGTTTGACCGGTTCCACATTGACGGCATCCGCGTTGATGCGGTGGCTTCGATGCTTTATCTCGATTATTCGCGCAGCCATGATCAGTGGATCCCGAATGTTGACGGGGGACGGGAAAATTATGATGCGATCGCGACATTAAAATGGATGAATGAGGAAGTGTATAAACATTTCCCCAATGCGATGACTATTGCTGAAGAATCGACGGCATTCCCCGGAGTTTCCATGCCGACATTTCTCGGTGGATTGGGATTCGGTTTCAAATGGAATATGGGCTGGATGCATGACAGCCTTGAGTATATTCAGCATGACCCGGTGCACCGAAAATATCACCATAATGTAGTGACTTTCCCGTTACTGTATGCGTTTAGTGAAAACTATATTTTATCGCTGTCTCACGATGAAGTGGTTTACGGGAAGCGGTCACTGCACAATAAAATGCCGGGAGACGAATGGCAACAGACCGCTAATCTCAGAGCTTACCTCGGTTATATGTATGGTCAGCCGGGCAAGAAGCTCAATTTCATGGGGGCAGAATTCGGGCAAACCGGAGAGTGGCAACATGAAAGTCAGCTGCAATGGTTTTTGCTGGAATATGAACGTCATCAAGGGGTGTTGAAACTGACACAAGATTTGAATGCCCTGTATCGTCAGGAAAAAGCATTATATGAGACTGACTCGGTGCCAGAAGGATTTGAATGGCGTCTTGCTGATGCTGCGGAAATCAGTCTTTTGGCGCATGAACGTATCAGTGAATCCGGCGAGCGGATTCTGGTGATTAGTAATTTTACGCCCGTCCCTCATGATGATTTCCGGTTGGGAATGCCGGTACAGGGCCATTACCGACTGATTTTTAACTCAGATGATGAGGAATATCACGGCAGTGGTTATCGGGTGGTCAGTGCCGCTCAAACGGAACCGGTGGCGAGTCAGGGACTGACACATTCGTTGTTGTTACGGATACCGCCATTGGCGACGGTTTATTATAAATTAGAACCGTAGTCCGGACGTGTTGAAAAGCGACAGCCCAATTTACAATGTAAATCGGGCTGTCGTTTTTTCAAGCGTTGCTCTGAGCGGATACTTCATCCACCAGATATAAAATCGATTGATAAGGAATGCCGCTGTGGTGTGAAAGACCAATTTCACAGGTCAGGCTATGACTGAAACCGCGTTTACACTCCGGTGGAATCTGATTTTTCAGTGGTTGTAACGCTGCCTGATTCAACTCTGGTGTGGTGAAACCTTTATCTCCGGCCCAGCCGCAACACTGAATATGCTCGGGGACGATCACTTCACGGGCACAGGCTCGTGCCAGTTTTAACATCACATTTTCTAAGCCCATTTTGCGTGCACTACAGGTAATGTGCAGCAGAATCGTTTCTTCCGTCGGGGTTATGGTCAGCGATTCTAACAGGTAGCGGCTGACAAATTCTGCGGGTTCATAAATTTGTATGTCGGAACTCAATTCCGTTTTCAGCCGTTGCACACACGGGCTGGTATCGATCAGAACTGGATAACGGCCCTGCTTAGAGGCGTCGAGTAAGGTTTGCTCTAACTGTTGTGCCTTGTATTGTGCGTTTGATGTCATCCCTTTGCTGTCATAAGGCATGCCACAGCACTGTTCGTTTAAATGGTCAGGAATAATGACTGCAAATCCTGCTTTATCCAGAAGTCGGCGTGTGACTTCGGTGAGCGAGCGCTGATCTTGACCTTGTGGTGTGACCCCCATTGCCCGGCTCGCGCAGGAAGGAAAATAGACGACTTTCTTCTGGGCGTTGCACTCGCGATGTTTTGTCAGCACGTCACGATCATGGTTTGGTGTCGGGATTTCTGGCAACCACTGCGGTATCTTTATATGGTGACGTAAGCGCTGATTCCAGTGTTGCATCCGCTTTGCACCGAGCAGACGTGTTGTTGATGCATTGAGTTTGAGTCCGGTTCTGGCAAGTTGCGTTGTGGTGGCGAAATGGTTCGCGGTCCAGCGGGCAATTGCATCATAGCGCCGATATTTCTCGGTTCTCAGCTGTTTCACTAAATCACCGGTATTAATCCCGACCGGGCAGCGCGTGGCACACAAGCCTGTTGCCGCACAAGTATCGATGCCCTGATATTCAAAGGCTTGTTCTAACGCCTGAACATCTGCATGGTCTTCAGGGGTTCGACGATGTTGTAATTCCCGATACAATACAATCCGTTGGCGCGGGGTGAGGGTCAGGGTGCGGGAGGGACATACCGCTTCGCAAAAGCCACATTCAATACAGTGATCAACCAGTGGGTTGGCTGGTGGCATGGGTTTGAGATGTTGAACATGCGCTTGTGGGTCTGAATTGAGAATTACTCCGGGGTTGAGTCTGCCATGCGGGTCAAACAGCGTTTTAATGTGTTGCATCAGTGCATAGCCTGCTTCCCCCCACTCCAGTTCAACATAGGGGGCCATGTTTCTGCCTGTGCCGTGTTCTGCTTTCAGCGAGCCGCCATATTTGACCGCGACCAGTTGCGCGACATCATCCATAAATGCACGATACCGTTCGATTTCCTCCGGCGCTTCAAAGCCTTGGGTAAAGACAAAGTGTAAATTGCCCTCCAGCGCATGACCGAAAATAATCGCCTCATGGTAGTGATGTTTGTGAAACAGCATTTGCAAGTCACGCACACCGCCTGCCAGATGTTCAACCGGAAAGGCTACATCTTCAATAATGACCGTTGTTCCGGTTTCACGGACCGCGCCTACCGCCGGGAACAGGCCTTTACGGATTCCCCAGAGTGTGGTCACCGTTTGCTGATCCGTGGTAAATGGGACGGACTCCAGAATTGAATAAGTCGCGAGTTGCTGCATGATCTGCTCACATTGCGTTGTGAGTTGCAAATCATTGTGAGCATGAGACTCAATCAGCAACGCCGTTGCGTGTTCATCCAGTGTCGCAATAAAACCCGGCATACCCGGTTTGTCGGCAATGGCCCGCAGTGAACGCCCATCCATCATTTCCACGGCTGCTACCGGGGTCTGTTTGAGTGTGGTGACAGCCTGACTGGCTTGGTCTATGTCAGAAAAGACCAGCAGTGCTGATGCTTTAAACGGATGTTCTGCCACGGTGTGGTAGGTGATTTCGGCAATAAATCCTAACGTGCCCTCAGAGCCAATCATCAAATGTTTAATCACGTCTATTGGATCGGTGTAGTCAATCAAGGCATTGAGGGCATAGCCGGTGGTGTTTTTCAGGCGGTATTTATGCCGAATCAAATCCGTCAGTTGCCGGTTCGCTCGTGTTTGCTCGCAGAGCGTTTGAATTCCGTCGATCAACGTGGGGTTGTGTTGTTTGAATGCCTGAATGCTCGCCGGATCGGCGGTATTGAGTTCACTTCCGTTGGCCAGAATAATGTGGATGTCTGCAACGGTCTGATATGAGTTCTGTGCTGTTCCACAGCACATCCCGCTGGCATTGTTGGCCGCGATTCCCCCGATTTTACATGCGTTGATGGAGGCGGGATCCGGTCCGATTTTGCGTTGATAGGGTGCCAGATAACGATTGGCATCCGCCCCGATTACTCCGGGCTGTAAGCTGATTTTTCGGCCCTGATCTGCAATC
This sequence comes from Vibrio rhizosphaerae, assembly GCF_024347095.1. Classification (NCBI taxonomy): domain Bacteria; kingdom Pseudomonadati; phylum Pseudomonadota; class Gammaproteobacteria; order Vibrionales; family Vibrionaceae; genus Vibrio; species Vibrio rhizosphaerae. The sequence continues at coordinate 1,030,087 of NZ_AP024904.1, read as the reverse complement.
TGATAGTTGCGCCAGTCGTCGGTCAGGGTGAGTAAGACTGAATCGGAGACTGCCTGACCGGACAGGCTGGTGCCGGCGGCCCGGAAGGTCAGGTGAATATCGAGTTCATGACAAACGCGCAACGTAAAAATGACCTCATCGATATTTTTCAATCGTAACACCACTTGCGGAATCAGGCGGTAAAAACTGGCATCCGTGCCGTAAGCTAACCGTTGTTCCGGTTGCGTGATAATACATTCAGGATCGAGCCGGGCTGATAAGCGGGTGACCAGGTGTTGGTATGGTGCTGATAGTTCTAAAGACGGATTCGATGAAGACTGACGTTGCATGATGTGACCTATTTGACTTTTTATAATGGGATTCATGAATCATCAATATAGCTGTTTTTGAATCTTTCGATCTGTTGTTTGCTGCACAGTTTGTTTTTTCGGTCAGGGAAATGATTGATTTCTTACATAATTAGTACGAATTCCTGACCTGAAATTTGAAATTGTCGCTGCGTAATTCACTACACTAGCTTCAGTCGATTTAATGTGAACGCATCAGCCGTTCGAAAAACAGGAGAGAAGTATGTCTAAACTATCCAACCCGATTGCCATGATGCTACTGACAACCGCAATTGCTTTTGGCCTAACGGCATGTAACGATGATAACGCAACTACTGAGAAAACCACCAGCAGCAGCGAACAAACCGACCCGGCAACAATGGATGCAGGCCAAGTGCCAGTCGATCCTGCGACAATGGATGGTGTTCAGACCATGGATAATGGCCAAAACTCACTTGATCAAAGCGCACCGAAGACAGATCAAGAGATGATGGGTGAAGCCCCTGAAATGAGTCAGGGTGTGGTCGGAGAAACGCCTGATGCTGGTAATGATAAGCATCAAGCGAAATAACGCTCGCCATTGATTTATTGTCCATCCTGCCTCATCGGCTCCCACGTGTATCAAAGGTAGACGTGGGAGCCGATGTCGTATCAATCGTTGCAGCGATTTTGGATCCGATAAAGATGAACCAGACTGGTGAGTTTGATGAAGGGTTTAATCAGGAGTTGAGCACTGCCGACGATAAATAGCCAAGTCCCGCTCTCAACCAACGAATTGTTTAAGAAAAAGAAGCTACCGATCAGAAACCAGATCGCAATGAGCAGATCATTGAAGGCACTCAGTGCTTCATAACGTTGCCGGATAACCAGATGTTCACTACCGATATTGATGTCCAGTTTGGTCTGTGTTTGATTAATCACTAAGCCTCCATTGTGCGATAATTGAATGGGTTGATTGAGTTCATAGATTGATTGAGCTGACCAAAGCAATCAGCTTGCTCGGATTGCATTGTGACTATCAGGGTAACATCTTCACCACAAAAACAAACATCCTCCGCGAATCATGATTTATTTTTCATGACCTTCAGGCGTCATTTAGTCTCAGTCGCTACCAATCATGAGGCTTTACACGCTGCCTCATTGCGACTACGATGCAGACCGCACCAGCAATACGGGCGGCGATTATCAATCACTGAAATAGGGAGAAAAGCATGACACCATCTCATCCGTCAGATGACATTGTGCGGTTAGCGCTCAAATCTGCTGATATTGTGATTGAATTAGTCGCTGTTCGCGTCGGGCGGGATTTGCTCGTGACCATCCATGGTGGAGATGCTGCACATATCGGTGCGGTTGCTTTGGCACAACCGCGGGCAAGCTTACAAGATGCATCGAAGGGGAGTGCATCGACCTCGGTGCTGTGTGTTATGGGCCACAAAGAAGACTTGTTGGCACATCATATCGCTCAGATGATTGCTTCTGCACTGAATTGTGTGGTTTCTGTCAGTTGTGGCATTCATATCGATCAGGCAACACCCGACCATCTATCCACAATTCCTCAGATGGTTGATACTCTGGCTCGTCAACTGATTGACCACCAACAAACAGCGACAGTGTGATCTGACACGATGAAACTATTTGAGTGAAAGATCGTTTTTAGTGTGATGAAGATCATGCTATGAAACACTGATTTAAAGTCGAGTGATTAGTTTTTTTAACCATATATTTCTCGTTATTTAATCAAAAATACCAATTTCTCTGTTTGATAAAAATTATTAATCGTTAAGACCACAATTTTTCATTTTATCTTTCCATGTGTTAGCGCGATATTCGCCGCGAAAATCTCCTGTTCCTTATTGTTCCACCTGATTTCGAGGCTATTCAGTTGAATACTTCCCCTGTTGCGACTCAGCGTATCGCGGTACCCGTGATCGCTTTGGCTCTGTATGCGATTGCGTCCGGCTATCTGATGAGCCTGATCCCGCTGATCCTGACTCACTATGAGCTTGATGAATCACTTGCGAGCTGGCTTGCCAGTGTTTTTTATGCAGGTTTATTGCTGGGGGCGATGATGATGGAACCTTTTGTGAATCGTTACGGGCATCGTATTGCGTTCATCTGGTGTCTGGTGATCTTACTCCTTTCGATTGTGGTATTACCATTTTTGCCTGATGCCTCGGTCTGGCTTGTTGCACGTTTTGTCGCCGGGATTGCGGTTGCCGGAGTCTTTGTGGTGGTCGAATCCTGGTTGTTACATGGTGAAGCGTCTCAACGGGCCAAGCGTTTAGGGATTTACATGGTGGCCTTGTATGGTGGTACTGCGGTTGGTCAGCTTGGGATCGGTTTAGGTGTCTCCGGGGACATACCATTTGCGATCATTATTGTGCTGTTAGTGTTGGCCTCTGCCGTATTAATCTATGGGAAAACGGATCAACCGCCGGCACAGCAAGCAACAAGTTTGTCCTGGAAACAGATGGCGAAGCTGGATCATGCGGCCCTGATTGGTTGCTTGGTTTCGGGACTGCTGCTTGGGGCGATTTATGGTCTGATGCCGGTTGAGCTGGCAAATCGTGGGATCGCGACCACGCACCTTGGCAGTTTGTTGGCGTTAGTGATTCTCGGGGCTATGGCGGTACAACCGATGATTCCCTGGTTCTCAAAATTGATGGGACGTAAACTCCTGATGGCCATGTTTTGTCTGGTCGGGGCTGGCGCGTCAGTCTTGCCTGTGCTTTATGCCGGAATGGAGACGTTGGTGATTGGATTATTTCTGTTGGGTATGGCAACGTTTGCCCTTTATCCGATTGCGATTAATCTGGGATGTGACAAGTTGGATGCCAACTACATTGTGTCTGCCACACAGGTCATGTTGTTTAGCTATAGCGTTGGTTCTGTTGTGGGGCCGATCATGGCTGACTGGTTCATGCAAGGCCGTCAGGGACTGCTTGGTTATTTATTTGTGATTTCTCTCAGTACCTGTCTTTATATGCTGTTTTCCAGTATCAAAACCAAGCGCCAGTGGGTTGCCGGGGGCTGATACTGCATACAAAGAACCGACCTATGTAAAAGCACCGACTCATCTCGGTGCTTTTGACGTTGTGGGGGCTTATCTCTGGATAAGCATATCGATGTCGGTTACGGGTTGACTGATAATGTACTCAGAATACGCAGTAACTGCTGTTGATCTGCGGCTGAGATACGACTCAGAAATTTCATATCGAGCGCTTGAACAACTTGCATTGACGCATGGTAAAGTTGTTCCCCTTCCTCGGTTAAATAGACAAAACGGCGTCTTTTGTCTTGGGTACCATGCTGTCGGTTAATCAGCCCCCGTTTTTCCATTCGGCCCAGTAGTTCTGCCAATGTTGCTTTGGTGGTAATGGCGGCTTCCACCAAGTCAACTTGTTCAATTCCCGGTGATTGGGCGATCGCATGTAAAACGGAAAACTGTGGTTTTGTGACATGGGGTAGTGCTTCCTGCCAACAGGACGTATGTGCTTGAAATAGTTTCCGCATTAAGTGAAATACAGCCGAATCTAATGTGTCAGTCATCTGTTCAGATCATCCTTGAGATTGATGAAGAAAGGAGGGCGCCGGGTCATTCAAAATATCCATTCATTACGTATATTATTAATTATATACGTAAGTTATCTCAAGGAAACGTCAGTCTCACTGATTTGAAATATTAAGATTGCTTTTTGGGTATATAAGATTTAGTTTAACCACATTGTTCGTGTACGAACAATGTGGTTAAACACAGTTTTGAGGGTGTATGAGGCTAATTGTTGGAATGACGGGTGCTACCGGAGCACCCCTGGCGGTCACGCTGTTGCAGGCTTTACAGCAAATCCCGGATGTAGAAACACATTTTGTGATGTCGCGTTGGGCAAAAACGACCATTGAACTTGAGACGTCGATGACGGCCAGAGAAGTCAGTCTTCTGGCCGATGTGACGCATCACTCTGCGGATCAGGCGGCTGCAATTTCATCCGGTTCATTCAGGACTGACGGGATGATTATTATTCCTTGCAGTATGAAAACGCTGGCCGGTATCCGCTCCGGATATGCGGAGGGGTTAATTGGCCGGGCTGCGGATGTGATCTTAAAAGAGCAACGTCGATTGGTGCTTGTTCCGCGGGAAATGCCGCTCAATCCGATTCACTTAGAGAATATGCTGGCGCTTGCCAGAATGGGGGTTGCAATGGTGCCCCCGATGCCTGCGTGGTACAACCGACCTGAGTCTGTCGAGGATATTAAACAGCATATTGTGACGAGGGTGCTGGACCAGTTTGGTCTGGATGCACCGTTTGCGAAGCGCTGGCAAGGTCTTTCTCAAGGAACCAATAGACATGATGGGGAAATCGTGAATGATTTTTGATGATTTAAGAAGTTATTTAGATGCGTTAGAAGCGCAAGGCCAGCTGCTGAGAGTTACCGAGCAGGTCAAAGCCGAACCGGATATCGCGGCTGCAGCCAATGCTGCCGGCAGAATCGGTGATGGCGCGCCGGCGCTTTGGTTCGACAATATTGAGGGATTTACTAATGCCAGAGTGGCGATGAATACCGTTGGATCATGGCCAAATCATGCAATATCGATTGGGTTACCACCGAATACGCCAGTCAAAGCGCAGATCGACGAATTCATTCGCCGTTGGGAGAATTTCCCGGTGGCGCCGGTATACCGGGATCATCCGCCTTGGGCAGAAAATACCGTCGATGGTGACGCGATCAATCTGTTTGATATTTTGCCGTTGTTCCGGCTCAACGACGGGGATGGTGGCTTCTATCTTGATAAGGCGTGTACGATTTCCCGGGATCCGACTGATCCGGAAAGTTTTGACAAGCAGAATGTCGGGATTTATCGGCTGGAAGTCAAAGGCAAAAGGAAGCTGGGTTTGCAACCGATTCCGATGCATGACATTGCGATTCATTTACATAAAGCAGAGGAAAGGGGAGAAGATCTGCCCGTTGCTATTGTGCTTGGTAATGATCCGATCATTACGCTGATGGGCGCGACACCGCTCAAATACGATCAGTCTGAGTACGATATGGCGGGTGCACTCAGAGAATCGCCTTATCCGATTGTGAAAGCGCCGCTGACCGGATTTGATGTGCCTTGGGGATCAGAAGTTGTGCTCGAAGGGGTCATTGAATGTGGTGTCCGTGAGATCGAAGGACCCTTCGGTGAGTTTACCGGACATTATTCGGGCGGACGAAGAATGACGGTGGTCAGAATTGATAAGGTCTCTTACCGGACGAATCCAATTTTCGAATCCTTATACCTCGGCATGCCATGGACAGAAGTTGATTATTTGATTGGGCCCGCAACTTGTGTTCCTTTATATCAACAACTCAAAGCCGAGTTTCCTGAAGTTCAGGCAGTGAATGCCATGTATACCCATGGGTTACTTGTGATTATTTCGACGAAGAAACGTTTTGGCGGGTTTGCCAGATCTGTCGGGATGCGTGCCATGACCACACCGCATGGCCTTGGCTATGTCAAAATGGTCATTATGGTCGATGAAGATGTTGATCCTTTCGATTTAAAACAAGTGATGTGGGCGATGTCATCAAAAGTGAACCCGGCTGGTGATTTAGTGCAACTGCACAATATGTCGGTCCTTGAACTGGATCCCGGCTCATCTCCAGCGGGTATCACGGATAAATTGATTATTGATGCGACAACGCCGGTAGCACCGGATAATCGAGGCAACTACGGGATGCCCGTGAAAGATCTGCCCGAGACGAAAGAATGGGTCGTCAAATTGACCCGAATGCTTGACGAAGCAAAGGGAGGTAAACAATGATTTGTCCACGCTGTGCTCATGAAGAGATTGTGTCACTTGCGCAATCCCCGGTTCCCGATGTATGGACGGTCTATCAATGTCAACGATGCCTCTATACCTGGCGTTCTACAGAGCCGCTCAGACGAACAAGTCGTGAGCATTACCCTGATAAATTTAAAATGACGCAGGCAGATATCGATAATGCGTTGCAATTACCAGAAATTCCCCCATTACTACCTGAGCATGAACGGTAATCATGGGTAGGAATAAACATCAGAGAGACACCTCGCCGGGGCGTCTCTCTTCCTTGCAGGCATCTTCATAAAACCGGGTCAAATTACATATCTCATAACTGATAGCTCAGTCATCAACATAAGATGAATAAATCATGTAAAATCATATGAAAATACAGGTTTGAATTTTATGATATATATTTTTAAATAGTCATCAATAAATAAAGAACTAGTGGTTTTTTTTCATGATTATTCGTTGGTCAATGTGTTTTTATATTCGAATCTCTCTCATTTAATTTAAATTTTTTATAATTTAAATTGTATTTAAATCAGTACGGCGTACGTCACAACAAACCAGGTTTTTATTGAATTAAATATATTTTATGAATACCTAATTACTAGGCGTTAGTCATATATTCTGACTTTTGTAGGTTGCACTTATTGTACAGCGTGGCATAGTGAGCAGAGCTGCCTAATATAGAGATTGGAATGAACTTCAAATTATTTTCTTTACTAGGTTGTTTTCGTTAAATTTCACTCACCAGATGATTTCTGTGTGGTTGAGTCAATCAATTGGCAGCGATCTCTGCCAGACAATATTGAACACTAACAAACAAGGTTGGGTAAATATGGAAATGAAAAAATTACTAGGGATTTCAACAGCTTTATTACTCAGTTCAATGAGTTTAAATGCTGTTGCAGGTTCTGTATACATTAATTTCAATACTGAATATCAAGAAATTGATGGGTTTGGTGCGATGAATGCGCCGGGGTGGGTCAATGATCTAACCTCTGCACAAGCGACCAAAGCATTTGGCAATGGTGACGGCCAAATGGGTTTATCCATTATGCGTATGCGAATCGATCCTGATTCAAATCAATGGTACAGACAAGTACCAACAGCTCAGATTGCTTATTCTTATGGTGCAAAACTATTGGCAACGCCTTGGTCACCACCTGCTTATATGAAGACCAACAATAATGTGAATAATGGTGGGAAACTTAAAAAAGAGCATTATTGGGGATATACCGACCATTTAATGGATTTTACCAATTATATGGCTGGTAAAAATGCGCCTATTTATGCCTTATCAATCCAAAATGAACCGGATTGGCATCCTAATTATGAGTCTTGCGACTGGTCGGGTGCAGACTTTGTCAATTATTTAAATGATCAAGGCTGGCGATTGGATTCTTCGCTTAAAATTTTAGCACCGGAATCATTAGGCTTTAATCCAGCTCTTTCTGATCCAATTTTAAAAGACTCTGTTGCAAGTAGTCATATTGATATCATTGGCGGACATTTATATGGTGTTCAACCCAGAAACTATCCGCTGGCACTGCAGAAAGGCAAAAAATTGTGGATGACCGAGCACTATACCGATACTGACAATGCCAATATTTGGGATAAAGCAATGAACGTTGGTTTAGAGCTGCACCAAAGCATGGTTTCTAACTATAGTGCGTATATCTGGTGGTATCTCCGTCGTAGCTACGGCATGTTAACTGAAGATGGTAACATCAGTAAACGTGGTTATATCATGTCACAATTCTCTAAATTCATCCGTCCGGGAGATGTACGTATTGCCGCAACGGAAGTTCCTGAGAGTAATGTTTATGTGACCGCTTATAAAAACCGTTCCGGTAAGCTTGTCATTGCAGTTGTTAACAAAACGAACTCACATAAGAAGCTAGACTTTACGTTACAAAATGGCACTGTGGGTTCAATGACAAAATATGTGACTTCAGCATCTCAGAATGTAGGTTACGCCGGTAAATATGCAGTCAGTAACAACCGATTTACGGCTTATGCGGATCCTTTGTCAGTGCAAACGTTCGTTTCTGAATAGTTTCTGAATAAGAAGATGATATCCGTCAAGGTGAGCTGACTTCACCTTGAACCTGAACCTTGAGGACTGTGTGACTCAAGGTTCAGTATTTTCTGAGGTGTGGGTTCGGGTCAATGTACCGTTTCATCCCTATCCTTGTCAGGCAAGCGTGAGCGCACATAAGACCAGTAAGCAGATATTGGACAACAGACCGAGTAAGAAGAAATAGGAGCGCGGACTAGGATTGACTTCTGTGGCAATCCCATAATACAAGGCCATGTGGACAATTCTTGCGCCGGCAAAAATCCAGATAAAAACGCCGGTCCAAAATACATCCGTGCCCATCAGAATGGCTAAAAACGATGTCCCCAACATGATCGGGAGATTTTCCAGCGAGTTCATAAAAGTACGGTGAGACCTGAAAACAAAAGAGTCATGGCTCAGTGATTGATCAATTTTCCCCGGGATGGCATCTTTTTGGGATGCTTTGGATGTTGCGGCAACCAGCCCTTGGATGAGCCATGTGAGAAGCATGACCAAAATCCCCCAGAAAGACGCTGTATATAGATCGATAAAACTCATATTTTCCCTCGCTATGGTTCAGCTATTGTTTTAAAGCAAGCAAGACTGCTGCTTCAGCATGTATCGCTGTGGTGTCATATAGAGTCACATCCGTATGTTCTTGTTTGACCAGTAAGGCGATTTCCGTACACCCTAAAATAACGGCTTCAGCCCCCTGTGCCGATAAACTTTGAATGACGTTTAAATATTGTGCCCGAGAATCATCACGGATGACACCCAGACACAACTCTTGATAAATGATGTCATGAATCACGGTCTGTTGATCCGAATTTGGCACAATCACTTCAATCCCGAATTTTTCGGTTAAACGATTTTTATAGAAGTCTTGTTCCATGGTGAATCGAGTCCCAAGCAGTCCGACTTTTTGCATACCATCGGCGCGTAATTTTTCTGCCGTGGCATCTGCAATATGAAGAATGGGAATTGAGATTGATGATTCAATTTGCGGGGCAACTTTGTGCATGGTGTTGGTACAAATCAATAAAAAATCAGCACCGCCCGAGGCCACTGATTTAGCTGCATCGGATAGTATGATGGCTGTTTCGTCCCATTTCCCTTGGTGTTGTAACTGCTCTATTTCGTCAAAATCAACACTGTATAAACAGATTTTGGCTGAATGCAGGCCACCGAGTTGATGATGTACCGACTCATTGATTGCTTTGTAATAGCTGAGTGTCGATTCCCAGCTCATGCCGCCTAACAGGCCAATCGTTTTCATATGATACATCCTTATTCAAATTGGAAGTGATTCTGTCTCTGAAGTCGCTATTGCTGCTGTTTACGGGGCATGATGACGACCTCTAAGTTCTCGATTAAGTCAACAATAACGGTCTCTTCATCATGGCGTGACTCAAAGGTGATTCGGTTACTCTCGCCAAAGTGGAGTGGTAACAGATTTGCGGCATGAAGCGGTGTTTTTGGCGGGGAAATAGAGAGTGACTGAAGGCGCGTGATATGAAATTTTCCCCCCTGACATTCAGTGAAATCTTTCTGTAGACGTTGGAGCCAGCCGCTTGTATTAAAATGATATTTGACCACAAATACTGTTGGGAATAACTGATTCTCTTCGATTGGCAGTGTGGTATGTGCTTCACAAGTTTCGCCAATGCGATAACTTAATCCTGACTGATCGAGCTGCGTTGTCACCGTCTCGACGGAGGCTTCAGTTTTGAGTGCCACACCACTCAATCCGTTGAATCTTTGGCCTTGAATGCCAAACCGAACCCGGAAGCGGATGAACTCAATATTGATATCACCAAAATTAACGCCGATACTGGTGTATTCATCCTTTTCTGTCAAAGGCCATGCCAAAGGTAATCCCAGTGCTTTCGAAACATGGTTTGCTGCGTGTTGCGGGTCATCAACTTCGATCATCAGATGATCTAATTCAAACATGCTCAATCAACCCCTTATTCATCGCTCGTGTATCAAATCGTGATCAGCCGACATCTGAGAGTCGGCTGAATATTTGGTTATGCTTGATGTTTTTCTACCGTCAAACCAATTTCTTGCCCATAAGAAATCTCAAGGGTGTGGCCGTCCGGATCACGAATAAATGCCCAGTATCCAACCGGATAGCCAGAATCGACAGCGTCTTTCACTAAGATACCTTCTTTTTTTGCCTGATGACATAACCGATCGACTGTATTTTTATCACGACAACCCACACCAAGATGGGCAAACGGACCAAGCACCGGCGTTGGATCGTTGTTTTGAACAAGCACTAAGACGAATGGTCGGGTTTTATCGGATAACCAGACAACGCGCTTGTCGATGTCTTCATCGACTCGCTCATGCATCACGGACATATTTGCATAAGTCCTGTAAAAGTGAATGCTTTTGTCGATGTCCTTCGCTGACAGTGCGACATGGGTAAAACCAATATCATTTCTCATGATGACCTCAATATACGTTGGGGATGAATGAACGTTGATATAACACCCGATAGGGCAAGATTGAGGTCAACATAAGACCTCAAGTTAAGTTGAGGTCAATCACTATTTTCGATGAGAAGAATAAATCAGAGGATTGCAGGCTGGGGAAGGGGACGACTAGTGACGGTTATCCAGCGCTTTGATGAATTGAGCCGGTACACCACCCACTAAAGTGTCCGGTGCAACATCTTTAGTCACGACTGCGCCTGCTGCGACAACCGAGCGGGCACCAATCGTCACACCCTGACAAATCACGACGTTCCCCCCGATCCAGACATCATCTTCGACGACAATCGGTGCACACTGAAATTCCCAATGTTTGCGTTGCCGGTAATCCAACGAGTGTGTCGGCGTATAAAATTGTGTACTGGGACCAATTAAAACATGGTTGCCGATATGGATTGGCGCATTATCTAGCATGGTTACTCCCATGTTGATATAAGTATGGCTACCGATCGAAATGCTTTTTCCATATTCACATAAGAAGGGCGGACATACGACGGTATTTTCTCCTACATGCTTTAATAACTGGGCAACATAAGGCTTGGCTGCTTCAAACTGGCGCGAATTAATCTCTTTCAATAAATCAAATGCTTTATTTCTCAATTCAGCGAATTCGGGACTGGTAGGATCAAATTCCAGACCTGAACTCATTTTTTCAAATTCATTCATATTCTGATCACCATTTAGGTATGCATGTCGTTACTTACAGTGCTTTAAAATACCAGTGCCCGGACGACAACGATGTGTGAGTCCTCTCACTTTCATGCTTCTCTGCCAGCATTGGTAAATGAGAGTGCAACTGACATCCATTTGAGTGAATCCGTTATATCGTCAATGCGAATTGCGCCAGTAAAACCATGAGGCAGTCGGTTGGCTGCCTTTTTGATGAGACGAATCACGTATTGTGCTTGTGATGGTGGTGCGTCGGGCTGAGATATTTTTCCATTGTAAAATTGATCAAAAACGCACCGTTTCGTTGTAATTCATTCTGTTTGATCACTGAAAATCCACGACGTGAGAAGAAAGGTTTCGCAATGAGCGAGGCCTCAACGTACAAACGCTCAAGACCCATTTCTGTCGCTTTTGCAAGCAAATGTTCATAAAGTGAACTGGCAACACCGATTCCCTGAAAATCTGGATGTGTATAGGTGCAATCAATATGACCATCGGCATCCAGTTCAATAAACCCGGCAACCCGATTGTCCATGATTGCGACCCAAGGTTGCTTGTGACTCAGCCGCTTGAACCAGCGTTCATAGTCAATGCGTGTCGGTGCCCAGGCTTCTTGCTGCTCAGGGGTATACACCGAGGGATCAATGGCATGCACCGATTGATAAAATAAGTCGGCAATCTCTTTTGCCCATTTCGGGGAGTATGGTTGTATCTTCATGGTCGTCTTTATCAATATATTAAGCTAAACGCGTGTCTGATTGATGGTCAAAACTATTTGGCTACCTGAGCGGAGACAACCTGCGGATAAGATGTTTCCGGCAGATAGCCAATAGTATCTGGGCTTATTTACGCATTGCGTTCAGTTTTGCCTGTGCAATGCCAAAGACCGAATGGATCGGATAACTGCCATCTTCAGTCGCGGTGCCGGCGGGTTTACCGGTGAAGATTTCGATCGCCTCGGTTACATGGTCAATCGCCCAGATATGGAATTCCTGTTTCTCGATCGCATTGACAATGTCATGGCGGAGCATCAGGTTGTGCACATTTGAGCGGGGAATTATCACACCTTGCTCCGGGTGACGGCCTTTGATTGTACAGACATCAAAAAATCCCTCAATTTTTTCATTTACACCGCCAATCGGCTGTGATTCTCCAAACTGATTCATCGAACCGGTAATGGCGATATCCTGCCGGTTTGGCTGTTTTGAAAACGCCGAGAGAATCGCACAGAACTCAGCCATACTGGCACTGTCACCATCAACGCCACCGTAGGATTGCTCAAACGTCAGGGTGGTGGTGAGTGGGAGTTTGGCATTTTTACCCAATACGGAATGGAGGTATGCGGTGAGGATCATCACGCCTTTGGAGTGAATACTGCCACCCAGATCCACACTGCGTTCGATATCGATAATATCGCCTTCACCATAACAAGTGGTTGCCGTGATGCGATTCGGCACACCGAACATATGATCGGTGGTACTGAGTACCGACAGCGCGTTCACCTGACCAATCGCATCCCCTTCGGTTTGCATTAGCGTCGTACCGTTGGTAAACCCTTCCATGACATTATGCTGGATCCGGTTGACTCGCAGCTCTTGGTTGTGCAGGGCGGCATCCACATGGCCCAGACGAATCATATTCGAGTTGGCCTGTTTGGCAACATAGTTCGATTCACGTAGCAAGTTAGCAATATGTGCCGAGTGTAATGACAGTTTATTCTGATCCCCGGCAATCCGAGAACTGTGTTCAATGATGCGGCCAATCGCTTTACGATCGCAGTGCAGCAGATTGTTATCGTGCACGAAGCTGGAAATAAAGCGCGCATATTGCAACTCAGAATCCGCGTTGCGAGGCATTTCATCTTCAAAATCAGCGGTGACCCGGAACAGTTCGCCAAACTCCGGATCATAATGCGTCAGCAGTTGGTAGGTGCGATAGTCACCAAACAGGATGATTTTCACATTCAGCGGAATCGGTTCGGGATCCAGTGAGATAGCACCACTCAACGTCACCTCTCGTTCGAGCGATGTCATGCTGATCTGACGTGACCGCAGAGCTCGTTTGAGTCCGTCCCAGACATAGGGGCGCTCCAGCACTTTTATGGCGTCCATCAGTAACACCCCGCCATTGGCGCGATGTAAACTGCCCGAGCGAATCAGTGAGAAATCGGTAAAGACGGTGCCTTTATAAGTCGCGTTTTCAATATAACCGAACAGTGAGTGATAGTTTGGATTCTCTTCAACCACAATCGGGAAGCAATCCTCCGGATGACTCACCAATACATTGACTTTGTAGCGGCGGGGTAATTTTTTATCCAGTGCGGCTGCCGAGATTTCACCTTGCTCACCACTTTCCTCAAGAAAAATATCGACATTATCAATGATGTCTTTGCGTAGATCTTCCAGATGAGTTTTGATTTCCGGATAACCGGAATAATCCTTTTTCAGTTTTTTGATGAAGTGATTGAGTACTTCACCGGTCACTTCATCATTGAGTTTTTTGATTTTTTCGTTGTAGTTCTCTTCCCATTCTGAGAGTTGACGGACCATATTGCGCAGTTTGACTTCCAGTTCGTCAATGGATTCACTGAAATAGGTTTGTTCTTCTTTACTTAGGGCCTCAAAGGTTGATTCGGTGTGCATCTCCTCACCATTCATGGCAATGAATTGATAATCACCTTGCGGGGTAATGGTCAGGCTCACGCCTTTTTCCTTTGCGTCTTTGGTAATTTGCTCTAATTCACTTTGCTGCTTGGCAGCCAATTGATTTTTGAGCTGTTCTGCCCGGCCAATATATAGCTCATTATCGAATGCCAGCGGAATGGCACCCACCAGTTTTTCGAGTAGTTTCTCGATATCCTGACGCAGTTGGCTACCGAGGCCGCGTGGCAGCTTTAAGACTTTCGGGGTGCGACTTTCGGTAAAATTGGCGACGTAGCACCAATCAAACAGGGCATCCGGCTCGTGTTGGTGACGGTTCAGATAGCGGAGCACCATCGTCCTTTTTCCAAGACCGTTTCTGCCGATGGCGTAAATATTATATCCCTTCTCTTTGATCGACATGGCGAATTCAACCGCCTTTTGTGCCCGCTCCTGCCCGACGATCTCATCAATGGGGGGTAAATCTTTTGTAGACTTACTGGCAAGTTTTTCCAGTTTGGCGACATGATAAAGCTGATGTGTTTGTAGTCTTTCGATTGCCATGATTTCCTCACCCTTTCCTTTTTTATTCAGTGTAGATGTAATTGTTTGCAATTTTAGTGACTTAGTGCTGATTCGTATCTGATTGGACAAATAAGCAGCAGTTTATGGTGAAATGTAACCGAATCATGAAATGATGGTGAACAGGAAAGAGTACTTTGATAATCATCACGGAGTCAGTAGACTAGCGTTCCTTTTGACCGAACAAAATCAGAATTAAAGATAAGTACGATTCGGTGAATCCCAAGGGGTTGCTCTATCGTACTGATGTTCGGGTGAAATGTGTCAATAATGTTTGATTTGATCTGACAAAAGAAGAGCTTCTATTTTTATGCAGAACACTGTAAATGTTCCAAAATCACTGGGTCGCCAGCTTCTGACCATGACTTGGCCGATGGTCTTTGGTGTGCTTTCTCTGATGGGATTCCAGTTGGTTGACAGTATTTTTATTGCGCAATTGGGCGTTTTGCCGCTGGCTGCCCAAGGATTTACTCTACCAATGCAGATGGTCATCATCGGTTTGCAGGTCGGGTTGGGCATCGCGACCACCTCCGTGATTGCCCGTGTCCTCGGTGCAGGTAAACAACAGGACGCGAAACAGTTGGGTGGTTTGATTCTGACCATTGGCAGTATCAGTGTGGCGGTTCTGACGGTGCTGATTTATCTGTTACGTCATCCGATTCTGGCACTACTCGGTGCAACGCCAGAAGTCTTTCCCATCATCGATCAATATTGGATTGTCTGGCTGATCAGTGCCTGGGTCGGTGCAACCCTGTATTTTCTGTATAGCATCTGTCGGGCCAATGGTAATACCATCCTCCCCGGTACCATGATGATGGTCACCAGTGTGGTGAACTTGATTCTGGACCCGATTTTCATTTTCTCATTCGACTTGGGGATTAATGGCGCGGCACTAGCAACGATCTGTGCGTTTGGCATCGGGGTTGCCGTGGTCGCGGTGAAAGTTATTTCTCGTCACTGGATGACCTTTCACTGGGAAGGCTTGGACATTCGGGCCAGTGTGAACTCGATTTTACAGGTCATGGGGCCGGCAACTATCAGTCAGCTACTGCCACCGATCTCTTCGATGATGGCAACCCATATTCTGGCATCGTTCGGTAATGAACCCGTTGCCGCCTGGGCGGTCGGGTCGCGGTTTGAATTTTTCTCGCTGGTGGCGGTTCTGGCGCTCACAATGGCGATGCCGCCAATGGTGGCCAGAATGCTGGGGGAGCGCAAAATTACGGACATCCGGCATCTGGTCGGAATTGCGGTAAGGTTTGTGCTGATTTTTCAGACAGTGCTTGCTGTCTTGGTATTCTTTCTGGCGAGTTCGATTGTGGTATGGATGGCGGACGCCGAGATGATCCAGCAATTACTTCGCTGGCATCTGATTTTTGTGCCGATCAGTCTTGGTCCGTTAGGTATCTGTATGCTCATGGTCTCGATTCAAAATGCGTTGGCAAAATCATACACTGCGCTTGTGATTTCCGCGTTGCGGCTGTTTGTGTTTTTCCTCCCTTGCTTGTGGATTGGGGCGCAGATAGCAGAACTGAAAGGCATTTACATCGGTTCAATGGTCGGCAACATACTGGCGGGCCTGTGTGCTTGGTTAATCTACCGGAGAACGATACGGCAGATTGCGCAAACGGTCACCGGTGAAGACTGAGTATTCGGGGGATGATCCGACGGCTTTGGCTATGAAAAAACCCCGCTTATCAGCGGGGTTTGCTTTGTTCTGCGAGCGCGGTCTGTCAAGCGAAAACGCCAGCGACTTCTATTATTAAGCTTGCGCGGCTTTGGTTTTGCGCCGGGCTTCAACGGCCGCTGAGAGCTGACGTAACACCTGCTCCGTATCTTGCCAGCCAATACATGCATCTGTAATTGACTGACCATAAGTCAGTGCTTGTCCGTCAACTAAATCCTGACGGCCTTCAACCAAGTGTGATTCAATCATCACCCCGAAGATGTGATCTTCACCATTAGCAAGCTGTACTGAAACATCTTCAGCAACGACCATTTGACGCTGATACTGCTTACTGCTGTTCGCATGGCTGAAATCAATCATCACTTTTTGCGGCAGATCGGTTGCGGTCAGTTTATCTTTGACTTCCTGAACATGTTTGGCACTGTAATTGGGCTCTTTACCACCACGTAAAATGATGTGGCAATCCGGGTTTCCGGCGGTTTCAACAATCGCGGAGTGACCAAATTTTGTCACAGAGAGGAAGTGGTGAGAGGCCCGGGCCGAGCGAATGGCATCCGCTGCAATTTTGATATTGCCGTCGGTACCGTTTTTGAATCCGACCGGGCAGGATAAACCGGAAGCCAGTTCGCGGTGGACCTGAGATTCGGTGGTTCTTGCGCCAATTGCGCCCCAGCTAATCAGATCGGCAACGTATTGCGGTGTGATCATGTCGAGGAATTCACTGGCGGTCGGCATGCCCAGATTGGTCAGCTCCAGCAACAACTTACGTCCGATTTTCAGGCCTTCGTTGATTTTGTAAGTATCGTTCATGTACGGGTCATTGATGAGACCTTTCCAGCCCACGGTCGTCCGTGGCTTTTCAAAATAGACGCGCATGACAATTTCCAGATTGTCACCTAATTCATCACGCATCGTTTTCAGTCGTTTGCCATATTCGATGGCGGCTTCCGGATCGTGGATAGAACATGGCCCGATAATCACAAGGAGGCGGTCATCTTTGTCATTCAGAATATGATGAATGGCTTTACGGGCGTTAAAGGTTGTTGAAGCTGCCACGTCAGTTGCCGGAAATTTTTCAAGAATCGCTACCGGCGGGAGTAGTTCTTTAATTCGTTTTATTTTTACATCATCAGTCTGAAACATTCGGTTCTTCTTCCTCTCTTATCACGACGCACCTATCAGGGAATCTGGCCCTGAGATGCTTTAACTTACGTAAGGTATCGGGTTCAATATTATGTTGCAATCATTTTTTTAATTAGAATGCAATATTAAACCTATCTTTACATTAAAAGTTATTTGTAAAAAATAGTGTACACTTGCGCGGGAAGGCCTGACTGAGAAAGCAGCAAACTGCATGCAGTATCTCATTGTGGCTGAAATAAGATGAAGAATTTCTATTATTTATCGATTGCGGACTCACAAATAAGGTGTGATCTATCATACACTGTGGGTGACACAAATAGTGGAAAGGTACCTTCGATGAATGAACAATTTTCCCGTTGGCTGGCCAGAGACCCGGATCAGACAACGAAAGATGAGTTACAAGCGTTGATTGACGCAGGTAATCAGGAAGAACTGCAAGATCGATTTAACGGTCGTTTAGCTTTTGGGACAGCCGGCCTGCGTGGCAAAGTGGGTTGTGGCCCTAACCGGATGAATCGTTTGGTCATTCAGGAAACAGCAACCGGATTAGGTCATTATCTGATTCAACAAGTGGATCAGGCAAAAGAACGCGGTGTGATCATTGGTTATGATGGCCGCTTAGATTCGAGAGATTTTGCCTATGATACCGCTTCAGTGCTGACGGCGTTAGGGATTAAGGTCTATCTGACCGATCACGTTGCGCCAACACCAGTGGTTGCTTATGGGATTCGTCAACTGAATACCGCTGCCGGCGTGGTGGTGACAGCCAGTCATAATCCACCGGAATACAATGGATTTAAAGTGTACTGGGAAAACGGTGCGCAAATTATTCCGCCCCATGACCAAGGGATCGCACAGGCGATTGAACAGGCTGCCCAGCAGCCACTGAACACCATTTCGCTGACAGAGGCTGAAGCCGGGCATCGTCTCGTCTGGCTGAGTGATGATTATTACGCCGCTTATCGGCAGTCAGTGCATCAGCATCCATTATTACAATCTGCGCAAACAAGCGGCGGGGATATCACGATCGCTTATACGGCGATGCATGGTGTCGGTGCGCCTTATGCTGAAGCGTTGCTAAAAGAGGCTGGGTTCCCACACGTTCATAGCGTGGCAGAACAGCGGGAACCGGATGGTAATTTCCCGACTGTTAAGTTTCCGAATCCTGAAGAGCCGGGCGCAATGGATCTCGTGATTGCTCTGGCGGAGCAGGTGGGTGCGGATCTGGCTTGTGCCAATGATCCGGATGCGGATCGCTTTGCAGTTGCGGCGCGCCATCCTTCTGGTGAGTTTCGGATGCTGACCGGTGATCAGGTCGGGAGCTTACTTGGTGATTACTTATTAAGTAAAAACCACACACAGCAAGCGCTGGTCGGTAATACGATTGTGTCTTCCAGCTTACTGGAGAAAATCGCCCGGTATTATCGTGCGACTTACTTTAAAACGCTGACAGGATTTAAATGGCTGACCAATGTCGCGATGCAACAACAGCGTGATGATCTGCCGTTCTTATTTGCCTATGAAGAAGCGCTGGGTTACACCATCGGCACCCAAGTCTGGGATAAAGACGGGTTATCCACCCTGCTTGCATTTGTGCAGATGTGTACCGCCCTCAAGCGTGACGGACAGACCGTCTGGGATCGCTTGGAAGCGATCTATCGTCAGCATGGCTTGTATGTCACTGCTCAGAAAAGTATCGCCTTATCACCGGAAACTCCGCCGATTGGTGATGCCCTGCGAGCGGAGCCGCCGCGAACCATTGCCGGACGTCAGGTGATCATGACCGAAGATTATAAAACGTCGCAACGCTATTTGGCTGACGGACGTACCGAGTCGATTGATTTACCGGTGAGTGATGTGTTGGTGTATCAGTTAGACGGCGGTGCCAGAGTGATTGTGCGTCCTTCCGGTACGGAACCTAAGCTGAAGTGCTATTACGAGCTGGTGACGGATATTATCCCTGATGAAGCATTTGAGGTTGCTCAGAAACGGGCGGATGAACAGTTGAGTATGTTAATCGCTGAACATCAGATTCATCTGCAATAACGCTTTTGCCATCCTATATGGCGAACCAACGAACAAGAGCAGCATTCGCTGCTCTTGTTCTTTTATTGAGAGCAACTCTCAATCGTCATTATCGATGGTTATGGCTGAGTGGCTGACGGGTTTGAAAGCTGTGCTATCGCCATCGCCGGATTGGATGTGCGGCATTTGGCAAAGACATCTTGTTGTGGCCGATAAGCTTGCGTGGTGACATCCAGTGCACCCAACAACGTATCAAACAGGTAGTCGTGAGAGATTCGGGCTTGCTGAGCTTCTGTTTTCAGACAGGTCTCATTGATGGATTTGGTTTGTTTAAATCCCGGAGACATCCAGAGCAGCAGCGGCACACGGGTCTGATATTTCGGTGCGATGCTATAGGGTAATCCATGCAGATAAACCCCGTCTTCACCCAATGATTCACCGTGATCGGACATATAGATTAAAGCGGTGTTGTAACGATCTTCCAGTGATTTCAGCTGGCCGATAGCTTGGCCGACAACGTAATCGGTATAGCGGATCGTATTATCATATGTATTGATTAACTGTTCTTGAGTACAGTTTTCAATATCTGCTCTCGGGCAGTCGGGCTGGAATGCCGCAAACTCTTTGGGATAGCGCTGATAATAGGTGGGGCCGTGACTGCCGATCAGATGCAGAATGATGATGCGATTCCCTTTCATCGAGGCAACTTTTTCCTGAAAATCTTCCAGCAGTTTGATGTCGAGGCAACTGGTACCATTACACAATGGATTGCTGCTGCTCCGGGAAAGATTCTCTTCTCGGAGACGGGCAGGCACATGCTTATCAGCACCGTCATTTTCCCGCCAAAGGACATCGACTCCGGCCCGGTTCAGAATGTCCAGCACATTGTCCTGATGTAGCGCCACTCTTTCATTGTAATCAGATTTATTCAGTCGCGAGAACATACAAGGGACAGACACCGCAGTTGCCGTACCGCATGATGAGACATGTTGAAAAGCGATCACATCGGACTGGCTGGTATATGGATTGGTTTCCCGCGGATAACCGTTGAGCTGATAGTTCTGGCTTCTGGCGGTTTCTCCTAACACAAAGACAAATAGTGTTGGTTTCCCGTTACTTGCGGTGGGGGTGGGCTGATACGCATCCAGACCGATCTGTTGATAATCCATCGGTGCCGTCAGATAATTTTCCCGGATAAACCGGTCAAGGCTGTGAACGTAATAGGTCGGAATAATCAGTTTACGCAAGTAGCTGTTATTTCTGCCGACAGAGGCGTAGTCCTGATAATAGAACATGGCAATGATGATGATCCCCAACAGGGATAGCGTGATCGTCAGGAGTTTTTTACCGAGCAAGCGCAGCACACTACGTTCCGGGCGGATAGGGGATAGCCAGAGTGAAATGGTTGGAATGATCCCCAGAATGGTCACCCATAAGATCGAGTTCATACTCAGGTATGAACTGGCTTCTCCGGTATTGGTCTCGACGATATTACGAATCATATCGATGTCAAAGATGGCTCCATAATTGTAACTGGCATAACAGACGATGCTTGAAGAGATGATCAGGATCGAAAAGAA
Organism: Vibrio rhizosphaerae; assembly: GCF_024347095.1. Lineage (NCBI taxonomy): Bacteria > Pseudomonadati > Pseudomonadota > Gammaproteobacteria > Vibrionales > Vibrionaceae > Vibrio > Vibrio rhizosphaerae. The sequence goes on along the minus strand of NZ_AP024904.1, from coordinate 1,009,066 downwards.
AACCTTGGTGATTTTTGGCCAGGTAAACAGCGCAAAGAGCACATTGAGGGCGCAGAAGAAAAATATTGGGATCGAGATGATAAAACCGGTATCAACGGTTTCAAGCTTGCTGAAAATCGTCTTCAAATCTGAGTAAATCGGCAGATTGAGAAACAGGGCAAAGTAAGCGGAAAGGATCAGCGTCATGATGGTGTATGAGAACGGGTAAAACGTTATTGTGCGGTTGATTTTCATACTAAAATCCACGTCCAGATAAAAACAGTCAGTAAAATGGTGATAAAAACAGCCGCAGAGCCGATATCTTTGGCTCTGCCGCTTAATTCGTGGAATTCGTCGCTGATACGGTCAACAACTGCTTCGACGGCAGAATTAAACAGTTCAGCGATTAAAATCAGGATCAATGATGCAATCATGAGCACCTGCTCACTTGAGGTGACGTTAAGCCAAAAAGTGAGCCCAATCAGTGGCATGGAGACTACCACCTCTTGACGAAAAGCGGCTTCATGCCGCCAGACTGCGCGGAGGCCTTTCATCGAATAAATGGTGGCGAAATAGACTCGTTTGAGCCCTTGATGACTTGCTTTCATAACATCCTCATATGAATCCAGTCGTAAAAAATCTGACATGTGGTTGAAACATTGGGCTATCGTAATGAGCAAGCCTTAAGATTTACTTAAGAACGATAAAAGAGACGTCATCTTGAAAAAGCAGAGGAAACATCATGCGTATTGGCATTGATTTAGGCGGTACCAAGATAGAAGTGATTGCACTGGCGGATGATGGCGAAACGTTATTTCGTCAACGCGTATCAACCCCGCGGGGATCCTATGAGCAGACGCTGCAAACGATTGTGGATTTGGTTCATACTGCAGAAACGAAAACGGGCATGACCGGCTCCGTTGGGGTTGGGATTCCGGGCACAATTTCACCGTATACCGGCCGGGTGAAGAATGCGAACTCGGTATGGTTAAACGATCAGCCATTACAGGATGATCTTGTCAGACGATTGCAGCGAGACGTCAGGATTGCGAATGATGCAAACTGTATGACGGTGTCTGAAGCGGTGGATGGGGCTGGCGCTGGTCAGCGGATTGTCTTGGCATTAATTCTGGGGACTGGCTGTGGCTCTGGCATTACCATTGACGGAAAACCGCATATTGGTGGCAATGGTATTGGCGGAGAATGGGGGCATAATGCACTCCCATGGCCTGATGAAGCCGAGCGGCGTCTGGTAGCTGATCGGCCTTGTTATTGCGGTCGAAAAGGCTGTATTGAGCAGTATGTGTCCGGCACCGGGCTTTGTGATGACTATCAGAGTCGCAGTGGTGTCGCGTTGACCGGTAGTCAGATTGATGAACTGGCAGCACAGGGAGATGAGCTTGCCCAACAGGTCTTGGGTGATTATGAGCGTCGGCTGGCTAAATCGCTGGCAGCATATATCAATATTCTTGATCCGGATGTGGTGGTCTTTGCCGGCGGGGTGAGCAATATCCAGCGCCTCTATCACAATGTGCCTCAATTATTGCCCGAATTTATTTTTGGCCGGGAGTGCCAGACGCCAATCCGACAGGCAGTTCATGGTGATTCAAGTGGTGTGCGTGGCGCGGCATGGCTATGGCCTGTCGAGGTTCGGTCTTAAATGTATCGTTCATGGATGAATAATTGATAATATTTTTGGACCGATGTATGGACGGCCTGTGCTAAATTTTCCAGCGGAACCGGGGCAGAGAAGTAGTATCCTTGCAGACTATCGCAGCCTTGTTCTATCAGATAACGGGCGTGTTTTGCTGTTTCCACCCCTTCGCAACAACTGTGTAGCCCAAGTTGCTGGGAGAGCGCCAGAATGGCATTGAGTACTGCGGCGTCTTTATCGCTTTTAAATGAATTTACGACAAACTGACGGTCGATTTTTAATGTATCGATATCAATGCGGTTCAGGTAGCTCAGCGATGAATAACCGGTACCGAAATCGTCGAGGGCAATGGAACTGCCGAGTGCCCTCATTCGAGAGAAGAACTGGTTTGCCAAATCAAATTTTTCCAGATAGCTGGATTCGGTAATCTCGAACTGAAGATGGGAAATCTCTTGCTGATGGGTCGATAAAGCTTGATGCAGCACACTTTCGAGCTGAGCGGTCATTAAGTCTTTTGAAGAAATATTGACAGAGACGATCACCGGATGGGCACAGATAGATTGAATGATCGCAAGATCCTGAATCGCCTGACAGAGCATCCAACTGGTGATTTCTCCGATTTTGCCCCCGTTTTCTGCAATCGGGATAAATTCCGAAGGTGCAATCATTCCTAAATCAGGGCTTTTCCATCGAATCAGAGCCTCAAATCCAATGACTGCCCCCTGCCGGGAAACTTTGGGCTGATAAACTAAAAAGAATTCATGATTATCGATGGCGGTTGAAATTCGGTTAATGATTTGCAGCGTGCGCCGTTTTTGACGCAACATCTGTGGTTTAAACAGATGATATGACCCTTTGCCAACAGTTTTACTATGAGACATCGCAATATCAGCGTTAGAAATCAGCGTATCGATGTCGAAATCCGACGCTTTGGCCATGGCAATTCCGATACTGACACTGGTCTGGATTTCCCATTGACCGATAGTGATGGGGGTTTTCAGTTGGTCAACAATTGCTTGTGCCACCTGTTTGGCGGTACCTGAGTCCGGCAGGTCAGGCAATACCACCAGAAAGTCATCCCCACCGAGGCGGGCAAGCGTATCTTTAGGCCGGAGACACCTTACCATCATTTGACTCAAATGCCGCAACAGATCATCGCCGATCGTGTGGCCCATCAAATCGTTAATATCTTTAAAACGGTCCACATTGAGGAAAAAAATCGCCATATCGGTGTGATGTCGCTGTGCGCTGAGTAGATATTGTTTCAGTGTTTCCATCACATACCGTCGGTTTGGCAAGTCGGTTAAATGATCGTAGTTGGCGAGATGAAACATGGAGATCTGTTGTTGGCGGAGCTTTTTATTCTGTTCCTGATTCAGTTGATGTTCCTGATTGATCGTCTCCAGCATCGCATTGATATCCTGACTCAGATGTAGCACTTCACTGACCCCTTCGGAGGCGTGCCGGAGTGTGTAATTTCGCGAGTGTTTAACCTGTTGGGTAAATGCAGAGAGGCGAATCAAAGGTGTGACAATCCGTTTGAACATCGACCAGGATATGATTAAAGAAATCACCAGAATGAGTAAGACTAAAGGCACCGATTTAATGAGCAAATCATGACGACTATTACTGATGGGCTGATTGAAATCGTGGATAACTTCGAGATAGCCAACCGGAAATTTGGGATTGCCAATTGCATCCATACTGACTAACACATCATCAATATGTGTCACTGGAAATGGTGCTTTTTGGGCAATCAGTGACTGATATTTAGGATTTTCAATCAGATGAATCGCTTTGGCTGGTGTTTTAGCGTAACGCTCAAGTAAGTTCCAGTCTGCATCATACACATCGGCGTAGAGAATGTGTTCATACCTTTCGAAAGTGAGCAGTTTGTTTTTGAGAATGAAGCTATCGGGATCTTCTGAAAAAGTGAAAAGCAGGTCATCGGCAACATTGGCGACTAAAGCTTCGAGATTGTTTTTGACCGAATCAATATAGATAGTCTCGTATTCTTTCAGAGAGACCATAAAAACGGCGAGTGAACAGAGCACAATGGACAATGTGCTGATGAAGAGAAACTTTCCCCGGATACCCAACTTTTTATGAACCCCTGATAACATGAAGTCGATCCTATTGTTCGTGATACAATCAGCCAAGCCCTTATCGTTGATACACCACAACCACATTGTCAGGGAGTGTCAACCCTGCGGGCACATAACCGATGGCATTATCTGTTGTGGCGACATAGTCAAGCAGATCCTGTACTGAAGTGTATTCCAGTGGCGGATGGCTTCTCCCCGTAAATAACAATTGTGCCCAGTAGGACTGAATCCGGCCTTCGGTTAAGCCAATGATTTTGGTATTGAATAGTATCCGGGCGGGGCTGCCAGCCTTTAATGCAACGGCCTGATATTTTCGACTGAGTGTTCCGCCCATGTAGATTTGCCTGACCTCATGGTGCGTTAATGCAGAAAGATGTGATGTAGCATTAGCGATAACGGAAATGTCTGGTTGTGGCTTGGCATCAATGAGCGGACAGATCATCATTAAATTCAGCCCCAGCCAAATGCTGAGTCTGCGCCTGAAACGATGTTGCCGCAATGCGCTTCCCATCAAAAAACCCATTCCAGACTGACCCGATAGAGATTTGCATTGCGGTCAAATCCGTCCTGAATTGAATGAAAAAATGCCTGCTCTCCTTGTTTACCTTCTAAAACTGTCATTTCTGCTTTCAGGGCAATCTGTGGATGAACATCCCAACGGGCACCGAAAGTCCATGTGGTAAGATTATCCTGACTTTTTGATTTGATTGTTCTGATGGCTTGATGAGCCGCACGGTCGGTGACCGGGATTTCATGTGCATTCTCTCGATACCTGACGTTACTTTGGGCGAATGTAACGTAAAGTGTCACTGGCTGAATGTTATAGCCTGCGGAGATATAGTAACTTTGAACATCTTGAATCAGATAGGCTTGCCGTGCATTAATCATCGTCCATTCCGCACGTAGAAAATAATCAATGGTTTCATAGCTTATTGCGGCTTCTTCTAAATCAATTAAATGCATCTGATTGAATGCATGCGCCGTTTTGTTGTAACCGGCACCTTCTAGTAATGCCCGTAGTTGGTTTAACTCGAACTTATTGAGTGTCGCTTTGCCACGATGATGAGAAATTCGAAATGTCAGGTCATCAATATCAAAACGTGCAATCACGCCACCAAAGATTTTGACATCATATTCGGTTTCGCCGTAATTGGAGTCATGTGTGCCAGAGTAGTTGCCCATATAAAATTCAAGGGACGAATCGAACATATCGCTTGAATGGCCCCAGGTGGCATCGATACCGTGATAGGTCGGAAACAGCCAGCTTCTATAGACTTGTTGAGGCGCAGAGATCCAAGGGTAGGCATAGCCGACATTCAGGACGTCACTCAATAAGAAAAAAGGCGTCTGTAACCGACCGGCTTTTAAAAGGAAATTGTCACCCGGTTGATAAGACAGGTAGGCCCAGTTGATGACGTCATCGTCAGCCGCTTGCTGTGTCCTGATAATGCCTTGAACTGTGGCACTTACCTCTGGATTCAACGCATAGGAGGCTTGTAAGCCGACTAATGTCTCCGGTTTTAGAGAGAGACGCTCCGAATAGCCGATATAGGTTGCTTGCGAGGTTGACAGATAACCGGCGGTTATCCGCCCAAACCCGGAAAATGAAAGACGGTCATCAGGATTTGCGTATCCTTCTGAGGGAAATAAAGTGAGGAACAAAACAAATAAGTATGTAATTTGAAATACTTCCTGATATTTTCTGCGATATCTTACATTCAAAAAAGGTAACATCATTTTGATTCTGTGACGGTGTTTACCACCCAGTTTGTTAATAAATTGTAACTTATTTGTTTCTGGGAAGTCTATTCTATATTGTGAATAGATTTGCTTGAATTCCACATAATATATCGAATTGGTTCGAAGATGAAAGGTTATGTTTTTCATGGCCTATTTTTTCTTTGTTATTGGTTTCATTAATTTATTTGAGATAAAAGTATGAATGATGAATATTTTGGCCCTGACGGGCAGCAACGATGTCGGTGGTGCAGAACGACCGCCGATTTTCTTGATTACCATGATCAGGAGTGGGGATTTCCGGTTGATGATGATCGCACCTTGTTTGAAAAAATATGTCTGGAGAGCTTTCAGTCGGGTTTAAGCTGGCGAACGATTCTGGCAAAACGTGAGAATTTTCGTCGGGCTTTTGTGAATTTTGATTTTAACCAAATGGCTCAGTTCACCGAACAGGATGTCGAGCGTTTATTACAGGATAAAGGCATTATCCGGCATCGTGGTAAAATTGAGGCCGTGATTAACAATGCCAAACGTGCACAGGAACTGGTTGCTCAGGAAGGTTCGTTAGCGACTTTTTTCTGGCGCTATGAGCCCGATCCTGCGACCTTACCAGAGCCACTATCGGTTTCAACGTCACCGGAATCTGTAGCATTGTCGAAGCAATTAAAGAAAATGGGGTGGAAGTTTGTCGGACCAACGACCATATATTCATTTTTGCAGGCGATGGGATTGGTGAATGACCACGAAAAAGGTTGTGTCATGCGGGAAAAAGTGGCGCAGGCCCGGGCTGGTTTTCGCCGACCATAGCTTTCTTGTGATCACTATTCGTTTGTTATCACTATATTTTCGGGGGCCATTACCATATTTTGGTCATCGCCGTGTTACTGCTATAGACATGTTACTGCTGTAACGATAACTATGCTGTTTCTCATTATACTTGCTGATAAACATGATTGGGGTCAGATACGGGTGTAAAAAATCTCATAAATGAGACAATGATGGCTTCCATTGTCGAACCCAATCTATTCATTTTGACAACAGAGATGATGAGTTCTATAAAATTAGTTAATCATTTTATAGTGATTCATATTATTACAATTATAATAAAGTTATATTCATCTATGTTCATTGTTGCAAATGATGCGGTAATGGTTTGATCGAATGGAGAAAGCAGGATGGTTATCGAAGTTGGATTGGTCATGTTATGCACGGGTGTCTTGTTAACGCTTTATTTCCGTATCAACCGCTAAAGGTTGAAGGTTAGCGCGTTGAGCAGGATGCTAAAACGCAGTGTCTGGGAAGAGACTGCGATATGTCGATGATTGCAACATCAGTCGGCACAAAAGAGACCATGACTTGTCAGACGACAGGCATGGCCTTTTTTTATTCTGGCGATATGGATCAAGCCATCGAGATCCGATTCCATTTGATATTACAGCATCAGATGTTCATAGAGTTGTTGTAATCGCAGATTCGTTTCTGCTCTGACTTGTAGTGCCATTTCGATCGTGACCGGCTCAAATCGAGCTTTGTAGTTGGGCTGCATTTGACCGATCAGATCAAGGTCTGAACTGATTACTGTCCCGATGGTGGCATAACCGCCGCCTGAGACGGCATCCCGCAGGAGCACAATCGGCTCTTTACCCGACGGCACTTGTATCGAACCGACTGGATAACAGGCATCGACAATGTTTGACGGATCTGAACCGGCACCAAACGGCTGTACTCTGGGTTGGAATTCAAGTGAACGCCCGCCCTTAAACCGGTAACCAATGCGATCAGCTTCGCTACCAACCAGCCATTCGTCTTGATAAAAACGGCTCAGACTTGATAGCGTCAGTCTGTGTGCATAGAGCCCTTCAACGACCCGAATCGTTGTCTCCTTATGAATTGTACGCAGGAAACGTTTGGGAATCGTGCGACCTTTGCTGACTTTCTCGGTGGGGGAACCGATCGTCAGCAGGTCATCTTTTTGTATTGTTCGTCCTTTTATGCCGCCGAGATTGCCCAATATATAGGTTGAACGGCTGCCTAAGGTTGGCTCTAAATTGAAACCACCGGCAACGGCCAGATAGATCCGGGCACCTTTCAGGGGATAGCCAAAACTGAGTGTTTGTCCCGCCTGAACCTTGAGGGTCGTATTCATCGGCATCACTTCGCCATCAAGCATCGGTGGCATCTCTGCGCCGCAAGCCGCGATTAACGTGGTATTGAGAAATTCCAGCTCCGGCCCCAGAAGTGTACATTCAAGAACCGCCTCGGTAGCTTTATTTCCTACGAGGAGATTAGCCGCTTTCATGGAGAACTGGTCCAATGCGCCAGAGGGAGGGATACCCAGATGATAATAACCTTCGCGTCCACCATCTTGGATGGTCGTATTAAGGCCGGGTTTGATGACTTTAATTGACATAAAGTGCCTCCATGATGTGACGTTTATAGTCTTCCGGATCGGCAAGGTATGCCTGTAAGTCGAATCTGAAGGGGCGGATGTGGAGTTCGTAGCTTCCTGACTCGACTGCTTGCGTGATTTGCTGGTATTCCGACTGATCGATCGGACGGAACTTCACGATGTCACCGGCACGGAAGAAGACAATCGAGTTTTGCATGTGAGGCATCGCGTGTTGTGGGTCGTAGATCGGGACGGGAGTCATCCCAAACATTTGATAGCCACCGGCACCTTTGACGGAATAAATGCAGCCAAAACATCCACCGTGACCGATCGTCTGCTTAGGGGTATCTGTTCTGGGCGTCAGGTATTTTGGTACTTCCAATTGTTGTGCTTGTTCGACCATTTGAAACATAAAGGGGAGGCCGGCAACAAATCCAACCATCGAGACAAACCAGGGGGAGTGGCTATGTGCACGAATAAAGTCTTCAATGTTGCCGTACCCGTTTAAACTCGCAGCGTATTCTAAATCGGTTTGTTGAGGCGACTGATGTCTGTCCCGAAAGCGCATCAGCGTTTCATGTGTCCAAGGGTCATTGTAATAAACCGGAATTTCAATGATCCGCGTGTTGAGACAATGTGTAGTGCTACGGGCACTTTCAAGTGATTTAACTTTGTCCAACAAGGTCTGAGGCGATATTTGGTCAGGATTAAACCGAATCTGAAATGATGCATTGGCAAGACAGATATCTAAAATGCCCGGTAAATTCATCGCTTTTAAGCGGTTGGTTATTTCCAAACCCCGGAAAAATGCAGGCAGAGACATCGACTCGGAGATCTCTGCAAACAGATGCTCATCACCTCCGAAAGAGTACCGGATGGGTTGTTCAGGCATGTCCTAATTCTCCTTCCTCTTGTCGGTCTGTGATGCTCCCGACAGTGTTGCATCTGAATGATTGTACGTTAACGTTTCAATGCTGGGACGTTTCAATGCTGGCAATGATTTGGCCGGGTTCAATAAAGTCTTCATTTTTAATATGAAACGATCTTAGTATGCCGTCGACATCGGCAGTGACTTCCGAAAATTGTTTCATCACTTCAATTAATCCAATCACCTCACCACGATGTACTTCACTCCCCTCAACAACAAATTCCGCAATGTCCGGAGCGGGACGCCGATAAAAAATACCCGGCAATGGAGAGATGATTTGATGTGTTATTGTCATTCTTTACCTCAATCTTGGTGATATACATGTTGACGATTCATGCGCTTGGGCGCTTCAACTGAAATACCAGCTTGTTCCAGCGTTTGTCTGACGACTTTGACAAGCGCTAGCGCGCCGGGAGAGTCGCTATGAATACAAATTGAGTCAAATTGTACAGAAATCTCCTGATGATCAAGGGTCGTGACTTTATTTTCGCGACATGCTTTGAGGATTTTTTTTGCAACCTGATTCGGGGCCAAAAGACCGGTTTTCCGGGTCAAAACGATTGAGCCACTCTGATCATATTCTCGATCTGCATAAAATTCGCAGACGACTGGGTGGCCTTTATCTAACGCAAGCTGGTGGAGCTTTGTACCATGCATAACATATAAAATAAGTTCTGGAGCAAGGCGGTGGATCTGATTAACGAATAAGTTTGCCGCTTCGTAGTCGTGTGCCAGATGCATGTAGAGTGCACCGTGTGGTTTGACATGCTGTAGAGTAACCTCGTGAGCACATGCGATTTCTCTCAATGCACCGACCTGATAGATGATATCGTGAATGAGTTCGCGGGCCGAAGTATGAATATGACGACGACCGAAACCTAGTAAATCACGATACCCGGGGTGGGCCCCGACGGATACACTATGTTGTTTGGCAAGCCCTACGGTTGTATACATGGTTGACGGATCACCGGCATGAAACCCGGTTGCGATATTGGCAGAACTGATAAGCGGTATAATTTGTGCGTCTGCGTTGTCACCGACATACCAATGCCCAAATCCTTCTCCGATATCAGAGTTTACATCCACGGATAACATCGCACTTACCACCATTATTTATATTTATATCTTTATGCAACGCATTCAATATATAGTTTTTTGCGTGCTGTAAAAAAGATTTATTTTTAGATACTGTAGTATCTAAAAATCAGATACCTTGAGAAATAAACGTATGTCAATGACGATCCGACAATTGAAATATTTTGTTGCCGCGGCTGAACTGGGGCAGGTTTCTCAGGCTGCAATTCAGTTGAATATCTCACAGTCAGCAGTCACAACCGCAATCCGGGAATTGGAATCATTACTTGGGGTCAATCTATTTGTGCGCAGCACTCATGGCGTGACGCTGACCGAACAAGGTCGTCACTTCTTGAATAATGCTTATCAGGTACTGAGAAGTGTCGATGAGGCGTTGAATATTCCACATACAGATGAAAAAGCAATCGGTTCAGTTCGGTTAGCAGCGACGTATACGGCGCTGGGATATCTGTTACCTTACCATTTACAACGGCTGAGACATTGGTTCCCCAATATCTCAATTGATTTGTATGAGTTTGAACGTATCGAAATTGAAGATAAATTATTAGACGGTTCAATTGACATGGCGATTGTATTGACGGATAACTTAATAGAATCAGAGGTGGTTTCTGAAAAATTATTCAGTTCTGAACGCAGACTTTGGATGGCCAGTCATCATGCATTAAGCCAGAAGCACATATTGGCTTTGGAAGATATTGAAAAAGAACCATTTATTATGCTGACGGTCGATGAAGCTGATGTGAGTGCCATGCGTTATTGGCGTCGCAAGTCATTACAACCGAATGTGATACTTCGTACCAGCTCCGTCGAATCAGTTCGCAGTATGGTTGCCAATGGATTAGGGGTGGCAATTCTTTCTGATCTTGTTTACCGGCCGTGGTCTTTAGAAGGGCGACGGATTGAAACACGTTCTCTGGATGATGTCATTGATCCAATGAGTGTGGGTTTAGCCTGGAAGCGTGGAAAAACTTTTACACAAGCGATGCTTGCGATTCGGGGATATTTGCAGCAAGCCTATCTTACCCCGCAGCAGAATATGATGAGAAATACGCTGTTATAAAAGCGATAAAAGTCCTGATGTGTGATTCAGTCGGTTGAGTGCATCAAAAAATAAGTGGTTGAATTGATGATATTTATTGCCAGTTGTCTGCGTTTTATGACTCAGACTGATCAATTAGAGTATATTCGAAAACAGGGTTGCCTACGGGTCGGAACACCGGGAGATTATCACGCGTTATCATACTTTGATGGCGAAATGTTCTCTGGTTACGATATTGATATCGCTACTTATTTGGCAGAACAATTGGGCGTTAAAGCTGAGTTTGTATTGGCTGAAAGGCAGGCATTGGTCTCCGGGTTGCATTCAGGTCAATTTGATATAGCGATGGGGGGCATTCTGCGCTCAGTCTCTGAGCAGTATGATGTTGAGCCGACCCAAGGTTATCTGACTTTCGGTCATGTGCTGATGGCAACGACCGACAATCTCGCCCGCTTCGGACGACTTGAGCAGATTAACCGTCCTGAGGTGAAAATTGGGGTGGCGGTTGGTCAGGTCTATCAAATGTTGGCTGAACAGCATTTTCCGGCAGCCACTCTTGTGTCTTTTGAGAACTATTTGAATATCCCTCTGGCTTTATCTTCCGGACAGATCGATGTGATGATCACTGAAACACCATTTGCACGATTTTATCAGGAGAGCGAATTGTCATTGATTGCAGTTCGGGTACTGGTGCCGCCGGGGCAGCATCAATTCAGTTATCTGCTTCCTCTCGGGCAACAGCGATTGCTAAATCGGGTTAATCTGATTCTGGATGACATCAAGCAGAAAGGTATCGAACAACAGTTAATGATCAAACACGCATTGCATCAGCCTTTTGAGCTCGATTCGCCGGACAATGATTCTGCCTAGGGCCGCTGTGCTGCCATAACCATGCCATGCAAACGGGAGGAGGGTTGAGTTCACAGCCCTTGAGAAAACCGTCCTCGGGAAGACGGTCTCTTAGAGTAAGATTGCCCCTGCTGTTCCCAGAAAAGCAAAAAAGCCGACCACATCGGTGACAGTTGTCAGGATGACTGAGCCTGCCAGTGCCGGATCCAACTTGAGTTTGTCCAGCAGTATCGGGATTAAAACCCCACACAACCCGGCTGTCGCAATATTGACAACAATGGCGAAGGCAATCGTCATGCCCAATCCCGGTGACTGATACCACAGGCCAGTGATCGCACCGATAATCAATGCCCAAAACAGGCCATTAAATGCGCCTATCCCCAATTCATTTTTCAGGAAAGTCCAGCGGTTGCCCGATGTGATTTGGTTTAAAGCCATCGCCCGGACCATTAATGTGAGGGTTTGACTGCCTGCAATGCCGCCCATCGAGGCAACGATGGGCATCAAAACAGCCAGTGCAACGACCTGCGCGATGACATTTTCAAATAATCCAATTGTGATAGAAGCCAAAATCGCAGTGAGCAGATTGATTCCCAGCCATACCCCCCGCTTTTGTGCCCCTTTGAAAACGGGGGCAAACAAGTCATCCCCTTCATGAATACCGGTCCCTGCCATCAGGCGGGCTTCGTAAATCTCTCTTTGAACACTGAGCGTAAATTGCCAGTCAACCGCACCGATTAAGATGCCGTAGTCACCCAGAACGGGGAGGGTCGGATATTCTGAATGCTCAAGGGCACTGACGGCTTCTGACAGCGGTGAAGTTGCTTTGAGCTGGGTGAGATTGGTTTTATTCAGTGAACTCAAGGTCGCTGAAGGTTCTGCGGTCAGTAAATCAGCAGAACTGATCAGGCCGCGAAACTTTTTATCCTTATTGATCAGATAAATATAAGGTGTCGGGCCATCCTGATATTTATCTAACAAGACTCGGGCCCGGCTGACCCGAATATTGAACGGTAAGGTAAACACTTTACGATCAGCCCAGTGACCCAGCTGGTTGTCATCGTACTGGTTGGCTTGATCATAAAGCTCTAATTCATCCCGGCTGATTAATTGCAGTGCTTCACTGATGATGTCATCTGGCAGTGAATCTTCCCATTCCAGCAGGGAGAGGTTATCCAGTTTTGTGAGGATTAATTTCAGCTCAGTCGGTGTCAGGCTCTCAATCACCGAAATCCGGGCTTCTGAGCGCATTTCCGTTAAAACAGGAATATGTAATTCAAGGGGTAAAGCCCGCCAGAGCCTGACCCGTTGTTCTACTTTTAATGCCTCAAGTAAGCGAGCGACAGTATCTGAATCCATTCCCTGATTCAGATATGAAGTCAGTTGTTTCGACTGGTCAATATCATCGGCTTGTGTCAATGATTCAATAAACAGGGATAAATCTTTTTGATCGCTCAATTTTTTTCACTCCGAGAATGCATTCAGAACACCATATTGCATCAAAAAAGATCTGCATCAGGTCGCGTTGTTATGAGATATCGATGGAGACGAAACGCTGCCTGTATATGTGGTCTTAAGATACGCTGAATCCGGCATCTTGCGGTGATTTGGATGTCTATGATACTCAAGAATAAAAACAGCAGAAACAAAAATCAAAGGGAAGTGCAGAGATTCTGGGAGAATCCATTAAAAAACCCTCGACAGGTCTTGAGAATGTCCGGTCGAGGGTTGGAAACGGCTCGTTATGAGCGACGATTCATCACTAAATCGTCGTGCCTGTGGTTATTTGGCAGCCGCTTTTGCTTGTGCGATCCAAGAGTTAAATAATTTCTGGTGTGCTTTGATCCAGCCATTGGCATGGGCTTCAATATCTGCCGGACTGTTTTTCCCTTTACTCATCATCATATTTTCCGCACTGACGTCATTGATGTTGAGCTTCATCACTGAGAAAAGTTTAGCTGCCGCCGGGTTATCGTGAGCGAACTTTTTGTTAGCGACAATGCGCATCGAGTTCATCTCAAACCCATAGTTTTTACCATTAGGCAGGCTGGTATCGATATTTTTCCGATTTCCGGGGAGTGATGAGAATGGAACTTCAAGCCAGACTACATCTTTGCCCGGAACCAAAACACCACTGACCCAATAAGGGGTCCATGTGTAGTAAAGAATGGGCTGACCTTTGCGATAACGAGCGATGGTGTCTGCGATCAGTGCCGAATATTTCCCCTGATTGTGGGTGACGGTTTTACGTAAGCCAAATGCATCCATCTGGTGTTCAACTACGCTTTCACATCCCCAGCCGGGATTACATCCGGTCAGATCCGCTTTACCATCATCATTGGTATCGAACAGTTTGGCCAGTTTCGGATCTTTGAGTTGCGCAATATTGGTGATGCCATATTTCTCTGCGGTTTTTTTATCAATGAGATACCCTTGTGCGGCACCTGAAATGTAGTCACCGGAAACATAGAAGGCATCATCTCCCCCGGCTTTTTCATATTTGTTGCTATGCAGTGGGAACCAACCGACAGCAAGGTAGGTTGCATCTCCTTTGGCAATGGAGGTATAGCCGACATTGTAATCGACTTCTTTGGTCGGTAAGACCTTGTAGCCTAATGCTTCCATCGCTTTGTTGACAATGAGTGTCTGAAAGGTTTCCTCTGCGACGGTAGATTGAACCGGTTGAACAGTAATGCCTTTGCCGGGTAAATCATCAGCAAAAGCCAGTGAGGCCTGACACGTTGATAATACCATACCGGCAGTGATCAACATTCTCCGTGTATATTTCATATCTGATTTCCTTATGTAGGTGAGCTTATCAATGCCCGAATTCGGGCTTTAAGGAAAAGAACCATGCGATACACTTCATTTTGAAGGTTCGGTTCTATTGTCGGCCAATCAGAAACAGGCGCGTTGGTGTCCTGTGACTGATTGGCTGTAATTTCCTGCGGTGGTGCGCTTATTTCGCCACTAGGCGCCAAATGAAACCGGCAGGACCTGCGTGATACCAGCGAGTCTTGTTATCCCGGGTGGTTACACCGATCGTTTGAGTGATGCGATCCAGCAAAATGGCAAGAATCACGATCCCCATTCCACCGACCGCAGCCATACCCATATCGAGTCGGCCGATGCCCCGTAATACGGTCTGTCCCAGTCCGCCAACGGCAATCATGGATGCGATGACGACCATAGACAGCGAGAGCATCAGTGTTTGGTTCACCCCAGCCATGATTGATGGCATTGCCAGAGGTAACTGAATGCGGTATAGCATCTGTTTCGGACTTGCCCCGAAGGCGTGGCCGGCCTCAATCAAATCATCGGGGACTTGTTGAATACCGAGAATCGTCAGTCGTACAATCGGTGGCAGCGCAAAGATGATGGTCACGACAACCCCGGGGACATTCCCGATCCCGAACAACATCACAATCGGTACCAGATACACAAATGCCGGTGTGGTCTGCATGGCATCCAGAACGGGTCGAATCACTTTCGCGGCCATCTGATTGCGGGCTAACCAAATGCCGAGCGGTAGCCCTAACAGCAGGCAGAAAAAGACCGAGGTCATCACCAATGCAAGCGTTACCATTGCGCCGTTCCAAGCGCCGATCAGACCGATGACGATCAATGATACCAGTGAGATGATGCCCATGCGCAGCCCTGCCATCTGCCAAGCCAGCAGAAATAGCAGGACTAACATGATTGGTGCCGGTGTCGAGACCAGCGCGGTTTGAAATGAACTGAGAATCAGATCGATCGGAATGCGAATCGCCTGAAACAGCGGGCGGCCATGTGCCACGAGCCAGTTGAGTGCGGTTTCGACCCAATGATCAAACGGGATCAGTGCATCTTTAAATGGATGTAACCAGTGAAAGGTTTCTGGTGGTGGTGTGCTGGCATTTAACCAGTCACTATTCGTTGTGGTGCTTGTCGCCCAAGGGTCAACGCTTTGTGTGGATTCCATTGCCATAATATTATTCTCTGTCTAAAGTCTGAAGTAATCGGGATTTACTGATAACGCCCAAATAGCAATTGTTGTCATCGATCACGGGAAGTGCGTAAGGAATGGTCGCAACCTGACCGATCAATTCACTGATTGGCGTATCGGCATGAACATGTATGGCGTCTTGTAAGAGAGCGCTGTTGAGAGAACTCCGCTGTTTCTGAGCTTCTTTCAGCGAGTCGAGAGACACGACACCTGCATAGGTATTGCCGCGGTCAACCACAATCCCGAACTCTTTATCATTATCGAGTAACAGTTGCAGTGCCGCTGCCGGTCCGTCGTTGTCATGCTTTTTCAGAACCGTTGCCGTTTTTCTGCGGGCAATATCTTTAGCAGTGAGAATGTTTGCAACATTCACCCCACGGAAGAAAGAGCTGACATAGTCGTTGGCCGGGTTGTGCAAAATGTCATCCGGGGTACCGACCTGAACGACTTCACCATCTTGCATAATGGCAATCCGATCACCGATACGCATCGCTTCATCCAAATCATGAGAGATAAAGACAATCGTGCGTTTATCGTCGTTTTGTAGCCGGATCAGTTCATCTTGCATCTCGGTACGAATCAGCGGGTCAAGAGCTGAAAATGCTTCGTCCATTAAGAGAATGTCAGGATCATTGGTGAGTGCCCGGGCCAGCCCCACCCGTTGCTTCATCCCGCCTGAAAGTTCATCCGGATAAGAGTCTACATATGCTTCCAGTCCAACACGCGATAAAGCTTCTTTTGCACGTTGGTAGCGGGTTGGTTTATCGATCCCCGCCAACTCTAAGCCAAATGCAGTATTGTCGATCACCGTCATGTGTGGCATCAGTGCAAAATTCTGGAAAACCATTGAAATCTGTTTACGCCGGACTTCACAGAGATCCTTAGCGGAGATGCGAGCAATATCCCGGCCCTTGAGCAAGACGCTGCCTTGGGTGGGTTCAATTAACCGGTTCAATAACCGAACCAGTGTTGATTTGCCAGAGCCGGAAAGCCCCATGATGACGAAGATTTCACCTTCTTGAATTGAGAGAGAAACATTTTTGACACCGACAGTGAGGCCTGTTTTTTCAAAAATTTGATCTTTATCCAGCCCCTTTTCCATTAAAGGAAAAGCTGTGTCAACGGACTCTCCGAATATTTTGTAAAGCTCTTTTACTTCTAATATAGCTTCCATTCATCACGACCTACGTTGTTGTAAAATTAACTGTTCTATGTTTTGTACTCTAAACATTTATTGGATATAAATCAAGCATTTCTGTGATCTGTGTATTTTTATTTGTTGTAATTTATTGATTATTAAAGAATATATATTTTTGTTATTTTTCATGTTTTTGTGGGTTTGTTTGTACACAAATAAATTATTTTTTTACCTCTTGTGGATTGTTTCGTGCTGTATTTCATTAGACAATGGGGAACGCTTGTTGTGTGAAACAGAAGTGGTATTTAAAAGAAGGGGTCTGCTGTGTTAAAAATTATACTGATGGTTGCAATGATACTGTCTCTTTTTCTGAAAACTGCCGTTGCAGAGCCGGAACAGAAATACTCACAAACTGATATCTTGGATCGCCCGCTCATCGAGCGTTATATTCTGGATGAGCTGAAATCGCTCAGACAAGATCAGCAAGATCTGGAGCGCCGTTTGACGATTCAGATAACAGATCGGGAACTGAGCGTTGCCGATAAATCAATGAATTATGCCAATGTTACGGTCACTTATTTCTTTTACATCATTGCGGCTGCGGCGTCATTGATCGCCTTATTTGGCTGGCATTCATTGAAAGAGGTGAAGACCAACACGCGGGAGCTGGCCGATAAGCGCTTAAATAAGATTGCCCAAGATTATGAGAAAAAATTCTTGGCCTTGGAGCGTGATTTGAAGCGTAAAACGCGCATTATCACCGAAAATAACCGTGAGATTGAGATTATCAATGAGATTCACAACTTGTGGCTCAGAGCTCAGAGTGTGCAGACACCAGAACAACGCGTGGAAGTTTATGATGAAATTCTGAAAATCCGTCCGGGAGACTTAGAAGCGTTGACCTATAAAGCCGACGCTGTGATGGAAATGAAAGAATATCACTGGGCGATGAGCTTATGTAACCGCGTGTTGGAGCTTGATGAAACCAACGGTCCGGCACTTTATCAACGCGCTTGTGCCTATGCCCGCTTGGGGGCGGAAGAACAAGCGATTATTGATCTTCAGCTCGCCGTCGATCTCAGTCCTTCACTCCGGGAATTTATTGCTGAAGAATCAGACTTTGAAGGACTACACGGGCATAAGACGTTTGATAGCTTATTGGTTGCCCCTTCTCAGGAGTAGTTTCTTCAAGCGTCGTTTCGTGAATCAATCATGACGATTGGTTGACACATCACGCATACACATCTGTCATGTTGTCGGGATTCATCATATCAGTCGTTGTTGACCACCCCCGGTGGTTGATAACGTCCTTAGAGGAGATCCCTTCATGACCTATACAAAAGACGACCTTGAAGCACTTTATCATGTCTGGATGTCGCAAAAAGCGAGGATGCATCTGACACAAATGGAAGTGGCGAAGCAGTTGGGGCTGACCCAAATCCAACTGTCTAACATTTTGCGGGGGCGTGAACCCCTGACGCAGCAATTTGTCCAATCATTCTGTCGACATCTTCATGTCGATCCCTACCTGTTTATGCCCAGCCTCATCAAACAACAGCGAGAAGGCCAACAACAAGTCAAACTGGTTAATCGAGTGATCATCGATGGTGATATTGATTCGGTTTATGTGGATGGTAATCAAGTCGTGATTGAGTACCGGAGTATGGTGAGATAGACTCAAAACTGATAAGGCACTTTCAGTCTTGTCTTTGATAACTAAACAATTATTTGCTCAATAAATAAAAAATAGCGATATCCGTTATCACATGGAGAGACAATGAAAAAAATTATATTAGCAATGTCAGTGGGTGCTTTCTTTTCCGCTATGACACAGGCTTCAGAATGGGGATATACCGGGGAAAATGGTCCGGACCACTGGGGACATGTGTCTAAGATTTGTGAGACAGGGAAAAACCAGAGTCCGATTAATTTGACGGATACGGTCACATCCGATCTGAAGCCTTTGGCCATCGCGTATCAGGGGCAAGTGACCGCTGTAACCAACAATGGTCATACGTTACAGGCGACTGTGACAGGCAATAATACTCTGACCGTTGATGGGACTCAGTTTGAACTGAAGCAATTCCACTTTCATACCCCTTCCGAAAACTTAATTAAGAGTCATCAATATCCCTTGGAAGCTCATTTTGTCAATCAGGATCGTGATGGCAATCTGGCTGTCGTTGCCGTGATGTTTGACCTCGGGGCCGCCGATCACGAGTTAGCTCAGTTGACACAGCGATTACCGAAAAAAGGCGATACGGTGGCGGTTTCTTTCCCTGTGAAAGATTTATTGCCGACCACTCAAAAATATTATCGTTTCAATGGATCGCTCACCACCCCACCATGTAGTGAAGGTGTGCGTTGGTTTGTAATGAAGCAGTCAAAGACGCTGTCGACTGGGCAGGAAAATGCGCTGACTTCGGTCATGGGGCACAATAATCGTCCTGTTCAGGCACGCAATGCCCGTATAGTCATGGATGAAAAATAGCGGGATCAGTCATCGTGCGATCGAATTAATGCTGTCATCATCAATCAGCCCCTCGAGATAGGGGCTGATTTTTAGCAACTCATCACCAAAAGAAGGGTGATTGTTTACGCGGGGCTGAATTTAGCCAATGACCACTTGTGCGAGCAGATAGCCGACAATACAGCCAGTCACAACAGCAATAAGGCCGACCGACATAAACGAGTGGTTGAAGTACCATTTCCCGATTTTTGTCGTGCCAGACACATCAAAGTTGACGGTGGCAATATCTGACGGATAATTCGGGATAAAGAAGTAGCCGTAAACTGCCGGCATCAGGCCGATTAACAGGGCGGGGCTTAAACCGAGTGCCAGCCCGACAGGCAGCATCATCCGTGCGGTTGCAGCTTGAGAATTGACCACGACCGAAACGATGAAGAGCGCCAGAGCGAAGGTCCAGGGATATAACTGAACCATTTCAACAATCCCCGATTTGAATTGCGGCATTGCGTATTTGAAATAAGTATCTGACATCCACGCAATCCCGAAGATCGCAATTGCGGCTACCATCCCAGATTTAAACACCACGCCGTCAGGCACACTTTTCGGATTGGTTTTCGTCACCAGCAGAATAATCCCGCCAAAGCAGAGCATCATCATCTGGATCACGACGGCCATACTGATCGGTTTTGCGCCTTCGCTGATGGTTCTGATCTCAGGCACCATCGCAATCAGAACAATACACAGGATCGCTCCAATAAAGAGTAATACCGAGTTTCTTGCTTTCGCAGGAAGTGTTTCGTTGAGCGTGGTGGCGGTCGTATTGCGGATCTCTTCTTTCCAGACCGGATCTTTCAGGCGGGCCTGATAGTCAGGATCGTCTTGCAGCTCTTTTCCGCGTCTGAGGCTGTACAGCGACATAGCAAGTGTTCCGCAAAGTGTGGCTGGCACCGTCACCATCAAAATAGAAAGGAGCGTGATATTGGACTGAACATTGACTAGCTGGGCCAGATAATAAACCACTGCCGCTGAAATCGGAGATGCGGTGATTGCCACTTGTGACGCGACTGATGCTGCCGCCATCGGGCGTTCTGGCCGAATGCCATTTTTCAGTGCGACATCACCAATGATTGGCATGATGGAGTAGACGGCATGGCCGGTACCCAGCATGAACGTCATGGTATAAGTGACGAACGGCGCGATGAGTGTGACACGTTTAGGATTTTTCCGTAGCAGCCGTTCGGCAATCTGAAGCATGTATTTCAAGCCGCCGGCAGCTTCAAGGATCGATGCACAGGTCACCACGGCTAAGATGATCAGCATCACCGTGATCGGTGGTGAGGTCGGTGGCATTTTGAAGATGAAGACTTCAATCACCAAACCAATACCGGACACGACCCCTAAGCCGATACCGCCGTACCGGGAGCCAATGTAAAGCATTAATAATAGGAACAAAAATTCCATATACAACATATTGCAAACTCCTATAACAATTCGTTACTTCATCATCATCGATACGGTAAAAAAAGTATTGACGATAATCATATTCACTCGTCGTTTTTTCAGAAGTGTTACGCGATAGGATAGAACTCACATTATGAGATAAGAATGTGATCGCAGTGCAGATTGGTGGGTAATTCATGAGCGGGATATGCTAATCGGTTGTGGAAAATCGAGTCATCATTGATTTTCCACAACCTCAGTGTTTCCCACCATGAAGCGTGGGGAAAGGATTAGTCGTAAATTGTCGGAATCGGCTGACGTTTGTGCTGAGTGGCCTGATAGATTGCGACGAGTCGATCGACAACACTCTGAGGGACAGGCTTTCCTTCCAGAAAATCATCAATTTGATCGTAGGTCAGATTCAGGGCCGCTTCATCGGCTTTTTGTGGTGCCAGTTCTTCCAAGTCCGCGGTTGGTACTTTGTTGACCAACACATCAGGTGCGCCCAGCGTAGCAGCGACCTGACGAACCTGACGCTTGTTTAATCCGAACAGAGGGGCGAGGTCACATGCACCGTCACCGAACTTGGTGTAAAAACCGGTAATATTTTCGGCAGAGTGGTCGGTGCCGAGCACAAGACCACGCACATAACCTGCAATTTCGTATTGGGCAATCATCCGCGCACGGGCTTTGACATTACCTTTCACGAAATCGAGTTGCGCATGATCTTCCGGGAGTAAGCCAGTGCCTGCCAGCGCCTGATGAGATGCAGCATGGAGTCCGTCAACACCTGCTTTAATATTCACAGCAACAGCATGACTCGGTTCAATGAAGGCGATAGAAAGTTGCGCCTCATCTTCATCTTTCTGTTCACCATAGGGCAGTCTGACCGCGATAAATTGATACGGCGTATTTGGCTGTTCTTCATTGAGTTGATTCACTGCCAGCTGCGCCAAGCGCCCACACGTTGCGGAGTCAATCCCGCCACTGATACCGAGGACCAGAGATTGACAACCGGATTCAGTCAGTTTGCGCTTGATAAAGTCGACACGACGCTCGATTTCATACTCAGGATTGATGGTGGGTTGGACGCGCATTTCCTCGCGAATAAGCTGTTCCATTTTGAGATTCCTTTTCGTACAAGAATAATAAATAAACTGATAGCATGACGCTCAAGTCACCGTGATCGGGAGAACCGTGGAACCCCGTATTTTGAGGTCACTTGGGTATATCGCAACTTTTTAGTATCATACCGATTTCATCAAATTAGAAAACCGGATAATTGCCAGAAAGGAAGGATATGTTGAAAATCGCTGTATTTGGCAGTGCTTTTAACCCACCAAGTTTGGGTCACAAAAGTGTGATTGATTCATTAAGCCATTTTGATCAAATTTTATTGGTTCCGAGTCTCGCCCATGCATGGGGGAAGAAAATGCTCCCTTACGAGCAGCGATGTCGCTTGGTTGATGCGCTGATCTCTGATTTAGATAGTGATAAGATTCAACGTTCTGAAATTGAAGAACAACTCTATCTTCCCGGCAAACATATTACCACTTATGCAGTATTGACCGCGTTGCAGGACATTTATCCTCAGGATGAACTGACATTTGTGATGGGACCGGATAACTTGTTTCAGTTTGCCCGTTTTTTTCGGGCCAAAGATATCCTCAAGCAGTTTAATGTGATGGCCTGTCCGGAGAAAGTACCGGTTCGCAGCACAGATATTCGTCAAGGTCTGCAGCAAGGCAAAGCGATTGATACCCTAACCACCCCATCTGTTGCTCAATTGATCCATTCTCTGTCTTTGTATCACTGATTTCTCATCGTTCGGTCATCCCGTTCAATTCATCCTTCGTGTTATGGGTTAAAACCCGTATCACGCAGTGTGCCGTGCTCCGTTTGCCACGCGACATCTGCCGCCTTCGAATGGTTATGGAACCAAACTACCTTCTGCAAAAAAATCACACAGTGCTGTATGTGTTAATAATCCATTGATTTTTGGCAACAACGTTTGTAACGCACAGCGGCTTTTTTGATGTCGCACCGATAAGTCAGAATAAAACAGTAAGAGTGATGGGAGTGTGCTAAAACTATAATTAGGTCGATGAAAAAGAGGTGATTATGGAATTATTTGCGGATATGCGTTCAACGCCTTCAGATCATGAAGAAAATAAAGATAGCCATTCATCGGCTAATGATCAAAGTTTAGAACCTTGGAAAGTGTTACTGGTGGATGATGACGCTCAAATGCACCAGATCACCAAACTGGCATTGAGTAACTTTGTTTTTCAGAAACGCCCTTTGAAACTGATCTCTGCGTATTCCGGAAGTGAAGCTCAGGAAATCTTTAAACAAGAAGATGATATTGCACTGGCGCTGATCGATGTGGTGATGGAAACGGAACATGCGGGACTGGATTTGGTTCGGTTCATCCGGGAGACCTGTCGCAATCGAATTATCCGGTTGGTCTTAAGGACCGGACAGGCCGGGCAGGCGCCGGAAGAGAAGGTGATTCAGGATTATGAGATTGATGACTACAAAGAAAAAACCGATCTCACCACACAGAAGTTACGCACATTACTCTATTCAATGCTGCGAGCATACCGGGACTTATGTCTTATTGAAGAACAAAAGGAGGGATTAAGCAGAGTCATTGAAGCCTCAGCTAAAGTTCAAAATACCAGAACATTGCAAACCTATGCTACGACGGTATTGAAACAACTGACCTCTCTTCTCGGGCTTGAAGCCTCTGCTTTCTACTGCATCGTGTATCCCCATGACGGCGGCGAGGGTGAGCGAGCACTTACCCTTGCTGCGACCGGTAAATATGTTTCCTTCTATAAAGAGTGTAGCTTTAGTGTGTTACCCGACATTGTGTCCCAGCGGTGTCAGGAAGTGTTAGACAAAGGTGCTTCACACAACTACGGCGACGCTTATGTGTTTCATACCCGTGATGAACGGGGGGTGACCAATCTTCTCTATGTCAATTTAAACGGTGAACTTTCGTTACTTGATAAGCAGTTGCTGGAAATATACATGCAGAATATCTGTATGACATTCGACAATATTAATTTGTTTGTTGATTTGCAGGAAACCTCAGTCGAGCTGGTCTATAACCTCTCCAATGCTGTCGAGGCTCGCAGCAAAGAGACCGGTGCTCATGTTCAGCGAGTTTCTCTGTATAGTGAGCGGTTGGCCCAGTTGTGTGGTTTGTCTGAAACTGAGGTCAAAATGATCAAACATGCCGCACCATTACATGATGTCGGGAAAGTCGCTGTGCCTGATCGCATTTTGCACAAAGATGGCAAGCTGGATGAAGAAGAATGGAAAATCATGCAAAAACATGTGGAGTATGGTGTTGAGATTCTGAGTCAGTCTGCGCGTCCGCTGATGGTGATGGCGAAAAATATCGCTGAATATCACCATGAACGGTGGGATGGTACCGGTTATCCGCATGGGCTGTCGGGAAACGATATTCCGATTTGTGGCAGAATTACCGCCTTGGCTGATGTGTTCGATGCTTTAGGTGCTAAGCGTTGTTATAAAGAAAGTTGGCCAGACGACAAGATCAAACAGGAAATTTTAGCGCAACGGGGGAAGCAGTTTGATCCGCAACTGGTTGACTTGTTTGTTGCACATTGGGATGAATTTGTGGCGATTCGGGACAGTCTGCCTGATTAACGGATTGACGTTGCATCGCAACTATACTGTTTCTTCCTCTTGAATCGTTAATTGCTTAGGGAGCTTGAGCCAGTAGTGCAGACCCTGCCCGGGCGTTGATGCAAACTGTAAGGTTCCCTGCAGTTGTTGGGTCACCAGATTAAACACTAAACTCAGGCCAAGCCCCGAGCCACCGTGTCCTCTCTGGGTGGTGTAGAATGGTTCAAATATTTTTTGATGTAGATCCTCGGGGATGCCGACGCCATTATCGAGATACTCAAAAATAACTGATTCTTCCTCGGTATAAAAACGAATGACAATTTGCGGCTCTGTTTGCTGATTTCCGTTTGTGAACGCATGGCGTGTACTGTTGATGAGGAGGTTGGCAATGACTTGAGTTAATCCTCCCGGAAAACTATTCATCATCAAATCCTTGTCCCCCTCCAGCTCAGGAGTCACCGGGACTTTTCTGGTCTCCGGAGAGATACTGTCAATTAAAGCCTGCAAAACCTGATAAACGTTAAATTGACTTTGGCTCTCTGATATTTGATCGACCGCGGTCTGTTTAAAGTTCTGCATTAATCCCGATGCTCGGGTGAGGTTACTTTTCAACAAGTCGACACTTAAATTCAAGCGCTGAGTGAGTTCTTTAAACTGATGGGTCGTGAGGGTCTGATTATGGAAGCTTTCTTCTAGTGTTTTTCTGATATCTGCAACGACGGATGTCGCTGTTACAGCAATCCCTAGAGGTGTATTGACTTCATGCGCAACTCCGGCAACCAGTCCACCGAGTGCAGTGAATTTTTCGGACTGAATCAGTTGGGTCTGAGCTTGTTTGAGTTGCTCCATATTTTGAGCCAGCTCGTCAGTGCGTTGCTGAACTTTATATTCCAGTGCCTGGTTAAGCTGTTTTAAGGCCTGCTGCCCGGATTTCAGATCCGTGATATTCAGCGCTGTTCCGCGAAATCCGAGAAATTCATGTACGTCGTTATAGCGAGCGAGAGCCTGAAATACAAACCACTGCTGCATGCCATCTAAGATGATGGTGACTTCACACTGCTGAAAACTCCGTTTGTAACTGAGAAAACGGTGTAAATCCTCTGCCGATTGTAACGCTTCGATTTGCTCGAAAGCAGTCGGATGAGCTTCTGAGAGGTGTAAGGCTTTCAACATCCCTTCTGAGGCATAAATCAGTTGGAGTGAGTCGTCTGTTTCCCACAGCCAGTCCGATGAGATGTGAGCAAAATGTCTCGAGCGAGTTCGTTCAAAGTGATTACTCTGGTAAAAAAACACGAGGTTTTGAGTTAATTTATTCGTTTCTTTGACCAATAACGATAACTCATCATCATGCTGTGTAATCCATGGAGCCTGATAGACTTTAAGCTTCTGTCCCGGTTTCATGGGATTATAGTGTTGCAGGAAGCGAACAATTGAAAAAATCCGTTGGTTGATACTGCGATGAAAAATAACGAGGATCAGGTAACAGACGATGATAGTCTTGATGGTATTAATCGCTAATGTCGTCAAAAACTCACGAATCAGTGTGTGGTGGATATAATCGAGGTTCGATTCAACAACAAGGGTACCGATCAACTCTGTTTCATCATTTACCGGTTCGCGGACAGTCAGGGGGTAAATATGTCTGATCACTGTGGCTTTGTTCGGTTGACCAACGGCAATTTTGTAGTTACCGGATTCAACCTCTAAATAGTCAATATCGGATAAAAGTAATAGATGCTCCATTCTCCGTCGTAGTTGCGACAGATTAAAGTTCCAAATAAACGAAGCCAGTACATGCGTGTGCACGTCTTGAATTTCCATATGGCGTTTTTCGATATTATCCATATGCTGTGTGTAATTGAAGTAGAGCTGGGTTCCTGTAGAAATCAATGTAAACACACTACTGATCAGAATCAGAATGAAAATCATGCGTCGTCCGAGACGGCTCCGCAGCGGGGAAGTCAATTCAGTATTGTATTTACCTGTTGTCATATCCTTGTAACCCTAGCCGGCAATTGTGCATCTTGAGGAGATGCATTGTGATTAGTCCAATGTCTTCGGCAGCTGAATGCGATATAGAACGCCTTGACCCGGCTCTGAGGTAAAGTTTAAGTGGCCTTTCAGTTTTTGTGTCACCAGATTAAAGACTAAATTGAGCCCCAACCCTGAGCCACCATGACCTCTTTTACTGGTATAAAACGGTTCAAAAATTTTCTCATGCAATTCATGGGGTACTCCAATGCCGTTATCCTGATATTCAAAAATAATATGCTGATCTTGGGCATAGAATTTAATCCGAATTTCCGGAGATGGATGGTCACCTTCAAACGCATGAATCACACTATTCATAATCAGGTTCGAGATGATTTGGGTTAATGTCCCCGGCAGGCTCGTCATCGTCAGTGTTTCATCTCCTTCGAGTTGGGGGGACACTGGAATTTTCCGGGTTTCTGGATGCATGCTGGTAATTAATGCCATGAGTACCTGATGAATATGAAACTGGCTCCGGTTTTCAGAAACCTGATCGACGGCAGTTTGTTTGAAGTCCCGGATTAACTTTGATGCCCGATTCAGATTACTTTGCAGTAATTCTGAGCCCGATTTCATTCTTTCGGTCAGTTCAACAAACTGAGTGGTTGTTAAGGTTTGATCGCGAAATGCCCGTTCAAACTCCTCCGTCACTTCCTCAATGATCGATGTCGCAGTGACTGCGATACCTAACGGCGTATTCACCTCGTGCGCAACCCCGGCGACCAAGCCACCGAGTGCGGCCAACTTTTCCGACTGGATCAGTTGCGCCTGTGCTTGTTTGAGTTGTTTGAGACTCTGAGCCAAATCCTGCGTCCGTTCCTGAACGGTGTGTTCCAGACTTTGATTGAGTTGCTCTAGTTCCGCTTGGACCGATTTGAGTTCAGTAATATTCAGTGCTGTGCCGCGAAATCCTAAGAAATTGTTATATTCATTGTCATAGCGCGCTTGGGCCTGAAACATTAACCACATCTTATGTCCGTTCAGGTTGAGAACGACTTCACAATGGTGGAAGTTTTGCTTGCCGTTTAAGAATTGCTGTAACTGAGTCGCTGTTTGAAATTGCTCAATTTCATGGAATGCCAAACGATGGTTTTCTGGTAAGTGAAGTGCAGTCAGCATGGCTTCTGAGCAATACACCAGTTTCAAAGCTGAATCGGTTTCCCACAGCCAGTCAGAAGAGACGTGGGCAAAATCCGCCAAACGGGTCTGTTCGAAGCGAATATTCTGATACAAAACCGTCAGATTTCTCGTTAATTTATTGGTTTCATTACATAAAAGTGATAGCTCGTCATTTTTTTGCGTAATCACCGGATAGTTGTAGACGCGCAGGGGATGCGCTCTGTGTCTGGGGTTATACTGTCTCAGGTAGCGGACAATCGCGTAAATTCGCTGATTGATACTGTGGTGAAACACGATCAGAATCAAATAGCAGACCAGTGCTGTCTTAATGGTATTAATTGACAGAATCACCAGAAAGTCATTCAACAGTGAGTTATAGATTTGCTGAATATCCGACTCAACGCGAATCGTCCCGATTTGTTCTGATTTCCCGGTGATTGGATCTTGAAATGTCAGCGGATAGATATGGCTGACGGCTTTGCCGGTCACCGGTTTCCCTGCGCTGATTTTATAGTTGTCAGACTGTATTTCCAGATAATCGATATGAGGCAGATTAATCAGTCCATTGACCCGCTGTTGTAATATAGTGAGATCAAAATTCCATAGTGATGAAGCCAGCAGGTGCGTGTGGATATTTCGGATTTCCTGATGGCGTCGATCAACATTGCTGAATTGTTTGCTGTAATCGAAATAGAGTTGTGCCAAGGTCGCCAAAAAAGTGATTGTGCCACTGAGTAATACCAAAATAAAAATGATTCTTCGTCCCAGACGGCTCCGTAATGGGTGAATGGATTTCATTTCTTCCGTTTCATGATCTGCGTCGAGTATTGGCTTTTCAGTCTTTGATGGCATATGTGTCAGGCCCTGCTTTCAGTCCGTATCTTCATCATTTTAAAGAGACGTGCTGCTATCAGAGCGAGCACATCTAATTTAATTATTGATGACATTGAGTTTTTCTGCTCAATAGTTACTAAAAAAAAACTGATTCTGTTGGAAGGACTCACAGAAGGACTCTGAAATAAACATGGTTTTCTATGCCGGAAAGCAGTCGATGCCTTTATTTGTATGACTAAACAACACTATCTTTGTTAGACTCAGCATGGTACGAACCACCTCGGCAGCAGTAGAGAAAATTAATATGACATTCAATGAATTACTAGACATGATCCGCACGTCTCCAGAGCAAGTTGATTTTTCTGAAGTAATGCGTGTGATTGATGAACACTATGATTTCACACCAACCCGATTTAGCAACGGAGACGTTGTGAATGAGGCCTATGAAAATCAAGGCTCCTGTAAAATCTTTTCTTTTGCAAAACTACATCAGTTGAGTGCTGAAGAAACACTGGCTTGTTTTGGTGATTTTTATCGGCAGGACGTACTGCAACACCCGGAAAATCAGGACCATCAGAATATCCGCAACTTTATCCGTACCGGTTGGGAAGGGGTTCGGTTTGAGGGGAAGGCATTAGCGGCAAAATCATCACGTTGCCACTGATACGGAGCCGGTTATCGCAGCGGCTGTTGGCACAGGCAACGACGACACAGACAGTGGGTTGCCCCCGTTTTCTCGCGGGTTGAGATATGAAAACACCAACAGTCCGATTCGCCGGCACTGATACCGCAATAGGTCGGCTCACCACATTGCGGGCAAGCATGAGAGGTCTCCGTGCCGCTTAACCGCTGTATAATTTGTTCTCTTTGCTGATCGGTATAATGACGCCACTGCCGAATTTCTTCCATGGTTCGGTAGCACCCCGAACACAGGCCATCTTCATTTTTACAGTTTGCCACACACGGCGATTTAATTGCTTTTCCCGACACTTCGATTTAACTGACTCATTGGTTGTAATGGCAGACACTATAAGAGATTGTCTTGTCATGTTGCAATATTTTGTAATCGGGTCAGGGTTGACAAGTAATGTGAAAAATTGAGAGGCGCATTCAATAAAATGCGCCCGGTAATGAAAATGAACTAATAAAGGCTGAATTCCATAAAATAAATTGCATACAATGGCAAGTTGTTGAGTAAAGCTCGGACTTTCAATGGACTGGCTCTTTCCTGAGTGAGAAGGCAGTTTCTGAGCGCATTAAAATAAAACATCAATATTCTCAAATAAAACATCAAAGGTTTCTGCATGGCAACGTTAGGTTTCAGGCTCACGATCAATGGGGTCAATGATACGTCATTGGTGGTGCGTGACTATCAGGGATTTGAATCCGTTTCAGCATCGGTGGACGCCGGCGGGCATCCGGTTTACGGCTATCGTTATCAGATTGAACTCGCCAGTCGCAACAGTGATTTAACTTTTGAGCAAATGGTCGATACCACGGCGCTGCTCGAAGTGCTGCGCAACGGTCAAGTGGTGCAAAAGGTGCACGGCATCATCCGTAATTTCAGCCGCGGCGATACCGGCCACCATCACACCTTTTATTCTCTGACGCTGGTGCCGTCGCTTGAGCGGCTCTCGCTGCGTCACAACAGCCGTATTTTCCAGCAAAAAAGCGTGCCGCAAATCCTCTCCGTCCTGCTACAGGAAATGAACATCACCGATTATGCCTTTTCCACCAAACGGGAAAGTCAGCCGCATGAATTCTGCGTGCAATACCGCGAAACCGATTTAGATTTCTTCCACCGTCTGGCGGCTGAAGAAGGGCTGATGTACACCTTCACCCATGACACCGACAAACATACGCTGGTGGTGACCGATAATTCGGAAGGTTTTACCCGGCTCGGCGGGACGGTGCCGTATAACGTGCTGTCCGGCGGCGTCTCTGAGACGCCGTATGTTTCTGCAATGACGGCGCGCAAGCAGTCAGAGGTCAGCGCGGTGTGGTTGCAGGACTACAGTTTTAAAAAGCCGACCTACAGTTTTAAACAGAGCGTTGAAGGCAGCAATCTCGATTACCAGCTCACCACGTACGAGCACTTCGATGCGCCGGGGCGCTATAAAGATGACGCGACCGGCAAAGCATTCAGCCAAATCCGCCTTGATGCGCTGCGGCGCGAAGCGCATACCGCCCGCGGTCAAAGTAATCAGGCGATGTTACAGGCCGGGGTGCGGTTTGAACTCAGCGAGCACCTTGATGCGGCGATGAATCAGAGCTGGCTGGTGGTACAAATTGCCCATCAGGGCAGTCAGCCGCAGGCACTGGAAGAGTCCGGCGGCAGCGGGGCCACCACCTATGCCAACCAGTTTACCGCCATTCCCGGTGAGAGTTTATGGCTGTCACCGGTAGAGAATAAACCCCGGGTGGACGGCCCGATGGTGGCGACCGTGGTCGGCCCGTCCGGTGAAGAAATTTACTGTGACGAGCATGGCCGGGTGAAACTGCATTTTCCGTGGGACCGCGAAAGCAACGGCGATGAGCTGAGCTCTTGCTGGGTGCGGGTGTCACAACAGTGGGCGGGCAGTCAGTACGGCATGGTTGCCGTGCCGCGCATCGGCCACGAAGTGATTGTGGATTTCCTCGACGGCGACCCGGACCAGCCCCTGGTGACCGGCCGTGCTTACAATGCCACTCAGGTGCCGCCTTACCCGTTGCCCGAGCACAAAACCAAAACCGTGCTGCGCACCGAAACCCATCAGGGCGAAGGCTTTAACGAGCTGAGTTTTGAAGACCAGTCCGAGCATGAAAAAGTCTATATTCATGCCCAGAAAGACACCGAAGCGCTGATTGAAAACGACGCCACCACGCTGATTCGTCACGACAGCCATTTCACGGTGGAAAACGACCGTTATGAACACATCAAGATGAATGACCATCTCACCATTGATGGTGAGCAGCGCCTGAAAATTACCCAAGACCAGACCCACGATATCGGCGGCTCGCTGGCGCAGCAAATCGGCAGCCTGACGGCGGTCGAGACCGGCAGTGCCATTACCCTGAAAAGCGGGGCTAAAATCGTTGCCGAGGCGGGCTCCGGTCTGACCTTATCCGCCGGGGGCAGTTTTATCAGTATCGACAGCGGCAGTGTCAACCTCTCCGGCCCGGCGATTAACCTCAACGCCGGCGGCAGTGCCGGCAGTGCGGTGGCGTATGGCGGGCAAGCCGCGCAATTACCCGATGAAATCACCACCAAGCCGGATAACCCGGCGCCTATCCTGACTCCGGCGCAGATTGCCACGATGAAAGCTGCGGCACCGTTCTGTGAAGAGTGTGAAAAATGTAAGGATGGCGCATGTGCGATTTAAATCAGCAACTGACCCCGGATTTAAACTGGTACGTCATTCTCAATGAAACCAGTGACGGCCAGCCGCAGCGCTGGTTTTACCTCAATGGCGGCAGTGATGCGCAGGGTATCTGGCTGAGCACGCCGTATGCCGGGTGGCGCGAAGTGATGCCGAATCTCGCGCAGATCACCCCTGAGCACCCGTTTCTTGACTGGATTGAACAGGCGTCATGCGAGGACTGGGGGATCCTAGTCGGCAGTCATGCCGATTTTGCCACCGTTCAGGCGCATTTTCGCAGCCTGACCCATGTGTGGCTGCCATCCGGCGAGCATGTGTTTTTCCGCTTCTACGACCCGCGTTTCGGGCTGGATGTGGCGACACTGTGCGATGACGAGCAGCGCATCGCTCTGATGGGGCCGACCCAATGCTGGCTGCGCTTATCGGCTCAACAAACGCTGACCCGGGTGGAGAACCCGGCCCCCACTGCGCCAGCCGATTTTCAGGAGCGGCCTTTCCCTTGGTGGCAAGTGCCCGAGGCGGTGCTGGCAGGGTTGAGCGAAGACCCGGGTGTATTGGTCAATAATCTCCTTCAGGGATTAAGTGAGTATCAGCAGGCTTGGTATGACGCCTATCCTGAGCCGGTTTTACGTCAGAAAACCGAGCGTTTTGTCGCGCGTTATCAGGGAGAGCAAGACGGTTATCTCGCGGCTTTCATTCAATTGATAGAACAAGAACAACAACGGTTAGGGATGCTCTCATGAGTGAACAACAGGCATTTTATCATTATATCAATCAGCAGTTGAACAGCTTTCCTGATTTGCTGACCGAATATCGGCAAATGACTAAAAAGTGGTATTTCCAGAGTGCGGATACCTTCAGTGAGTGGCAAGATTTACCTTCCCTGTTTTCGATGGATAAACAGCTCAAAGTCAATGGTGCCAGTACCACAGTGGGGAAAGATGATGCGAACTATGCGACCAAGGTGAGTTGTCCGCTCAGCGGCAATCTCGAAATCCAAAGTGTTTTTCAGTCGATCTACCACGTGCCGTTAGGCGGCATTGATGCGATTATCAAAGCCGAAGACGGCAGTGAAACCCGGACGGTAACCCTTGATGCCGAGGGGAAAGCAACAGTCACCGGCCTGACGCCGGGCAAATACTATGAAGTAGTGATCAATAACAAACCGACCCCGGCAGAGATGGACAGCCTGTTTGCGCATTACGATGAGCTGAGCGGTGATTTAGTGAGCTGGCTGGACGGCAAGTGGCAGGCATTCAAGCCCGAATGGGACAGCTATTTTACCAATAGCGCAGCGCAGTCGGTTTTATCGGTGATCCGCCATTTTGCCGATGGGATCTGGCAAGCCTTAAAAGAGTTGTGGGATGGGATTGGTGAAATTTATGACATGCTCAAAGATCCCCAAAAAGCGCTGAAGGATATGGTTGATGGTGCTGCTGACCTGATTGATGCAATTAAAAATGCAGCCAGCAATACCCCGGATATGCTGGAAAAAGCCTTGTTGTTTGCCTCTGATGAAGCGGCATTATATTTGTTTGTCCGGGCGATGATGGCGTATATCTCGATGGTGCCGCTGACCGGGATGCTGAATAAACTGGCTGAAATGGGTGGTAATGCGCTGGCCGGTGTCCTGCTCGGGCTATTGGGTGGTGTCATCGTGACCTTTATTGCGACACCGGCGACAGGGGTTGCTTATGCGACTTACCGGGCTGTAAAAACCGCCGGGGTGGCGATTAAAAAAGTGATTCAACCGCTGCTGGATGTGATTGGAGAAATCTTTGCTTTTGCCAAGAAACTGATTTTGAAAGCCAGTGATAAATTCAAGCGGATCGCGATGAACCGCGGCGGAAAGGGGGCTTATCACAACGGCACGCTTGAATTTGAAGCCAATAACCGACCGAATACCAAGCTCCATGGCGATCATGATACACTGCCGGATGACAGCCGTGCAGCGACGAATGAATCAGGGCGCTCGACACAAAACAGTGAAGCCACGGTGTGCGACAAAGACCCGATATCGATGGCAACCGGTGAAGAGCTGCTGTCACTGACGGACGGCCACCTGATTGGCCTGTTGCCGTTTGAGTGGCAACGATTGTACCGGACCGGGGCGGTGGAAACCAATGTCGGGCTCGGTTATGGCTGGTCACATTCACTGTCACACCAGCTGACGGTGGACGGCGATGCGCTGGTCTGGCGTGACGGCGAAGGCAAACTGACCCGCTTCCCCAAACCGACAGCACAACTGCCGGCGATTACCAACCGCATGGCCGGAGCCGCCGCCTTTTTAGGCCGGGATAAGCAACACATCATCATTGCCAGTGGTGAGCGGTTTTATACCTTTCAGATGCGCGGTGACAGTGGCAGGCTGACCTCGATAAAAGACCCATATGACCATACACTGAGTCTCAGTTATGACCGTCAGCACCGTCCGGTGCGGATTTCAACCGAGACCAATCTCAGATTTGAGCTGGTTTACGAGCATGACCTGATTGCCCGGGTGGATTTGTATGCCTATCTGGCCGAGCAGGATGAATGGCAGTTTGTCCAGACGCAGGTCAGTTATGGCTATAACGCGCAGTCGCAGCTTATCACGGCCACCAATGCCAGTGGTGAGACGGAGCGCTACACCTACGATGCGCAGCATGTGATTCAGTCGCGCGAGCTGGCCGGCGGGGCGATATTCCGCTGGGAATGGCAGGGCGAAGGAAAGCAGGCCCGGGCGACCCGTCAGTTCAGTAACCTGACGCAGGTGGATACCCGCTATGAATGGGATGAAGATGCCGGCACGGTGACGCTGACCAACAGTGACGGCTCACAGCAGGTGTACCAGCATGACGGCAATGCCCGGCTGATTAAAGAAGTTGACGGCAGTGGCGGTGAATACCTCAAGGCCTACGATGACAAAGGGCGGCTGATTCAGGAGACCGATGCGCTCGGCAATGTCACCGAATCGGTGTATAACGATGCCGGTGAGCTGGTCGCAAAAATCGCGCCCAATGGTTTAACCACCCATTTCAGCTATAAAAACGGCCTGCTGAGTCAGGTGCAGCAGGACAAGGCCATCTGGCGTTACCGTCATGATGCGTGGGGACATATTATCGAGCAGACCGACCCGCTCGGTCACACCACCCGATATGACTACAATGACCACGGCCTGATTGAGCGCATCATCTACCCGGATGGCGGCCTGCACCAGCTGACATGGAACCGCAATGGTTATCTGGTCGATGAGACCACACCACAAGGGGAGGTGATTCGTTATCGCTACGATATTTTGGGGCGGCTGCGGCTGCGCCATGACAGTCAGGGGGTGACGGAGCTTGCTTATGACCGCAGCGGGCGTCTGACCAAACAGGTGTTGCCCGGCGGACAGACCCGGTGCTATGAATACAACGCTTACAACAAGGTGACCCGATTCACCGATGAGCAGGGGCGGGTCACCACCTATGACTATGAATTCCCGCTGCATCTGGTGACGCAGAAAACCAACCCGGACGGCAGTACGGTGCAGTACCGTTATGACAACCCGTTCCACTTTGTCAGCGCCATTATCAACGAGCGCGGTGAGCGCTACCAGATAGACTATACGCCGACCGGCCATGTGCAGCGGGAAGTGACTTTTGACGGGCGTCAGTTCGTCTATGAATATGACAGTCACACCCAACTGACGGCGAAAACCGAAATCGGCCGGGAAGGCGGGGAGCTGACCACCCGTTATGCCTATGATGCGCAGGGCAAATTGATTGAGAAAACCCTGCCGGATGAATCCACTATCAGCTATCACTATGACTTGTCGGGCAATCTGACCGGGGTGGATGACGGTCAGTGGCCGCTGGCGTATGCCTATGACGTGATGGGTCGGCTGACGGTTGAGCATCAGGGCTGGGCGAGTGCCGGTTACCGTTATGATGCGATGGGCCACTTAACCGCCCATCTGTTACCGGACGGTCAGCAGATTGATTATCAATTTCAGCACGGGCGGTTGCAGCAGGTCAGCCTGAACGGGCATTGCCTGACGCAACACCAATATCAGGTGAGCGGTCTGGAAACCCGCCGGACACAGGGCGCGTTAACCAGTCATTTTCAGTATGACGAGCTGGGCCGGTTGAGTGAGCACCGGGTGAGTCAGGCGCAGCAACAGACGTTATTCCGCCGTTACCAGTACAACCGCTCGGGTAACCTGACGCAGGTGGAAGATAACCTGCGCGGGGTGACGCAATATCACTACGACCCGTTAGACCGCCTGACACAGGTGCGCGGCAATATCAGCGAGAGCTTTGCTCATGACCCGGCCGGTAACCTGATACAAGACCGACTGAGCAATGTGTCCGGCAACCAACTGCTGTTTCAGGGGGACTGTCATTATCAGTATGATGAGTTCGGTAACCTGATACAGGAAGCGCGGGGCACCCAGCAGTCTCTGGTCACAACCTATGCATATGACTGTCAGCACCGGCTTATCAAAGTTGAAAAGCCTGACGGCAGCAGCGCTGAATATCGATATGACGCGTTCGGCAGACGGATTCATAAAGCGGTTACCGACAAAACCGGGCAGACCCGGCAAACTGAATTTCTGTGGCAGGGAGATAAACTGCTGGCAGAGTCGGGAGAGCATCACTACCAGACTTATCTGTACGAGTACGGCAGCTTTAAACCGCTGGCACTGGTGACCGGTGAAGGGGCAGACAACGCCACACCTTATTTCTATCACCTTGACCAGATTGGCACACCACTGGAAATTACCGATGCAGAAGGCCGTGTTACCTGGTCGGTGGATTACCACAGTTACGGCAATGTGGCTTATCAGCGCAAGGCAGAAATCGTCAGCCCGCTGCGTTTTCAGGGGCAGTATTATGATGCAGAAACGGGTTTACATTACAACCGTCACCGTTACTATAGCCCGGGCACCGGACGCTTTATCACTCCCGACCCGATTGGTTTAGCAGGTGGTTTAAACAACTACCAGTATGTGAAAAACCCGACGGGGTGGGTGGATCCGTTGGGGTTAAGTCAAAAGCCATGTTGTGGGCCTGATATTTCAAATTCTGAATTCAAAGAATTAACTCGAGAACAAAGGCAGCAGCTTATTGCACAGAAAGTGGAATTAAATGCAGAACGTTGGGTTAGAGAGTATGAAGTAAACCTGGGGCAAAGTTATCCTGGGTTAAATCCTCACTTTGTAGATAAGCATGGACCTGATATTCCATTAAGACCCAATTTAGCTAGTAGAGCAATTGATGGATCTCATCCTAGGACAGGAGCTCCGGGACGATTCCCTCAACCTAGCTCACAATTTAAAGATTGGCAGACTCAACGAAATATCATTAATGAGGCGATAACGCGAGAGGCTAGAGGGCTACCCAAATATAATGGATTTGATAGTCAGGGTAATCCGGTTGTAACAGGGACATATCATGAGACTGTAGGTCGGGGATTTACTAAAAACCGTC
The DNA here is from genome assembly GCF_024347095.1 of Vibrio rhizosphaerae. Taxonomy (NCBI): domain Bacteria; kingdom Pseudomonadati; phylum Pseudomonadota; class Gammaproteobacteria; order Vibrionales; family Vibrionaceae; genus Vibrio; species Vibrio rhizosphaerae. The sequence continues at coordinate 971,802 of NZ_AP024904.1, read as the reverse complement.
AAAATCTAAGCCAGCCTCATTTTAATCCAAATTATACAAAATGGACTATCCGGTTTGATGCAGGAACGGGACAACCTTTTACCGGATATCCAACACCATGAGTATTTAAATATGAGTTTAAAATTTCCCGATAGTGATATTGAATTTGTTGTTACTCCTGCTTATTTTCTTGGCGATTTTGATGTTTATGATCGTGAAGAAACATTAGGTGAATACTTGAGTCAATTTGATCCTAATGATTTTGACCAGCTTAGCTATTTACTTGATGAAAAATTCTTTAATGGAGGAAGGCTGTCTAAATTTTCATTAGAGCATAAATATGAACTTCTTAGAATGTTAGCACAAGCTCTGAGTGACTCACATTATGACTTTAATTCTGTGATTTATGAGAGAGATGATTATTTTTGTCTGCCATATTCATGGGTAATCAATAATCCTCGACTTTTTTTTGAAATTATATATTTAAAAATGTATAAGCATTGGGGGAGTGAGCTGATTACTAATGGATTTGAAGTTATTAAACCTGAAAAATTTACAATTTAGGTGTGAATATTATATTTAGTGAACCTTACAATTCGGTCGCTTTATCACCCCCGACCCGATTGGTTTGGCAGGTGGTTTAAACAACTACCAGTATGTGAAAAATCCGACGGGGTGGTTGGATCCGCTGGGGTTGACGCAGTGTGTGGGGAGTTGTCCTCCTAGTGATACATATTCGGGGAATACGGCGAACTTCAAAAAGCCGGAACATATCCCGATGACGCAGGAAAAGTTTGATGAGATCATCAATCAGGAGCATTTCAATCGTGATGCCCCAACGACATTAACTAAAGATGATATCAACGAAATTAAGTCCGCGCGAAAATTAAAACAATGAGGCAGCAATGAACGACTGGAATGAAATAGAAAATGAGAAAGGCTACTCCCTTCAACGAACATTTTCTGATGGTACAGATGTTATTATAAGTATTGCTAAAAACGGAGATGCTTATGAAGTATGGTCTAGTGCAGAATCAAGAACATCTGGACCAAATGATCATTTAGATGGTAAAGCAGATACTTTTGATCTGGCGAAAGAGATTTTGTTAGAGGAAGCTAAAGGTTGGGAAGAAGACCTTCTGTAATTGTGTTTATTTTTAAGATTTTAGATGCTTAAAACGAGCCGCAACCGCGGCTCGAAATCCAAATAAACCAAATAACTACACCAAATCCTCCCCGTCAATCTCTTGATGGTAGCGCACATAATGAGTGGTAATCAGATTATTCAGATACAGCAGCACATTGCGTAGCTCTTGACTGTTGTGCCGCTGTTCGGCTTCAAACATTTCTTCTAACTGACGCAGGTATTCGCGGGCTTTTTGGGCGAACTCGGGATTATAAGGAATGGTTTCGTACATCATTTGACTCCTGGATAGTGATCAAAATAATTTCACCACGGGAGTTCCTACGCTCGGGTGTAGTGGTCAACTAAAATTGGGCACGGTTTTAGCGTTTTTCCAATACAGTCGCTCAGACTCATTGGGTGTCAGCCCACCATTATATTGATGGGGCCTAAGTTGGCTGTAATAACCTGTGATGTAACGAGTTATATGGTCAGGGACATAGCCGACTAGTTACATCTTATATTTCAAAACGAGCCGCAATTGCGGCTCGAAATCCAAATAACTACACCAAATTCTCCCTGTCAATCTCTTGATGGTAGCGCACATAATGAGTAGTAATCAGATTATTCAGATACAGCAGTACGTTGCGTAGCTCTTGACTGTTGTGCCGCTGTTCGGCTTCGAATATTTCTTCTAACTGACGCAAATATTCGCGGGCTTTTTGGGCAAACTCGTGATTGTAAGGGATGGTTTCGGACATCATTTATATTTCTGTATAGTGAGCAAAATAATTTCACCACGGGAGTTCCTAGATGGACTAGACCAAGGTGTAGATGTAATTGGTTCCTGTATTGCTTGCTCAGCTTTTATTACATCAACAGGCTTGAATTGAGTTGATGATATGGGGAAGTGAATCATCGATAGCTTGATGAAACTGTCACTTATCTGTACACGATGATGATAACAGGATATAGTGAATAGTTTGTGAAATTTATAAGGATGTCACTTATTTATGACTATTTTGGGCTTAGATGTTAGTTCAGCTACGGTGACTATCGGTTCTATAATCCTAGGTGTGCCATGTGTTTTTTTTGCGATTTTTGGTGGGATTCAATTCAAACTTTATTTATACCTAAATGATTATATTAGCGAAAAATCTTCTACAGCAATTGGTTTGTTTTTATTAATTTCTCTTGTTCTGATTGCCGTGCTAGGTGGAGCAAATGATTATACTGTATACCTAGGTATACCTATTTTACTTTTGACATTCTTTTTTATACCTGCTCCAGTTTTACTTGTAATTTCGATTCCCTGTATTTTTTTGGTCTTATTTATAGCGCAACCAGGTGCAGTAGCATTATTATATTTGATTGGCTTCTGCATATCTGTTGTGCCGGCTACAAAAATCGTAGTTGCTGTTTTTAAAGTTAAAACCGATAAATAAAGATCTAAAGAATAACATATTAAATATATATAGCTTAAGAAAAACGCTTCACTTAAGCTATATTTTTGTATTCTTGGAAAGTGTCAAAATTTATATGGCTAATACCAGTTTGATGTGTATTTGCTCCAATTATGAACCTCTTTAGGCCATTTTATTTTAAATGGATTTATTTTTGATCTTAATGATAATTTAGATGAAGAAAGAAAAATTAATATGATTGGTAAGAATAATAACGCCATAGCAAATCTAATGACTTTTGTATAAAGACTTACTTTCTCTGTTTCTTCTGTTGTTTTCTTAAGCTTTTCAAAGTACACATCAAATTTCATGTACCGATTCATATAGTCCCAGAAGAAGAATACTCTCGCATGTAAATTATCTGCACTATAAATAGTGAGCGGCTTAACGGTGTTGCTTTTTCTATATATATCAAACTTTGGATCTAACCATAGATTGAGGTTATACGTGACTTTATCATTTTTCTGATTTGCTACGATTGAAAAGTCGCTTCTTTCCCATGGAATTCTATATAAGCTTTCTTTGTGAAATACATAAATTTCTTTATTTATCCTATTTAACCGGATAGGTGGTGATACCTTCAGGGGGATAAATACCATGGAAATCAATTTTATTGCAAGTAAGGTTGAAATTAAAATATTGATGTAAAAGCTTAGGTTAGGTATTGCTTCAATGTAGTCGGTGAAAAAATAATTAATTAAATAAGCAATGAAACAACATGTAATGAATCCGGGTCCTTTTCGGTCCTTTGTAGTGTTGACAGCAGTTCGGACATCCATAAATTGATAATTTTCATGGGTGTGATCGATAACATTCTTTATATTCGGTTTACTTATGGTTTTTTCAGAGTCTTCTTTTAAAGTATCTATGTCAATATATAAGAATTTGATTCTGTCCATTTTATAACTGAGGTTGGCTTCACAGATAAATTTTTTCTTATGATTGAGTTGCAGATATTCTCTTGGTGTTGAAAATTCAGGTTGATTCCCTCTGTGTTGTGGAGCAACCCAGCTATTTTCTGAAATTTTGATAAGGTTATTATCACTATATGTACAATAGTGCTCAAAGGGGAGCAGACTAATAGAACCTTCGGCCATTTCGGTGAGTTTATGAATTGGTTGATGAGGCTCTATGAAAGCGACATTACATTTTATGTGAGTATCGATATTTTTGTTCTTTAATATTGCAGATATACATCTGTTTTGATATGGGTTTATTACGGTTGATTTTATCGGCTTGTTACTATTCGTGATTTCCAAGTAATAATAAGGTGGCGGCTCTGCACCTATTTCTTCATGATAACCCTTAGAAGGATCGATCATTTTTATTTTTCCTGTAACAGACATAACATCAGTTACTTTTTTGGACCTTGGTTTTAGTAAGTATAGAAATAGTATAGAAAGAAAAAGAGAAAAAATATAGATAATTACTAATATACCGATATCTTTCTTAAACTCTTGGTAGTCCTCTAAAAGAAACAACCAGAGAAAAAAAGATGGGACATATATAGACACCAATGCATATAGGGCGGATAGTGTATCTTTCTCGAAGTCATCAGTTTCGTGGTTTTTTATTTCTTTCTGTGCTTCTTTTAGAATATCTACTTCATGGCTATTTTGAGAATGCACTCTTGATTCCTACTGTATTTATGTTTTGATAAAAGTGATATATATGGATTTTACTGTGTTTTTGGATTTTTATCCTTACAAACTATATAAATGTTAGCTAGTATTTTATGTAACAAGAAAAAATATCATTTGATTGGGTAAACATCAAGACTTTTATATTTCATAGTTCAATTAACTCGTATCGCAATTCATGGAAGAGCAAAGGTGAAGAGGGATACGCCTCTGGGGGCAGCTTTTATCCTAATTGACCGCTACATATGTTGGCCGTTATAGTGAGAGTTACTATGTTCTAAAATATGATTTATATACACGTGATTAATCTATTCAGGTTTTTTTTAAAAATTATCATTTATTCTATTGTGGTGCTGGGTTCACCCCTGTTTTTGGCTAACTACTATTTTCAAAGGTATCGCCTGATAAATTTTCTTTCAATGCTGTTCTCAGGGTTGCCAGATGAAGTTCAATCCCCTCAAATCAATAAAATCATGGATGATGTATACGGTAAGAATCATAGTGAATTAATTGAAACTGCTTTATACGAACTGAAAGAGGAAGGGTATTGGGTAAATTTGAGTATTGATTGGAGAGACATTGATGAAGTGGAGCCTCAAGCAAATGAAGTCATAAAATATACATGTATACAGGATACATTTACACTGAGCACGCAGTCGGATGATGAGAGTGTGTGGCAGGCGCTGGTCACTTTTGATATCTGGTTGCAAGCGAGAGGATATCAGTTTGTTTTATGGGATCAGGGCTCAGATCAATATGAAGGTTTTGTGTGTGATTCTCCGTCTTGTGAGAAGTTTATGAAACTTGGGAATCGTTTTGGTTTGAAGTTAATAGAATTGGATCACGTCAACGAGCAGTAGTGCTCCCTCGGTTTGTCTCCTAATGGGGACAGACACCCCTACATCGCTATAAGTAAAAGACAGAAGAGAGCCAAGAACAAAAGTGTGTGTCCATCCAATAGGTGGACAGACAGTATATCGCATTTTGTATTGTTATGTTATAACATATCCATTATGCCTAATCATCAGCTTCAATTGCTGAGGATTGGCAGGACAGACCATAACAAGAAATCAATCGAGACATAGGTCCGGTTTTGGAGTGCGATAGATGAATCAGAAAAAAATTGCGGTCACTGTACTATCGGGTTTTCTCGGGGCAGGAAAAACGACAGTGCTGAGCCATATTCTCAATAACCGTCAGGGGAGACGTGTTGCTGTTATCGTCAATGATATGAGTGAAATCAATATCGACTCTGCCACCGTGAAAAATGAAGTGTCGTTGAATCATCAAGAAGAGAAACTGGTGGAAATGAGCAACGGTTGTATTTGCTGCACCTTGCGGGAAGATTTGCTGGTTGAAGTGAGTAAGCTAGCAAAAGAGAATCGTTTTGACTATCTGGTGATTGAATCTACCGGCATTTCTGAGCCACTACCGGTTGCTGAGACATTTACGTTTGCTGATGATGAAGGGATTTCTCTGTCTGATGTTGCTCGGTTGGATACCATGGTGACGGTCGTTGATGCTATGAATTTTTTACGGGATTACGAAGCCGCTCAGTCGTTGCAAGAGACCGGTGAACATCTCGGGGAAGAGGATGAACGCAGTGTTTCTGATTTGTTGATTGATCAGGTCGAGTTTGCAGATGTGATTTTATTAAGTAAAACAGATCTCGCCGATTCTGAAGAGGTGGCGCGTTTGACTGCCATCTTGAAAACATTGAATACCCATGCCCGCATTATTCCGATCCAAAATGGACAGATTGATATCTCTGATGTGTTGGATACGGGATTGTTTAATTTTGAGCGGGCGCAACAAGCACCCGGCTGGCTAAAAGAGCTACGCGGAGAACATATTCCGGAAACGGAAGAATATGGTATCAGCAGTTTTAGTTATCAGGCTCGTCGTCCTTTTCATCCTGAGAAGTTTTATCACTTTGTCCATAACACGACGACTTTCGGCAAATTGATTCGTTCAAAAGGGTATTTCTGGTTGGCGTCACGCCCGGAATTTGCCGGACAGTGGAATCAAGCCGGGGGGATTGCTCACTATGGTTTTGCCGGAATGTTTTGGAAAGCGATACCCAAAACGCAGTGGCCAACGGATCCCGACTATTTAGCGGCGATTGAAGAGCAGTGGGTCGAGCCTTTTGGTGATATGCGTCAGGAGTTGGTATTTATTGGTCAGGGACTGGATCAGGTGGCCATGCTCAAAGCGCTTGATGCGTGTTTATTAAGTGAGGAAGAGCTATTAGCCGGGAACGATTTCTGGCAAACATTACCGGATCCTTTTGTTGACTGGGAGGTTGATGCATGAATGCCAGCTTAGCGGTAACGCCTCATTCCTGTTCTGTTGGTCGTATACTCGCATCCGTTGGGACCGAACCCAGTATCTTGACTGATATCTATCAGCCGGAAAATAACATTGCCGTTTGGCAACGGACGCTATCGGCTGAGTTAAAGCTCGGTATTCAAGAAATGCTTCGAGCGCGAGATTCACTCACAGTGGTGAAAACTGTTACCCCTGATAACGCTGCGGTATTGCTTCGCAGTCAATTGGAACCATTCTGCTGTGCCGATGCACTCAGTCAAGATATCGCGCTGATTGTCGATATGTTCTGCTGTTTATTTGATATGGAGGCAGCAGGATTAAGGCTGACTATTCTCGATAGACCGATGTGTCCGAAATTTCATGTTGATCAAATACCGTGTCGGCTGGTTACAACCTATGTGGGTGAAGCGACCGAGTGGCTTAAAAATGATTCGGTTGATCGCAGTAAGTTGGGTGCTGGCAGTCTTGGTCAGCCGGATCATTTATCCGGTCTGTTTCAGAGCTCTTCAGAGATTCAACAGCTAGGGGTTGGAGACGTTGCTTTACTCAAAGGTGGTGGCTGGGAAGGAAATGAGCACCGCGGTGTGATCCATCGTTCGCCGGAGGTTGCCCCCAATGAAAGGCGTTTACTGCTGACACTAGATATGGTGCCGCGCCAATAAGAGCGTTTACAGCGATCTTGAGACCAGCTAACAGGGAAGCTAACAGGGACAGACACTTCAATATCTGCTACGAGCAAAAGTGTGTGTCCATACAAATTCGGGTAAGGAAGAGAATATCAACGGTTGCAAGAGCGCAACCGTTGTTTTGTGCACGCGGAACAGTGTGGTCGTACGTTATGAGCAGCGTTTGGCTTCATTTTGTTTGTATGTGATTTCTTGATGTACTCGTAGCCGCTTTAAGCCGAAAGTTCTTTCCGGATGATTGCCGCACCTGCACTGAGAGCATTCAATTTTGCCGTGGAAACTTCACGGGGCAACGGTGCCATACCACAGTTGGTGCAAGGGTAGAGTTTATCTGCATCGACATATTTCAGTGCTTCGCGCAGAGTATTGGCGACTTCTTCGGGTGTCTCAATTGTATTGGTTGCGACATCAATCGCACCGACCATCACTTTTTTGCCTCGAATCAGTTCAAGTAATTCAATCGGGACGTGGGAGTTGTGGCACTCAAGTGAGATAATATCGATATTCGATTGCTGTAGTTTAGGGAATATCTCCTCGTACTGTCGCCACTCAGAGCCTAATGTTTTTTTCCAATCGGTATTCGCTTTGATGCCGTAACCATAGCAAATATGGACCGCCGTCTCACACTTGAGCCCTTCGATAGCTTTTTCTAAACAGGCAATTCCCCAGTCGTTCACTTCATCGAAGAACACATTAAAAGCAGGCTCATCAAACTGGATAATATCGACGCCGGCTGCTTCTAGTTCTTTTGCTTCTTGATTCAGTATCTTGGCAAATTCCCAAGCCAGTTTTTCACGGCTTTTATAGTGGTCATCATAAAGGGTATCGATCATCGTCATCGGCCCGGGTAGCGCCCATTTAATCGGCTGTTTTGTTTGCTGACGCAGAAACTTCGCATCTTCGACAAAGACAGGTTTTGTGCGGCTTACCGGGCCGACCACCGTTGGAACATTTGCTTCGTAGCGATTACGAATCTTCACTGTCTTACGATTTTCGAAATCAACCCCATCAAGGTGTTCAATGAAGGTGGTCACAAAGTGTTGGCGTGTTTGTTCACCATCACTGACAATATCGACCCCAGCCAGTTGTTGTTCGTGTAAGGACAGACGTAATGCATCCTGTTTGCCGTCAGTGAGTTCTGCCCCTTCTAGTTTCCAAGGTGACCAAAGCGTTTCCGGTTGTGCCAGCCAAGAAGGTTTCGGTAGGCTGCCTGCTGTTGAAGTCGGTAATAATTTTTTCATCGTTAATTCTGCCATTCGTGCTCGTGATTGATTAAGCGTAAGCTGCTGTCCATTGTTCAAGTATCGCCTGATAGGGCTTGATGAAGTGCTCTTCAGCAAATTTCCCCTGTTCAATCGCGAGTTGACTGCGTTCTTCACGGTCATAAACAATTCGAGTGAATGAATGATCACGGTTCTTCAGATTCGGCTGATAAGAGACACCTGCAATCGCGTTGGCATTATAGATTTCTGGCCGGTAAATCTTTTGGAACGTCTCCATGGTGCTAATGGTACTGATGAGCTCAAGATTTGAGTAATCATTTAACAAGTCACCAAAGAAATAGAATGCCAGTGGTGCTGCACTATTGGGTGGCATAAAGTAGCGAACCTGCAACCCCATTTTTTTGAAGTATTGCTCCGTCAAAGATGACTCATTCGGCTGATATTCAAATCCTAAAATAGGATGCTGATTGCCTGTGCGATGGTAGACCTTATTATCTGAGACACTCAGACAGATGACAGGACGCTTTTTGAAATGTTGTTTGTATATGTCTGAATTGACGAAAGACTGAAACAGTTTGCCATGCAGATCTCCAAAGTTTTTGGGAATACTGAATTGAGGCTGATTCTTGTTATGCTCTAACAAGAGCACACTAAAATCGTAATCTCGCACATAAGAAGAGAAATTATTCCCGACAATACCGTCAATACGTTGGTTGGTTTTGTGATCAACAATGTTGGTTTTCAGAACTTCAATCGATGGAAATACCTGGCCATTGCCTTGAATATCCATGTCAATCGAGATGATTTCAAGCTCGACAGAGTAGCGCTCACCTTTTGGGTTATCCCAATGTGCTAATGCGTTGAAACGATTATCAATCATTCTCAGGGTATTACGCAGATTCTCTTGGCGACTCTCCCCCCGAGCTAAATTGGCAAAGTTAGTCGTGATACGCGTATTGTCTGATGGTTGATAATTTTCATCAAAACAAATGCTTTTAATTGCAAATGTAAAATTGTCGTTCATGGTGAGCGTTATCCTATTTCCTTAAAAAGCTGAACTTATTTGCGACTCTTTTGATGGGGATAGTTATGTTTTTAGTTTCCCATTCGTGACTCCACTGTATTTTGCTATTTTTCAGAATCGTCTGGATCCAATCCGACAGTCATTTATTTAACGTGAAGCGCTGTTTATTTTTATACTTGGTTTGTTAGTTGATTAAAATTCATTTTAATTCACATGCAACATGAGAAAAATTCATGAATAGCCGGGGACAGATGATGGGGACAGACTATGGGGACAGTCGGTTTTTGATTTGCAGGGCAGCTACTGAGTTTTGGTGCAAGGACAGTCGCTTTGTGATCCTTTGTGATCATACAAGTACCAATCTGATTTTATAATAAGGACAGTCACTTTGAAGGCAATAAAGTTGACGGACTAAAACTGACTGTCCTTATTAGATGCCTGTCCTTGCCGGGGAATCACAGAACCGAGCGACCTGTTAAGGTGAATGTCCTGTTAGCGGCAGTAGGGGCAGAAGCGATAAAGAAACGGGTTTACATTATAACCGCCGTCGTTACTATACCTTGAGGACTGCTCTTAAACACAAAGCGTGAAATGATGGATCGATTTGACGAAAAAATATTGCAAGAGTTGGCTCGTTTTGGACGAATCTCGAATGTTGAACTTGCTGAGCGAGTTGGTTTATCGCCTTCGGCAACATTACGAAGAGTTCAGGAGCTGGAACGCAATGGCACGATTAAAGGTTACCGAGCGGTCATAGATAAGCATAAATTAGAGATTGGTTTTGTTGCTTATGTTTCTATTGGGTTATCGGATCATAGTAAAAGCGCTCAACTGGCATTTGAAGCGGATGTACAGTTTGCTCCAGAGGTGACTGAGTGTCATAACATTACAGGTGACAATGAGTACTTACTTCGGGTTGAGACCAAGGATTTACTGTCTTATAAGCGCTTTCACTCTGAAGTTTTAGGGGAATGTGCACATGTGAATTCCATCACGACTATGGTGGTAATGGATTCACCGAAAGACGAGCGTTAAGTGGTCCGATTCAGATATTAGTGATTATGCTCTGGATAAGGAATCATCTCGAGAATCATTTTACGGCAAAGTGAGCGAAACCATTGACTCCCGGGATCCTCTGTCAGCGCTTTAGGCCAGCAGAGATAATATTCCGGATCAGGGAAAGGGAAGGGGAGATCCCGGATGGTCAGGCCGAACTGTTTCTGGAATCGTTCGGCCAGCAAACGGCTGGAGCTCAGCAGTAAATCGGTCTGTCCTACAGTTGCTAAGGCAGCAAGAAAATAAGGCGTTCGGAAAGAAAATCGCCGCTCTCTGACCTGTTCTTTCAGTGCATCATTAATAAAATTCCGGGATGTACCTCCCATACTCACCAGAATATGGTTATGTCGAATATAGTCATCCAATGTGATTTGGTCTTTCTTCGCCAGCGGATGATTTTTGGACATAATACAACCGAACTTCTCCCGTCCAAGCAGGCATCGTTCAAATGAGTTTGGTACCTGAATGTAATTGCTCACGAGCACGACATCAATATGATGCTGGGTTGAATGGATCAAACTGCTTTCTGTGATGGTGCTGGTTTCGAGTGAAGCATGTGGTGCATCTTGATAAAACCGAGAAGCGATGTAAGGGACATAAGCTTGAGCCTGATAGTGAGTTGTCTGCAAGCGAAATGAGCGTTCACTTTGGGCCGGAGAAAAACTTCGGGTCGAGTTGAGCCCTGCCATTTGCTCAACCATCTGTCGAATGGGATATTCAAGAACTGCGGCTTTTGCGGTCGGAACCATACCTTTTGAGGTTCTAATAAACAGTGGATCGTCAAAGGCGTCACGCAAGCGTTGTAACAGTCGACTCATCGCAGACTGACTTAAAAATAGCCGGTTGGCGGCTTTACTGACGTTGCGTTCTTCCAGCAGATAGAGTAATCCCATTAATGATTTCATATCTACATGCTGTAGCTCTGACGATAGCATCCATTTATCCCGTTTCTTGCATAATTGTTAGAAACATTATGCATTGGATTGTTTGCAAAGAGAACCGCATCATATAGGGAGGATGCGTATTTTTTCTCTCAAGGGGATGAGTGGTGAATATATCACGTAACTTTATATATGGGCTGTTATTGAGTTGTACCACCATGATCTCGTGGGGGATGATTGCGATAGCATTGAAATTATCAAATGATTTTGCTGATCCGGTGACGCTTACATGGTTACGCTTTACGGTTGCCGGTGTCATCGTTTGGTTATGGCAAAAGCGAAACAATCGCTTGGTTCAGTATCGGCAGTTAAGACGTTCAGAATGGCTGCGTTTGGGGCTGGCAGGCGTGTTATTAATGATTAATTACACCTGCTATGCATGGAGTTTGGTTTATCTGACTCCGGGAGCCTCCCAATTAAGTATGCAAATGGCGCCTTTGTTTTTGGCAATTGGAGGAGCGGTCTTTTTTAAAGAATACATTTCATGGCAGCAATGGGGATGTTTTGCATTATTGTTCGCTGGGCTGTTGACCTTTTTCCATCCGGTGCTGCGTAGTGGGAGTGAAACTGAAACGGTCGCTTTGCTGACAGGCCTGAGCATTATATTCGTGTCTGCACTGACATGGAGTTTTTACGCACTGGTACAGAAATCCCTCTTTAAATACCTCGATTCTTCCAACATATTGTTGGGGATTTATCTTATGGCGATGGTTGTCATGTTACCCCTGACATCTCCGGCTGATTTACTGAAAATGTCACTGGAAGAGTGGTTAATCGCTCTGTTTTGTTGCCTGAATACTGTCGTGGCTTATGGGGCTTTTGCTAAATCGCTGACCTATTGGAAAACGGTACAAGTGAGTTCTGTTATTGCTGTCACTCCCGTGATGGCCTTTTTGCTAACTGAATTATGTGTTGCCATGGGATGGTGGACAGACGTGATAAAGGCAGCACAAGCGGATTGGTTGAGTTTGTGTGGTATGGGATTAGTCGTATTTGCCGCGATTAGTGTCCAGCTTGTTAATGTTAAGCGTCGTGAGAAAGTGACGACCAGTGAGGTGACGGAGCCATCTACGGCCTGATTTGGTTTACCAGGGACAGATGTTTTAGCCCGGTGTACCGAGGACAGACGCTATATAAAATAAAAACCATGCTGCAGATTTTATATCCGGCATGGTTTTTTTGTTCTGTGGTTCTGTGGTTCTGAGGACAGACACTTTAGGCGCAGCGACGGACTTGGATGTGGAACAGGGGCAGACGCCTTAAAATAAGCGGCGTATGTCATTCTTGAGCGACATAACAGTTACATAGAAATTACTACATGATACGTATCATACAATATTCCCTATTTATCTTAACTTTATGATTTGAAATACTTTTGTGAACTCACTTGTCCACATGGATTTTTCTGATGACAATCGCCAGAGCGCAACTTGTTTCTCTCAATACTACTGCTTACTACCACTGTGTATCCCGCTGTGTCAGACGTGCTTTTCTGTGTGGGCAAGACCCACTCACCGGACAGTCTTACGAGCACCGTCGTCATTGGGTAGAACAACGTATTCTGGCCTTGGCTAAAGTCTACTGTATTGGCATCTGCGCCTACGCAGTGATGAATAATCACTATCATTTGGTTGTTCATATTAATCAAGAAAAAGCTGAGCAGCTTTCAGATCAAGCTGTTATTGAACGTTGGGCGAAGGAACATCTATTACCGCCACAGATTTTGCGTTACTTGCAAGGGCAGGCATCAACGGCTGATATATCGATATGTAGAAAAATAATTCATCTCTGGCGGGAGCGCCTGTACTCTCTGAGCTGGTTTATGAAAGAGCTCAATTTTAGTATTGCCAGGCAAGCAAACAAAGAGGATCAGTGTGGTGGCCATTTTTGGGAGGGGCGATTTAAATCACAGGCTTTACTGGATGAAAAGGCACTGTTAGCTGCCATGGCGTATACGGATTTAAATCCGGTTCGGGCTGGTATCTCACCGACACCAGAAACTTCACAATATACTTCGATCAAAAGACGTTTTGATTCGCTCGCACATTGTCAATCTAAGCCACAAGGACTTCTACCGTTTGCCAGGGACATAAATCTGGACAAATCAGATACGATTCCGTTTCGTTTACTTGATTACCTTGAATGGGTGGATTGGGTTGGACGGCAGATGCGGGAGGGAAAAACGGGTTATATTGATCGTCATCAGCCTGCAATTTTGATTCGTTTATCTTTGGGGCAGAAGGAAAGTCTTGAGTTGTGTTCTCGACTGAAACAAAAACGTTGTCTTTGGATTGGCACATCGGAGCAATTACATTCAGTAAAAATCAAATTAAACAAACAACGAATTCATGGATTATCGATTTAATCTCCTACCGGATAAACTTCAAATCATCTAACAGATATACTCAGAGATATATGTGACATATTGATTTTTTTTTGAAAATACTCTGATATACCCACGCAGTATTACAGCTTTGGCTTGTTCTTTCTATTTGGACAGCCGTCTCTCCAATAAGATCCGTTTTTGGTATGCATGTTTTGTACATCCATATTGTATGTGTCCAGATAAAAGCATTCTTTAAAGTGTGTGTCCAAATAAACCATACGCATATTGCGAGTGTCCGGATAAAAGTGCATTTCTTAAAGTATCTGTCCAAATAACAAAAAAACCATGCCTAAGCATGGTTTTTTATGGTTGCCTTTTTTACTTTCGTGCCACATTCATTATACATACAGACGTATACACTATGGCCGTCACAACCTAGTTACTTGGTTAAACCCAGAGCTTCATTCATTACATGGAAGATATAATTTTGCTCTACGGCACCTTGGAAAAGATAGGCTTCAGGCCCGCGGGCAAAAATAGCAACATCTTCACCTGAGTGTGTTTCAGAGGACAGTTTCACTAGTGATTGCTGTCTGTAATCTAGATCCATCACTTCTTTTTCTGTTGGGTTAGAGCGTGCACCTTTAACCGCACCAGGGCCATTCCCATATGACAGTGTGGTATAGCGTTTACCATAATCATCTACGTTGTACTGGCCATTTTTCTTTGACAGACCGAGAATCGGGTTACCACGGTCGGCATAACCGTTCGAAATCAAGGTGTGCGCGTGGTCTGCAGTGACAATGATGAGCGTGTCTTCTGGATTGGTCTTGTCTAATGCAGCTTTGATCGCATCATCATATGCAACGGTATCAATCAATGCACGGGCTGCGTTGCCGTCATGATGAGCGTGGTCGATACGTCCGGCTTCAACCATCAGCAGATAGCCGTCTTTATTTTTGGACAGAATATCAATCGCTTTGGCTGTCATTTCTGCCACAGATGGTTCACCGTCTCTGCGATCCGCTTCATATTTCATATGGCTACTTTCAAACAGACCAAATGCTTGTTTGGTATTGCCATTCAGCGCATCAAATCCGGTTTTATCGTAAACGTACTGTGCATTCGGGTGTTTTGCCTGCCATTCAGAAATCAGGTTACGACCATCTTTACGTTTGCCTTTTTTACCCTCTGGATCAACGGTTGTTACGGGTAAGAACTCACGACGTCCACCACCGAAAACAACATCCATCCCTTTACCACCGTTGAAATTGATCAATTGTTGCGCAATGTCAATACAACCTTGGTTTTTAGCGATGTTTGGGAGTTTCGTATCGTTTTCCCAGTTACGATCAGCTGAATGAGCATACGTCGTTGCTGGCGTTGCGTGTGTAATACGCGCCGTTGAAACGACACCGACGGACAAACCTTTCTCGGCAGCCATTTCCCAGGCTGTCTTAGCTTCGTGACCGATTTGGGTATTACAGAAACCCCTTTGAACGTGATCATCGATGCTGATCACGCCTTGTTTGGTTTTCACGCCAGTAACCATCGCGCTTGCTGTACCCGCTGAATCTGGCGTTTGGGCATCGGTATTATAAGTCTTAGAAAGGGCGACATAAGGAAGCTGCTCCATAGCGAGTTGATACTCTTCACCCAGCATTCCTCGACGCTGTCCTTCATAAATTCGAGCAGCAGTGATAGTCCCAACACTCATGCCGTCACCGACAAACAGAATGACATTTTTAGCAGGTTTATTAATCGGTTGATTCGCTTTTGCTTTCGCAATCTGTTGTTGAGCCTGAACAAACCAAGCATCGTTTTTTTGCGGTGTATTGACTTGAGATGTATCACTCGTTGATGCACAACCGACAAGTGACGCCATCAGTCCACTGGCTAATAAAATATGAGTGTTTTTCACAAAAATTCTCCGTGTTTTCTTTCTTATAATATCCACTGATACCACATTAAGTTCATCTGCCTATTAACACTGAAAAACATGAATCATTTATGAATAAATCATTAAATTTTCATATGGCTGTATTTTTTATCGATTGATTCAGTATATTGAGGTTCAAGACAAATCAATCCTCAAAATAAAGCCTTGGATGCACCTATGATTGAAAGAAAAGCGGTTTGGCTGGTATTTTTTTACATCGGTTTTTTACTGTCAGGACATGTCAGTGCACAGACTCAGCAACAGTCAGTGATGACGTTGTCATGGGAAGATTTAATTCCTGAGGGAGAGCGCCATCAAGAGCCTCCGGTTCGCACGACCCCCATTGATCATGACGATGATACGCCGCCACAGTTGAAAATTGGTGGTGTTCGACATGATCTGGATGGAAAAATGGTGAGAATCCCCGGATTTGTGATTCCATTGGAGGGGGATGATAAAACCGTGACAGAATTTCTGTTGGTGCCATTTCTTGGCGCATGTATTCATGTTCCGCCCCCACCTCCGAATCAGATTATTTATGTCAAATTTGAGCATGGTGCTCCGATCCGACAACTATGGGATATTGTGTATGTGGTCGGCCGGCTTAAAACTGAAACGATGAATCTGGATTTAGGGGAAACCGGATATGTATTGTATGGGCAGGATCTTGACGATTATGAGTCCGACAATCGTGGATAAGTAAGAGGGAAAGTAAGAGGGACAGACATTGCTGCGATCGGTTTTCGTGTTTTAGAGGACAGACGCGGCAGCGGTTTTTTTACTGAAAACTGCTGGTCTAATGACCAATTTTCTATTTTCGTGATAGCGAGTTGGGACGTAGGTGACAAATCTGTATGGTGATAAAGCGGTAACGCTATGAAGCGAAGATGGTTTTGGTTATCCTAAGCCCTGAATCGGAGTTGGATGGAGGTCACGATGGCGAAGGATTGGGATGAACTCGCTACGGCTTGGGAATCTGATCAGGTGAATAGAGATCTGACAGAAAAAGTATTTGCTGAATTAACAAAGCGTATTCATTTGGAAGGCAAACACATTCTGGATTTCGGATGTGGCACTGGCTTGTTAAGTGAAATGATGTCGCCACAAGCTCGCTCAATTGTTGCATTGGACTCATCTGAGGCCATGATCGAAGAGCTCGATAAAAAAGAACTTGTTAATGTTGAGCCGGTTGTTGATGCTTTGACGAGAGGGCTCGTTGCTCAGCATCCAGCGTTTCGTAAACAGTTTGATTTAGTGGTTGCTGTCTCTGTATGTGAATTTTTACCGCATTTAGCGGAGTCTTTAGAGATTATTTATTCGCTACTCAATCAGGGAAGTACTTTTATTCACTGGGACTGGATCATTGATGATGAAGACAGAACATCTGGGCTTGGCATGATCGAGATGCAAGATGAGTTGATTCAAGCTGGTTTTGCGCAGGTGAATGTGGCTCAGGTCTTTAAGATTAAAACCAAGCAAGGGATGATGTCTGTCATGATGGGGATTGCAATTAAATAACTTATCGTTAAAACTTGACGCATTTCAATTGTCATCTCAATTTTAATTCTAGTTTTAGAAAACAGCGCATGATTCATGGCGCTGTTTTTTTATACCTTCTTTTTCTTAAGGTTTCTCTCTTAAGTTTTTCTTAAGTTTCATCTCTTATGCTGATTTCAGGTCTTCAAGAGGGTTGAATGATGCAAGCAGCTCTGCGCGATTCTTCAATGACATTAGAAATGATTGGTGAGACGCATCCCATGCGTTATCAGATTGAGAGGTATGTAGCCGAGAGATATTCATATGCATTTGATGCCAATATTGAGCAATTCATGCCACTGTTTTTAGCTTTGCTGCACGGAGAGGAAATTCAGTCAATTTGTGGTTATCGGTCTGCTTCTGAGGCCCCGTTATTTTTGGAGCAATATTTGGATTGTACGGCTGAAAAGGCCGTCTCCGAAGCTTTTGCACAGACTATCGAGCGATCTACGCTGATTGAGTTCGGGCAACTGGCTTCGTTTTCCAAAGGGGTATCACCATTTCATTTTTACCTGATTGCCCAACGCTTGGTTGAGATGGGGTATCAATGGTGTATCTGCACCGTTACCGATCCGCTTTATGCGCTGATGAAACGCTTAGGGCTAAACCCAGTCGTCGTTGCTCAAGCTGATGCTCAACGGGTCAATAACGCTGAACAGTGGGGACGTTATTACCAGCTTCGTCCCCGAATTGTTGCCGGCGATCTTCAACAAAGCTTGGCCCATTTGAAGCGTTACTGGCTAATCAAAGGGATCTGTATAGAGTGAGATATTGTCAATGAGTAAAACCATATTATCTGCGTTATTTTCCCATGCGAGTCAACGTCCGGATGCCATTGCATTTATCGGCCAGAATGCCCTCGGTGAAACGGAAACACTGACATTTCAACAACTCTCCGAACAAGTTTGCCATTATGCTGAGGTGTTCAGCAAATTGCAGTCACATTGTATTGCTATCTATGCTGAGAACAGTTTGTCTTGGCTGATTGCTGATTTAGCTGCGATGTATGCACAGATTCCTTGTGTACCACTGCCGAAATTTTTTAGTGCTGCTCAGATTGAACACGTCCTTTCTCATACGGGGACAGACACGCTTATCTATGATCAGCCTTTGCCAGAATTTGAGCCTTGCGGTGAACTGAAAGCCTGTGCCATTGGGCGGCGGTCTGGATTCGACTCTATGACTGAATCGGCGGAGCGGGTTGCAGCCGGAATTTTACCGGGGACAGTCAAAATTACGTTTACGTCGGGCTCGACCGGACAACCTAAGGGGGTGTGTTTGAGTCAGCATAACCTCGATCAGGTGACATCGAGTTTGGCGCAGGCGATGGCAAAACAAAGTGATCTGAAGAAGCATCTGGTGATGTTGCCCCTGTCCACATTACTGGAAAATGTCACTGGTGTGTATGTCCCCCTAATGCTTGGGTTGACATCCGTGGTGTTGAATGGTGCATCTGTCGGGCTGCAGGGGTCGAGTCAGTTTGTTCCGGAACAATTTGCCGGCGCTTTGATGCAATATCAGCCCAACTCTCTGGTACTGACACCGGCTCTGCTACACGCGTTGATTGCCGTAACGCGACATCTCCCCCAGCTTGCTGCATCGCTGTTGTTTGTCGCGGTCGGTGGTGCCAGAGTCACACCGCAGACTTTGGTCGAAGCCCACGGTTTAGGGTTGCCGGTATATGAAGGATATGGATTATCCGAATGTGGCTCGGTCGTGAGTCTCAATACGCCGGACGCCAACTGTCCCGGCACTGCGGGGAAAATATTACCTCATGCTGAAGTCCGTATCGCCGATGATGGTGAGATCTTGGTCAGAGGCGCTGTTGCATTAGGGTATATCAATCAACCCTTGGCCTGCGAATGGGTGGCGACCGGTGATTTAGGGGATGTTGATGGACAGGGTTTTCTCTCAGTTCAGGGCAGAAAAAAAAATCAGATTATTACAGGATTTGGCCGCAATATTTCTCCTGAGTGGATTGAGTCTGAGGGACAGCAATGGGATGCCCTGCGTAGTCTAATTGTTGTCGGTGAAGCCAAAAACCGCTTGATGGGCGTGATTCTGTCTCAGGATGTGGACAGTGTGACGGCTGCGATTACCGCGTTAAATCATCAGCTTCCTGATTATGCCCAGATTTGTCAGGTGATATTAGTCTTATCACCACAAGCGTACCGAGCTTTGCTTACGGCAAATGGGCGTCCCAAACGACACCAGATTGAAGAGCAAGTGAATGTGTGGTGCGACAATATTGAATCTTTTCAAAAGACGATAAAGCGAATTGATATTTAATCTTAACCTTGGGTGTTTAATCTTAAGTTTGGGTATTTAATCTTAACATTGATTGTGGAGTAGAACCGATGAGTGATTTTTTTAATCAACTGCAAGAAGCAACCTTGCCTGCACGTGAGGCGATGCTCTCTGCACCGATTATTGCTGCATGTGCTCAGGGTAATATTAATCTGGTTCAGTATCAGGCATTTTTGACACAGGCATACCATCATGTGAAACATACAGTGCCGTTGCTCATGGCATGTGGTGCTCGCCTCGGAGAAGAGAAAGAGTGGTTACGGGTTGCGATTGCAGAATATATTGAAGAAGAAATCGGGCACCATGAGTGGATTTTGAATGATATTCGCGCTTGCGGTGGTTCTGCTGATGACGTGCGCCATAATCAGAATGATGGTGCAGTTTGCCCCGCGATTGAATTGATGGTTGCCTATTTATATCACCAGATTGATCGCGGTAATCCCTTGGCTTTATTCGGCATGGTTTGGGTATTGGAGGGGACGAGTGTTGGTATCGGCGGGCAGGTTGCTCAACAGGTTAAGCGGACACTCAATTTACAGGATGATGCATTGACTTATCTGACTTCTCATAGTGAACTTGATCAGGAGCATATTCAGTTTTTTGCTCGCCTGATGAATCGGATCTCCGATCTGGATGAACAGCAAGTGATTATCCGTTCTGCCAACATGGTATTTCAGCTGTACGGACAAATGCTACAGACGTTAACCCAATAAATGACAACTCTATTTGTCGTCAAGGAGCAACAGGTTATGAGAGCGAGTATAAGAAACCGGATAATGACAGCGTGCTGTCTTTTGATTGGCTCATCATCGGTGTGGGCAAGTGGTGTTGATCCGCTGGCCACGATTCAGAAGAAGTGGGCTGAATGTCAGTACCAATCGAAGGATGAGGATCAGCAAATCTACTGTCTGGAAAATCTGGTTAAATTGAGTGAAAGCTCGCTTCAGAATGCCCCGGATCGCAATGATTTAAAGATCTGGCTGGCAATCAGTAAGAGCTCACTGGCAGGGGCCGACGGTGGATTAGGCGGGCTTTCTTTGGCAAAACAAGCCAAAGCCTTGCTGGAAGATGTGGTAAAAACTGCACCTGAAACACTCGATGGTTCCGCCTATGTCACTTTAGGAACGCTGTACTATAAAGTGCCGGGATGGCCGGTCGGATTTGGCGATGATGACAAGGCCGAAGAGATGCTCAAAAAAGCTTTGAAATATAATCCGAATGGGATTGACGCCAACTATTTTTATGGTGATTTTCTCGCTGAAGACGGACGAAAAGCTGAAGCGATAGACTACCTGAAACGTGCGGCTGCAGCACCACCAAGAGAAACAAGACCGCTCGCTGATCAGGGACGAATGGCAGAAATTCAGCGACGTTTGAAAGAGTTAGGTGCTCAATGAGACTATTGTTGGTCGAAGATGATGTGTTATTAGGACAGTCGATGGTGACGGCATTGAGTCGTCAGGGTTATACGGTTGACTGGCTTGAACGAGGTTCTGGTGTAGTGACTGCTCTGAAAACAGAGCAGTTTACCGCGATTATTCTTGATCTTATGCTGCCCGATATTGGTGGATTTGAGGTTTTGAAAGCGGTGCGGCGTGCCGGGTATTCACTTCCGATTATGATTTTAACCGCGCGCGATGAAATTCAAGATCGGGTGAAAGGGTTAGATGGAGGGGCTGATGATTATCTGGTGAAGCCATTTGCGTTAGAAGAGCTATTGGCTCGTTTACGTGTAATGATTCGGCGACTTTCCGGGGCAACTGATAGTCAGGTGGAAGTCGGCGATTTAGTTTTATCTCTGGATCGACAGGTGGTGTTGTACCAAGGACAGGCACTGAAGTTGACGAACAATGAGTTTAAACTGCTGGCATCGTTGATGAATCATGCTGGTCGAGTCATGAGTAAAGAGCAGTTGCAACAGTCGTTACACGGGTGGGATGAAGGCAGTAGTGATAACGCGATTGAAGTTCATATCCATAATTTGCGGAAAAAAGTCCCGGGGAATGTGATCAAAAATATTCGTGGTGTAGGATATATCATTGAAAAATAATAAAAAAATGTATTCTATAAAAAAGCGCATTACGTTGTCGATGATTGCGCTTTCTTCGGTGTTTATTCTTATTTCTTTGTTTTTCAGTTATAGCTCATCCCACCATGAAATTCTGGAAGTCTATGATGCAAGGTTAGGACAGACGGCTAAAATTTTCTTATTAAGTCTGCCGGACTCCGGCACGCTCCGGATGAATTCTGAAAGTGTCAGGCAGTTAGATAGCTGGATGCAAGATATCCGGGATGCGCATAGTGATGATAAAGCAACGGCTTATGGCCATCCTTATGAACAGAAATTACTGATCCAGTTGTATCGGGACGGCAAAGTCGTCTGGGGATCGCATTTACGTCATCATGTGATTGTCCATGACCCAACTTATTCCGGGTTTGGTTATGTTGAGATCGCAGGTAAGCAGTGGCGGTATTTCCAACTGCCTTTAAAACGCGATCATTCTCAGCACTCGGAGTACATTATTGTTGCCGAGCAGCAGGCCGTTCGTAATGAAATGATTACCGAGCTGGCATTTTCTACATTGGTGCCGCAGTTGGTCCTGATCCCCTGTTTAGCGTTGGTGCTGTACTTTTTGATTGATCGCCACTTTGCACCGATTACGGAATTACAGCAGGCTATTTCCCGGCGGAGTGTCAGTAAGCTCGATTCTGTGACGGTCGGGCTTGATACCACCGAATTATCATCACTGGTGACAACCCTAAATCGATTGCTGGCTGAACTGGATAGCGCGTGGAAGCGTGAAAAACGTTTTACCGGTATGGCTGCTCATGAGTTAAAAACCCCGTTAGCCGTATTGCGGCTGAATGCGGAAAACGCATTAAACAGTGAGCGGGAAGAAGATTTACATACTGATTTGCACAATATTTTGCGCGGGATTGAACGGTCAGATCGTCTAATCCAACAGTTGCTCACTTTAGCCCGGGTTGAAAACATTCACAGCATGGAACGGGTGGAGATCGATTTAAAACGCTTGGTTCAATATGTCATGGGAGAGCTTGCACCGTTGGCATTACGCAATAAACAGGAGATGTCATTGATTGGCGATGATTGCCAAATCCCCGGAGATGAATCATTACTGGGCATTCTCCTGAGTAACTTGATTGATAATGCCATTCGTTATGCTGGCGAAGGACAACAGATTACCGTCATGCTGAAAGATTTGCCGGATAGGGTGCAGGTGTATGTTTCCGATACCGGTGAAGATCTGACCGCTGAAGCACGTGAAAAATTGTTTGAAAGTTTTTACCGTTCGAACCGGGAAAGAGGGGACGGTGCCGGATTGGGGCTTTCGATCACCAGAGACATCGTCAAACTCCATTATGGAACGGTTGAGCTCCTTCCCCGAGAGCATCAGGCCAATACATTTTTGGTGTCATTAATGAAAAACCAGCACGAGCTTTAGTCTTCTTTGTTGAAAGAAAATTTGTTGAAAGCAAAAGAAGTAGAGACGGAATAACATAAGGAATATTGGGTATGGACTTGAAGCATAAACGTGTTTTGTTGACGGGAGCCTCAGGCGGTATTGGTCAGGCGATAGCGACTGAGCTGGCATCTGCGGGTGCGTACCTGTTCTTGATCGGACGAAATCACGACAAATTAGAAGCCGTCAGAGCCAGTCTTCCTGAGCCGGAAAAACATGTTGTATTTTCTGCTGATCTCACTTGCGAAGCCGATCTGGAACGCGTCAATCAACAGTGCAATCAGTTGAACGAGTCTGGTGAGGGTATTGATATTGTGATTAATAACGCCGGTGTCAATGAATTTAACCTTCTCACCAATCGTACGGCCGCATCCGTACAACAAGAACTGCATGTCAATTTCTTAGCACCGATGCTAGTCAGCCAGATGGCACTGAATTGGTTGAATCGCCCGGGAATTATTTTGAATATCGGCTCGGCATTCGGGGGCATCGGTTATCCGGGGTATACGGTTTATTGCGGTGCTAAAGCGGGAATGTACCGTTTTAGTGAAGCGCTGGACCGGGAATTGGATGGTTCTGGAATTCGGGTACTGTATGTTGCGCCTCGGGCAACAGATACGGATCTGAATTCGCCGTTGGTAAAACAGATGAATCAGGAACTCGGAAACCGCAGTGATCCACCACAAGTGGTTGCCAGACAGGTGATTGAGTCTTTAACACATGAAACTGCATCTTGTTGGATTGGCTGGCCGGAAAAGTTGTTCGTACGGGTGAACCAGATTTTCCCAGCGGTTGTTGCTCAGTCTATTCGTCGCCAGCAAGCGAAGATCCATCATTTTATTGGTTTGATTCATTCAGAAAAGTAATGAAAAAAATACACAAGAAGTCTTAAATGAATGAATTGATATGAATTGCACACAATGTCACAATTGTTTTTTGTTTGGTGACATTTTTTTGATTTAATTCACATATTTTTTGTAAGAAGTCACGTTTAATAACACAACTGCTTGAGCAAGATTAAAGCTGATAACGTCAGTTGCAAGTACCAGTAACAAGCGCGGTGACTAGCAACGCTGGCTGAAACAAAAAAATATAATAAAGCATAAATAAGGGCCTGTCTGATGAGACAGGCCCTTATTTATTTTATCGCATCTGATTTAGCGGATTACTTGCTATGTTCCGGCTGAGACCATATTCCCTGATTCTCTTGCCAGTAGGTACGGTGATAGTTCTCGCCTGAATCTTGCCAAAAACCGAGCGGCTGGTTGGGAAAACTATTGGTACATCGTAGATTTTGGCCCTCAATCAAAACATGACATCCCAGGGCCGGAGTCATCATGTAGTGTCTGTCCACATAAGCCATAGGGTGGCCGATTAAAAAAGAACCGGCGATATCTTCTTCCTGAGACGCTGGGATTACCGATATATCGGTTTGAATATAGGAATAGATATATTCGAACAGGTGTGGGTAGTTGATCGGGCCGCTGACAATTAGTGTCTGTAAAGACTGCATCGGATAGAAATGCCCCGGAGAAAATACGGCTTCCCTTAAAGAATCCAGATAGACGGAAGAGACATGCATGCTGTTACTTTTTGATTCTTCCGCCAGAGACCATAGTGCATTCATATTGGGGAATAGCGGGGCTCCATCGTAAAATACGAGGGTTGCGCCGCTGGCAAGTGCTGATGTATGCCAGAGCAAGGCGGTGCTACTGCATGAACAATGACTGAGCAGGCGGGTGCCGGGCTGAATATTACAATGAAGTTGATGTTCTTTTAAATGATTGAGAATTGTCCCGCCGATACGATGGACGATCCGTTCGTTCTGACCTGAAGGCAGCCGGTGGTGATGAATGAAGAGCGGATCGTTAAATCCGATCCGTTCATAATTGATCCCTCTGGAGATATAGCTGGCCAGAATTGCCTGCCAGTCTGAAAACGTATCAACATAGTTGGATGAAAACTGCGGTGTTTGTAGGTATTCGATCTGACATGTATTGTTCAAAGTCGTCAGATGATCAACCAGTTTCCGATTACTCTCCTCGGTATTGATTGTCGCTCCGGCCCGGTTATATCCATTGCTACAGAATAATACTTTGGGCTGTAGTGGTTGAAAACACGCCATAGCCGTTTGAATATCCGTATCTTCAGGGGCAAGGGACGACCAGATTGCCCCCAGACTAGTAACGGCCAGCAGAGCGACAATGGTTTCAGGTATGTGGGGGAGGTAAGCAACCACAACGTCACCCCGCTCGACACCATTTTGAGTCAGCCATTGCTGGACAAGCGACACTTGATCACACAGTTGTTGCCAAGTGAGTGTTTTTGTCTGACCGTTTTCATTTTTAAACCAGAGTGCAATTGCATCTGGCTCCTGAAATGCGTAGGAGAGTAAATTTTCCGCATAATTGAGTTGTGCCTGAGGAAACCAGATCGTATCCCGAGCCGCAATAAACTGATCCCATTTGGCAACGGCTTCACCGAAGACGCAGTCTCCGCGAAATCCAATGACGTCACAGTATTGCCAGATTTCCAGCCAGAATTGTTTACTGTTGGTGACTGACCACTGCTGGAGTTGGTCAAAACCTTCCAGCGCTTCGCCCTGCATATTGATGTGCTGAATAAATTGGTAAAGGTTTGATGAACGAACAGATTCTGGACTTGGTGTCCATAATTGAGCATCGTTTGCCATAGCTATATCTCGTTGTCGTATTCAGCGTTGCCGTGTACAGATCAGTGAATCGGCGGCACTGCTGGATCAATAGAATCTTTCTGATGAGCACGTCCATACCCAGAAACATCATCTGAAGATACATATCTAAAGTCTTGTAAGATTTGGTGAAAACGTCAAATGAGAAAATGTTATTGGATGAGAAAAATCGCGAATAAAGTGAGATATCTGACAAAATTTAGCTAAAAAAATAGCCAGTCACAATTTACGTGGCTGGCTGTAATTTATTGTGAACAAATATTCATTCACTAACAACGTCAGTTGGCTAGGTGACCCTCGGCTTAAGAAGGGTCAATGTAAATAAAGCATGAAGTGTGCCAACTACAAAAAACCATTTTTTTGTGCGTTTTTTAGGCAAAATGAGTCATATGAGCTTTGTTTTTTGCATATTGAAAATGCAAAATGCAAAGATAAGACAAAATGCTAGTGATACCATTGTCATATCACTGTTAAATAAGCGTCATAAAAAGGAAAAGATATTTTATTATACATCTAAATATTCGAGGTCTTATAGTATGTTAAAAAGCCTTAAATTTTATCTTAAAAAATCAATAATTTAGTGTAAATGTTATAATTTTGGTTTAAATTTTAGCTTGAAATGTGCGGAATTAATGTGTTAGTGTTTTAGGAAATTAATTAGAGTTCAAAATATTAGGCATTGTCATGATCACCAACACACCATGGTCAGAAATGGCTAGAGCTACACTAGAGCGAAATCATTCGCAGTGGATTTTTAGAACCCCCGTTCGTTCAGATGGTCAGCGGATTCACGAATTAGTGAGTTTATGCCCACCATTGGATGAAAACTCTGCATATTGTAATTTTTTACAGTCAATTCATTTCCAAAAGACGTGTATTCTTGCTGAGCAGCAAGATGATATTTTGGGATTCATTTCTGCTTATCGTAAACCGGACAAGCCTTCGGAGCTGTTTATCTGGCAGGTTGCCGTCCATCCTGATGCACGAGGAAAAGGTTTAGCATTCGATATGTTAGAGCAGCTGATTTCTCAGGAGAATCTACAAGATATCACAGCCATCGAGACCACGATTACCAGAGATAATCAGGGTTCTTGGAACCTATTTAAGAAATTCGACCGTGCAAATGGTCTACAAGGGCAGGTTTCAACGTTTCTTGATGAGACACGACATTTCGATGGACAGCATGAAACGGAATATCTTTATCATATTCCGCTGAAGTCAACACCACAAACGTAGTGACGATTAAACGTAAGTATTCACTGAAGTGACAAGTACACTCCAGCGACTGCTGTCGTCTGTTTGCCCAATTTACCCAATCCATACATAGAAATTCAAACAAAGGAAATTTATTCAATTATGAATATTTTCAACGAGAAAGAGTCAAACGTACAATCGTATGCCAATCACTTCCCAGTCGTATTTGCGACGGCAAAAGGGAGCTGCCTGTATTCCGAACGTGGTGACCGCTATCTTGATTTTTTATCCGGTGCCGGTGCATTAAATTACGGCCATAACAATGCCATTCTGAAACAGGCACTGTTGGATTATATCGACAAAGATGGTGTGACGCATGGCTTGGATATGTATTCCGAGGCGAAAGCTGAATTTTTACAAGCGCTTGAGCACCATATTTTCCGGCCTCGTATGCTGGATTATAAAGTCCAGTTCACCGGACCAACGGGTACCAACGCAGTGGAGGCCGCATTAAAACTGGCCCGGAAAGTTACCGGCCGGAGTAATGTCATTGCATTTACCAATGGTTTCCACGGTTGTTCATACGGAGCACTTGCTGCGACGGGTAACCAGCATCACCGCGGTGCGGCAGGACTACAGTTACATGGCATTCAACGTCTGCCTTATGACGGATATGCAGGACAAGACGGCCTGAAATTGTTTGAAACCATGTTGACCGATGGTTCTTCAGGCATGGATAAACCGGCAGCTGTATTGGTGGAAACCGTACAGGGGGAAGGCGGATTAAATGCTGCTTCTGAAAGTTGGTTACAACGATTGAACACTCTCTGTAAACGACACAAAATTTTGTTGATTGTCGATGATATTCAGGCGGGTTGTGGTCGTACCGGGACTTTCTTTAGTTTTGAACCTGCGGGTATTACACCCGATATTGTGACGCTATCGAAATCGATCGGTGGTTACGGTCTGCCGATGTCACTGGTACTGATGAAACCTGAGCTGGATGTTTGGGAATCTGGTGAACATAACGGGACATTCCGTGGTAATAACCATGCGTTTGTGACGGCAACAAAAGCCATTGAAACCTACTGGACCAACCATGACCTTGAGCATCACATTGGTGAGTGTGCCCAGGAGGTGACAAACGTTATCGAGAAAATGCGCCGTCGTTATCCTGAGCTATTTTCACGCCTGAAAGGTCGTGGTCTGATGCAGGGGGTCGAGTGTATTTCTGGTGAAGTTGCCGAGAAAATTGCACGTGAGTGTTTCAACCGCGGCATGATCATTGAAACCGCCGGTCCTGATGGTGAAGTATTGAAATTCTTCTGTCCATTGACGATCAGCTCTGACGAACTGAAAGAAGGACTGGATATCTTCCAGTGTGCAACAGAGACCATCGCTCCTCAATACATTAAAAAAGCATCTTAAGGATAAGGGATTATTATGATTGTCAGAACATTAAAAGAGTGTATTCAAAGTGAACGTCGTGTGGTATCGGAAAACTGGGAAAGCGTCCGCATGTTATTGAAAGATGACAATATGGGCTTCTCATTTCATATTACGACGATTTATCAGGATACTGAGACTCATATTCACTATAAAAATCACCTTGAATCCGTCTACTGCGTCTCCGGCAGTGGCGAGATCGAAGTTGTCGGTGGCAAAACATACCCGATTGAGCCGGGAACACTGTACATCTTAGACCAGCATGACGAGCATTATCTACGGGCTTATCCCGGACAGAACATGGTGATGGCTTGTGTCTTCAACCCGCCTTTGAATGGGCAAGAAGTCCACGATGCCTCCGGTGTTTATCCACTGAGTTAAGTCGTCGCTTCAAAGCTTATTGTGATGTTGGAGGAATGTATCTATCCGGACAGTCCGAAGACTGTCCGGTCATAACAAGGAGAAAACATGTCATTCACCGTAGAGAAAATCGGCGGTACATCAATGACTGCATTTGATGCAGTGATGGAAAATATCCTGCTACGGCCGGAAAACCCTTACCAACGTATTTTTGTTGTTTCTGCTTATTCAGGCATCACGGATGCGTTATTGGAATGTAAAAAAACCGGTCAGCCCGGTATTTATCAGTTAATTGCCCAACGTAGTGAAACGTGGCAGGAAAAGATGGAAGCGTTAGAGCAACGGATGATGCTCATCAATCAGAATATTTTTGCTGATCCGATGTCTCGTCTCCGTGCCGATAAGTTTATTCGCTCCCGTTTGTCTGAAGCGAAGAACTGTATCCGTAATATCATGGATACATGTCAGCATGGCCAGTTTTCCCTGAGCCGTTACCTGCCGCAGATTCGAGAATTTCTGTCTTCGTTGGGAGAAGCACACAGTGCTTACAATACCGTCTTGAAACTGAAGCATTCCGGTATCAACTCCCGGTTTATCGATTTATCTGGCTGGAATGAAGATCACCACGGTAGTTTGGATGACGTCATTCGTCAGGCATTTAAAGACGTTGATGTGACATGTGAATTACCAATTGTGACTGGCTACGCATATTGCGATGAAGGCCTGATGAAAACGTATGATCGAGGCTACAGTGAGATGACGTTCAGTCGAATTGCTGCGATTACGGGCGCTGATCAGGCTATTATCCATAAAGAGTATCATCTGAGTACGGCTGATCCGGGTATTGTGGGCGCAGATGCTGTACGTCCGATGGGAGAGACGAACTTTGATGTTGCTGATCAGCTTGCCAACCTTGGTATGGAAGCGATTCACCCCAATGCTGCGACGGGACTGCGTCAGAAAGATATTCCATTGATCGTGAAAAACACCTTTGAACCGGAACATACCGGAACACGGATTTCAGGTGATCATGATCCGGATAACCATCGGGTGGAAATTATTGCCGGACGCGATAAAGTGTTTGCGCTGCATTTATTTGATCAGTCGATGGTTGGATTGGTGGATACCGTCAGTTATGAAATGGCCGAAATGATTGCAGAAGCGAAAGTCGATCTGATCGGCAAAGAGATGAACGCCAACTCGATGACTTACTATTTACACGGACAAAGTGATAGTTTGAATCGTCTGCTGGCAAGCGTCGAACAGCGTTATCCGGCGGCATCTGTTTCTGGCAAAATGGTGGCGTTAATTTCAGCGATCGGTGCTTCAATGGATACCTGTGAAGTGCTGGCAAATGGGATGCTTGCATTGAATCAGGGCAATATTCAACCGATGGCTGTGCTTTCATCACTCCGAAATGTGAACGTTCAGTTCTGTATCGAAGATAAACATTATCATCAGGCGATTTGTTTACTGCATGAAATGTTGATTGAAGGGAACTGCCCGAAAAAGAATTCGAGTAGCTATGCTGCTTAATTAAGATTTCATTAGATCTTAAACATACTGAAACCGGATGATCGAAACTGTCATCCGGTTTTTTTATGTGTGGGGGAAATCGGTTTTGTAGATAAATATAAAAATAAATGTGAATGAATAATTAATTATTATCTTATGAATTGTGAATATAAGATTCATTATATCACTCTGAACAGATAAGCGCTTTCCAGTAATTCGGGTTTGGATAAAATATAATCTGAAAGAATTTATTACAATTATTTAAATTGAATTTATAGTGAGGGTGTGATAACCGGAAAATATTTTTTCAGAGAGTGATAAGATTTATTCTTTATTTGATGGTTTTCATCGAATGATGTCAATCAAGTGATCGGTATGAAAATGGATAAATTTTAATAAAGTGGTGTATATAAAAGATCAAATCTAAAACAGGGTGCTGATTTCGCCAACCGAATGAAAATATTTTAATTTTGAAGTTTGTCTGGTTTTTCGGGGAAAAAATGTTGCACAATTTAGGTGCAATTGGTCTTGGAACATCATGATAAGCCTGATGTATTGAATATATCGGCTGATGCATATGTTTGGCATATATTTACGGACAATGATGAATAAGGACATTACCTTTATCTATATTCTACATATTTTTCGTTTCAGAACGAAACTAATTGCGATAAAGATTATAGAAATGAATTAAAAGGTAAATGAAATGAATAAAAAATATCTATCCAAAACGATGGCTGCGTTGATGCTCTGTACCTCTTTTGTTGCTTTTGCAAACGCGGATAAACCGACCGTCAAAATTTACGCAACTGGAGGAACGATTGCGGGAAGTTCTGAATCAAATATGGATACAACAGACTATCAGGCCGGAAAGATTGGTGTCGACCTGTTAATTTCTGCTGTACCTGAATTAAAAGATTTTGCTCATGTAGTGGGTGAGCAAATCGCAAACACAGACAGTAATAATATTAATCAGAATATTTTATTGAAACTGAGTAGAGCCATTAATCTGCAACTGGCTGATGCTAAAACCAGTGGTGTTGTGGTGACTCATGGGACGGATACCCTCGAGGAAACCGCGTTTTTCCTTGATTTGACGGTGAAAAGCGACAAACCGGTTGTCATCGTTGGTGCAATGCGTCCGGCGACTGCGATTAGTGCTGACGGGGGTATGAACTTGTTAGAAGCTGTCCGATTGGCGTCAGACGATGATGCGAAACATCGTGGTGCAATGGTTGTGCTGAATGACCGGATCGGCTCTGCATTTTATACGACCAAAACCAATTCAACGATGCTGGATACATTCAAAGCAACAGAACAAGGGTATCTGGGTGCATTCTTAAGTGGTGAACCGCATTTCTACTATGAACCAACCAAGCCAGTTGATAAGCCTTATTTCGATATTAGTCATGTCAAACAATTGCCAAAAGTGAAAATCCTGTATAGCTATCAGGATCAAGATCCGGCGTTGCTCCATGCTGCAATCAAAGACGGTGCGAAAGGGATTGTGATTGCCGGAACCGGCAACGGATCGCTGTCAGATGTGATGCTTGAAGCGGTACAAGAAACGATGGATAAAGGGATTCCGGTGGTGCGCTCAACTCGTACTGGTAATGGATTCGTGACGCCAAAACAAGAGGGCATTGGCTCTGGGGTTTATAATCCTCAGAAGGCAAAAGTTCTTCTGTCTCTGGCGTTAGCTCATGGTGACAATTTGCAAACTATCCGAAATTACTTCGAAAACTAATTTTTGCCGATACCGATCGATAAGGGGCTACGGCCCCTTTTTAGTGTCTGTCCTTTCTTTACCGGGACAGACACTTTTAGCCTGTTGTCTAAGCTTACCTATTTAACGGGACAGATTGACGGGACAGACATGTTAGCCGCTGTATTGTCCTGAAAGGACAGTCACCGGAACTATCATTTGAATCCTAACCGAACGACTTCTTCATCCACCTTGACAGGACAGTCATCTTAACCATTCAGTAATGGATCTCACGGATCGGTTTTTTTTCCTCAGGGAATTTGTCTGATTTCTTTATCGTTGGCTATATTGTCCAATATCTAGGCAATAATTGTGATAAGGACTCCGAATATGATTCGTCATTTGTCATCGATATTTTTTACCGTACTGCTGTCATTGATTTCACTACTACCACTAACGTCTGTCCACGCTGAAGGTGCGCCTGAGAGTTTGAAAGAATTGATTCCTCAGTTGGAAAGTTGGGGGAAAGATCCGGTTCTGGTTGAGGCAGTAACAGCACAAAATGCTCAGGACGTCTCTTTGGATGACATCAAAAAAAGGGATGAGACATGGAGAAACACATCAGATGTTGATGATTTTATGTCGTCTATCATGAGTAATAAAGCGGCGCAAAGGTTGCTGGAACTTGAAAAGAGTATGCCTTTCCTTGTTGAGCTTTTCCTGATGGATAATCAAGGTGCTAATGTTGCTATGAGCAACAAGACCTCTGACTATTGGCAGGGAGATGAAGCGAAGTTCATTCAGTCATTCAATGGTGGTCAAGGTAAAACCTATATTGGCGAAGTGGAATATGATGACAGCGTTCTGAGTTATCTGGTTCAGGTTTCTGTCCCCGTCATTGATGCTCAGGGGAAAACGATAGGAGCGCTTACCATCGGGATTAATCTTGATGAGTATGAAGATCAGTAAATGATCATCTTATATTTCGTCATCAAGCAGGTCATCTGCTCTTACCAATAATAATCATAATCATCAGACAAGCAACAGTCAGTAGCACCTCTCTTGTCCATTATCAGGGCAGGTGAGGTGGACTGTTTAGGAGAAATTGATGAATTATTTTAAAAATTTGGGAATTCGTTGGAAGTTATGTATTCCGTTGATTTTTGTCATGTTACTGGTCCTAACGTTGTCGGGTAGAAGTTTGTACTCGGAAGGATTGCAGTCTGAAGCGATTACTATTGTGACCCGCCATGAAATTCCGGCGCTTAGCATGGTGCAGTTAGCGAATCGAGATCTGTATCAAGCTTGGGTCGCCGAGCGAAGTATGTTGACCCTGCCGGTTAAAAGTGATCAGTATCAGCTGATGCAGAAAATGCATCAAGATAGTATTACAAGTGCCAGTCAGAGCATGGAGAAACTCAAATCATTTCAATTGAATGCAGAGATGAAACAACTGATTGAGCAATTCTGGGCGACTTATCCTGAATGGGTCAAAGTGACAAAAAGAATTGAGCAGGAGAGGAGTTCAAATACCCGGGCCGGACGCAGTACAGCCATGGGTTTATCATTTAATGAAGGGTTTGATTTATTTCAAAAGACTCAACATTACCTAGAATTGATTACCGATATTGTTGTCTTCAACGCTGATGAGCGGACTGAGCAACTGGAAGAAATGCATCAAAATTATCGGACGGGCCAGTTATGGTTAGTTGGTTTTTCTTTACTGATCTGTCTGGGGATTATCTGGTTTTTCCCACTATTGATTACCGGTGATTTGAAAAATATTACCCGGCAAATCCAAGCTTTGGCAAAAGGAGGCGGCGATCTCACACAACGGTTGAAATTAGATCGTCGTGACGAACTGGGTGAACTGGCTGCTTATCTTGACCAGTTTATGAGTGAGCTTCACGAACTGGTGAAACAGATTATCAGCAATGCTGAACAGAACAATATCCATGTATCATCGTTAGGGGAAATGTCACGTAAAGCTTGTCTGACTGCTGAAAAGCAAGTGGTATCTATGCGAGATGTGTCGATTTCCAGTCAGGAAATGAGTGCTGCGATTCAGGATGTTTCCCTGCGGACTTCTGAGGTGGCCGGTTCCACAGAAAAGGCGGGTCAGTCTGCCAGTGAGGGACGTCATCAGGTCGGGACCACGCAGCAGAGTATCGGGTTATTGGATGAAAGTGTTGATCAGGCCGTGACGGCCATCTCTCGTATTGATGAATTCACCAACAAGATCAGTTCAATTTTAACGATCATCAGTGGTATTGCTGAGCAGACGAATTTGTTAGCGCTGAATGCTGCGATTGAAGCTGCCAGAGCCGGAGATTCCGGACGTGGATTTGCTGTCGTTGCCGATGAAGTCCGAGGATTGGCAAATAAAACGCAAAGCTGTACTGAAGATGTCAATGAAATGATCTCCAACCTAGAAAAGAGTGTCCGTGATGCTGTCCAGATTATGAAACAGGCGACAGAGAGAGCATCCGTGACGAAACAGGCGAGTGAGGAAACTCAGCGAGCAATTGATGACATGATGATGTCAATGGATCATGTTACGGAAAGGACCACGCAAATCGCTGCTGTCATCGTAGAACAGAGTAAGAT
Source organism: Vibrio rhizosphaerae (assembly GCF_024347095.1). Classification (NCBI taxonomy): domain Bacteria; kingdom Pseudomonadati; phylum Pseudomonadota; class Gammaproteobacteria; order Vibrionales; family Vibrionaceae; genus Vibrio; species Vibrio rhizosphaerae. The sequence goes on along the minus strand of NZ_AP024904.1, from coordinate 937,212 downwards.
GGCACAACATATTCAGGAAGAAATTAGCGTCATTGAAGCACAGTCTCAGGAGAGTGTTGAAGAATCGTCAGAAGTTGATCAGGCTTGCCGTAAGCTAGATGAGCTCCATCAGCATCTCTCTCAAGTTCTGGGGAAATTTACCGTATAAACTTAGACCTGCTTCAAATTTTTTGATGAAGAGGCTCGAATGCACCTTCTCATCATTGGCGGTTGAGTTTTTTAGAATCTGTTTGTCATTTGAACAATAACCGGAGAGTAGCTATGTCAAACGTACGACAGATTCACCAAATTATCCCGGCTCAACCGACTTCTGACGGCGATGGTGTTAAAATTCGTCGTGTCGCCGGTTTCAACCACAAACAGTTTTCACCATTTCTGATGCTTGATGAGCTCAAATCCGATGAACGGGCTGATTATGTCGGTGGTTTTCCGCCCCATCCGCATCGGGGAATCGAGACGCTGACTTACATGATGCAAGGCCATTTTCAACATCGAGACCATATGGGGAATGTCGGAGAGCTTCGTTCCGGTGGTGCACAATGGATGGCCGCCGGGCGGGGTGTCATTCATAGTGAAATGCCCATGATGGAAGATGGTTCCCTGCATGGCTTTCAGATTTGGATCAACCAGCCAGCGAAAAATAAGATGCAACCGGCTCAATATCATGACTTTCAGCCAGAAGTCATTACCGAATATACGCATGACGACACAGGGCTGTTAAGAGTGCTTGCGGGTCAGGCTGAAGTGGCAGGCCAGATGTTGCGTGGTCCTTTAATGCAAACGGGTGTTCCGTTGCTTGTTGCAGACTGGCGGGCGAACTTAGAACAATCGCTGAATCTCAATATCCCGCAACAGCATCAGGCGATGATCTACGTTTATCGGGGTGAAGTTCAACTGAGCTCTCGTGCTGTCAAAGCCGGGGAGTTTGCTTTACTGACTCAGGGTGACTGTATCATGGCTCAATCCAATACGCCTGACAGTGGGATGTTGATTCTTGCGGGGGAACCGATTCATGAACCTGTGGTACATTATGGTCCGTTTGTGATGAATTCATATGCTGAAATTGAACAAGCGATCAATGATTACAACAGCGGCCAATTTGAGACTTATTAATTGAAATGACACTGCGTGTCTGACCGGGGAATGAAGACTGCGCTATTCGTTTGGTAGAGGTCAATTTTTAGAGGATATGTCATCGTTCTGGATTGTGTCCATGCTCAGAATTTGTTCCAATGGACGAGGGCCTGACGATGATTATCCTTGAAGATCAATCGTCCCTGAATTTGCTATAAGGAGCACACCATGAAATCGTTGTTGGCAGTGCTGGGACTATTGCTGATTGGCTGTAGCGCAGTGTTGATTTATATGAGTTATCAAGATTATACCAGTCCCAAGAAGATCTATGGTGCTTGGTTGGAAACGCAAGTCATGAATGATCGGCGAGAAGTGATTACATTCAGTGAGCGTGGGGTTTATCGAAATAATCACCTGATTACCACCAAGTTTGATTTTGATGGCAAACAAGTTCAGTTTAACAGTGGTGGCCGGGAAAATATCTATCAGATCAGTGGGACGACCGCTTCTCCTCAGTTAAAACGAGTTGAACCGAGTCAACCGGTTCAGGTTTTGATCAAAAAAGGTTATGAACACACACTGGAAAAGCCCGACAACGCCTGGCGTCGGGTAAACACCAGAAGCTCTTTCGCCGAAGGATTTACCAGCGGCGATTAGTCTGTTTTTAAGCAATGTGATCAGGCTTGGTCAGAATCGTGTCGATGATGTGGTTTGGGGCTGGTGATATGCGATATTTTTTGCTAGCGTTCAACGCATTGATCTTGAAAACTGACTGCCAACTATGAATTCATGGATTACCGATATTCTTTCATCCCCTATCTGGCAAAGAGAAGACACGAATGTGCTTTTTATTACGTTAGCCAGTTTTGTTGCCTGGATGCTATGGCGTTTCCTCTACCGCCACTTAAATCAAATTACCGAAAAAACGAAAGTCCGTTGGGATGATCTCTTACTGCATGCATTGCGCTCACCGATTAGTGTATTGATCTGGCTCTGGCCAGCGATGATTTCCCTTGGGTTGTTGCTTGAAGATCTGAGCAAAAGTCGATTGGATTGGCTGGAAACACTCAAATTAGTTCTGCTGGTCTGTTGTTTTGTCTGGACGTTAATCCGGTTGGTCGACAATATAGAAAATTATATATTGCAGACGAAAGACAAAGATAAAACAACCGTTCAGGCAATCTCCAAAGTCGTCAAGTTGCTGGTATTCGTGGTCGGCCTGTTGTCGGTCATGCAGACATTTGGACTCAGTTTGTCCGGATTACTGACATTTGGTGGTGTCGGTGGTTTAGTGGTCGGTTTTGCTGCGAAAGATCTGCTGTCAAATTTTTTCGGCGGGATGATGATTTATTTTGATCGTCCTTTCAAAGTGGGCGACTGGATTCGTTCACCGGATCGTGCCATTGAGGGAACGGTTGAACGGATTGGTTGGCGGATGACGGTGATTCGCACGTTTGACAAACGTCCGCTTTATGTGCCGAATTCGGTGTTTAGTAGCATTGTGGTTGAAAACCCGTCCCGAATGCTTAACCGACGTATCTATGAAGTGATTGGTCTACGATATGGCGATTCTGAGAAGGTCGCTGCGATTGTCGCAGATGTACGAGAGATGTTAGAGGGACATACAGATATTGATGCGACCCAGACACTGATTGTGAACTTTGATTCTTTTGGTGCTTCATCGTTAGACTTCTTCATCTACACCTTCACGAAAACCGTTAACTGGATGCGTTATCATGAAGTGAAACAGGATGTGCTGTTAAAAGTCATGGACATCATCCACCATCACGGTGCTGATATTGCTTACCCGACTCAAACCCTCAAATTAGAGCCTGAAAGTGCCGGTACAGAATCACTTGAAGCGCGTCTAAACCAAGGCTGATTGCTATACGCTACTGGTAACGTCAGTCAATTGCCCGAGCAGATTCTTGCTTGGGCATATTACCTTGTTTATTGATATGAAGCCCCCGTTCTTGTATCGCTGTGGCAATTTTTGTCATTGATCGGGGAGATGATCTGTTCAAATTTGCCGAAATGCAATTGATTTCATAATATTAAATCTTGTCAGTGATGAAAAATCCCTGACAAAGTGAGGTGCTTTGAACCGAATCATCAGATCAAGTCCACATACCATAATATAAATCAAGGAGGATAGATGCGTGTTGATATCGTTGGTCGGCTTTTGGGCGATTTTTTTCTTGAGGCGAAAGTGGCGATAGCTGATATCGGTTTATATTACGGATTGGATGTCAGTGGCTATCCAGAAGATATGACACTAGAAATGCTAGTTTATCAGCAACTCGGAGATATGCCTGAACAGGGCGATTTTTTTCACTGGCAGGGATTAACTTGGGTTGTTGCCCGGGTTCGAGACTGGCAGGTTCAACTCGTCGGATTAAAGTTACCGATGAACTAAAGGGTTGTCGTCAATTGGAGTCGACATACCCAGATTAATACCGGGTCAACGTTTTGTGATTCTTTACTTGATATCGCCAAATAGGCAATTGACTAAACTTCGTCATGGTGATGGATACACTGGCGCTGGTTTATAGAACCACTTGTTGATGATTAAACTGAGTGACCTGAACCAGATACTGTGGTTCAGGCAGCTGCAATATATTTGCGTTGGCTGTGTTTCATTGCTTTCAGTGTTGCGATGAGCTGATCAATATCGAAATCGATATTGAACTGTTGCTTCAAGTTGGCAAGAAAGACTGCATCTTCACACATGGCTTTTTCCGGCTCGTCACTGATCTTCGCTACGGGGCGGCCATGACACTCAGCCAGTTTGATGACAATGGATAGCGGTTTATAGTGCTGACCGTATTTGTTTTGCCAGCCGTCGAGATCGTTAGTCAGAAATGTACCGATACCGAAAGAAATCTGAGCGCGTCCGGCAAAATACTCACACAGTTCCATTGCTTGATCAAAGTCGAGGCTATCGGAGAAAATAAAGAGTTTTGTCCGTGGATCGATGCCCAGTTTTTCATAATGCGCAATCATCTTTTCACCCCACGTGAAAGGGCAGCCGGAATCGTGACGGACACCATCATACGCTTTTGCTAAATGCATATTAAAATCATTCAGAAAAGCATCGATATTGAGTGTATCAGTGGGGGCAATCGACAGTTGACCATCGAATGCTGTCAGCCACTGTTCCAGTGCAACACGCTGTGAATCTCCCGGATTGACCAAAGCCTGATGACCCATAAACCATTCATGTGCGATGGTCCCAATCGGTTTCAGGTCAAATTTTCGCGCAAAGTGATAGTTGCTCGTACCGAGCAACAGCTCAGGGATCTCTTGCTTTAACTCGGCCATCACTTGTTCTTGTATCTGTGCAGAGAAACGACGTCGCGTGCCCATCTCTGTGAGTTTAAAGTTATGAATGCCGCGTTCGGCCAGCTCACGTTTGAGTGTGGTCAGTTTATGATGCAGAATCTGACGGGGTAAATCAGCGGGAACGTCTTGCCAGCTATACCGACTTCTGACTTCTGAAATGATGGCCATAATCATGGTTTCATACAAAATGGTATCGCGCCATGTTCCTTGAATCCCCACTCGCAGTTGACGCTTTGACCCTTGGTGGATAACACCGAACTCGACCTGTTGCTCAGGTTGGAACTGAAAGTAACGGAGTGCGTGCAGAAATGCAGGTTTAAGATGGGGAGAACTTTTTTTCAGATAGTTGATTTCCGCTTGAGAAAAGCGCAACGCCGACAGCTGTTCTACCTCTTTCCGAATTTCCGGGAGTAATCCACTGATATCTTCTTCTGAACGGACGGTCAGCTCGTAACGGACCTCGATGTTAGGATAAAAGGTATGGATGGCCTGCATCATATTGATTTTATATGCATCTAAATCCAACAGACTTTGGATGATATGTTTAGAAAAAAGATGATTGTTCATGGAGCCATCCTCACGATCCTATGTTAGTAACATCATCTATGTTAGTAACATTGTGTGCCTAACCTAAGGCGGACATTAAATGAGACGCGTGCATTTGTCAATCATTAGTCTATAGTACATGAATGCGAATATCTGATGAATCTTATTCTTGGGCTATAAAATACTATTTATTCTCAGATTATTTTCGGATTGAAATTAGCAATTAAGTTCGTAACATTCTGTGATTAAGTTTGACCAATGATGTTGTCATTCCATAGAATGGGCGAAGTGTTGTATTGGGAAAACTGCTTTTATGATTGTAACTATCGATATGATCTGTCTTCGTTTATCTGATGACGGCATTCAAGTTTTACTGGTGAAACGGAATAATCCAGAGCGTCCGGATTTTGGCATGTGGGCGATTCCTGGAGGTTGGGTGTACGACGAAGATTTCACCGATCGCGGTGGAGAGCCGGCCGATGAAGATTTCGAAGCAGCACGTCGCCGGATTTGTCGGCAAAAAGTACATACTTATCCTAATTTTATCAGTGATCCGTTGGTTGACGGCAATCCGAAACGTAACCCGAATGGCTGGAGTGTCAGTATTTCCCACTATGCTTTGCTGAATGCGTCGAATATCCGGCAAATTGAAGCGGCCGGAATGGATCGCAATCGTCTCGACTGGTTTGATTTAAATCTTATTATACAAGGACAGATGACACTGGCTTTTGATCATGCAGCTCAGATCCAGCATGCCTGGACCAAATTACGGGCGGCCGTCGAATATACGTCTGTTGTGCTGTTTTTTCTGGAAAAAGAGTTTTTGGTTGCAGAAATTATCGATGCTTATGCGAAGTTCGGGGTTGAAGTGAACCGGATGACGATTAAACGACGATTGATTAACTCGGAAGTCATTGTGAGCACAAATAAAATTGCTGACCCGAGTAAAGGTCGCGGGCGTGGCGGAAAGCCGGCGACGGTCTATCGGCTTGCCAACAATGAAGTCAGCTATTTTCAGACCTGCCTGCGCGGTTAGACCGAGCGACAGACACCGCCTGTCCGGTTGATTGGTATGGTCATAACGGTAACCGGATTGAATTAATTCGCTGCACTTTGTCTTGGCTCAAGCCCGTACGGTATATTGCTGAATATTTCCAGATGCTGAGGATACTTAGGTGCTGCATGAGGCTTTTGCCATCCCAGCAGCATGATCGCGAGCAGGTTACGATGCTCTCCTTCCGCCAGATTAAAATTCTCCTCCTCCGAAGGAATCATCTGCTTTAATGGCGGAATCGCTTCCTGAATTGCTTGTCTGGTCTGGGTGACAACCGGATCCTGATCAAGTCCCGCAAGCAAAAAACTCAGCCCGACTTCTGCGATGACATCCGGTTTTGACCGCGCAATAATTGTTTCGATATTGGTGCGAAAATAGTGGTAAATCCACTGATAATCTGCCGCTGACACTTTATGTTGATAATAACCTGAAGCCGCAATGATGATGTGTGTCATGCCATAAATCTTATTCTCATACTGCTGCTTGGACAGGGCTGTGTCCTGATCATCCGGATATGTTTTGCGAAATGTTTGTATAAACGCTTGCACAACATCCTGTTCCCCCAATTGTTTGAGCCAGAATACTTGATTGGCTAATTGGGCTGCCCATGCCTTGATCATTTGTGGATCGGTGGCGTATAGACTGAAATCATAGCGACGTAGAATCTGACGGAGTTGCTTATCATTTTTGTGCTTCAGCCCATACTCATCGGCCCGAGCCATTGCACCGAGTAAATCGACGCCTAAATAAAGATATTCCGGATGATGTTTGGTGACGGCATACCGTAGCCGAGAGCGTTCGCCTTGGCTCCCCTGATACGAGGACAGACGCTGTTGTGAATAGAGATAAATGGCTTCTGGTGTCGCGACATCATGAGCAAAGTGGTTCAGGGAACTAGCCACTCGGGCCATGTCCTGCCAAATGCCGGCGGCGTACTTGTTATCTAATGTTTGTCGGTACATCCGGAGTGCATAATGGCCCGCTTTGAAAGCCGGGAGTGTATAGAGGCGCTGTTCATAATACGCCGCGATTTGATCCGCTGAATCCTGAAAACTGGGGGGAAATGTTGTCGCTTCGTTTGCCGCTGGTGTTGCCAACTGCGTATTGGGTGTCGCAATGCACTGAAAGGTAAATATGATGAATAAAATTGAAGCGATGCCACATTTATTTAACATACGTCGACCCAGTCTACAGAGGATGATTTATAAAACTTATGCAATCGTAGAATCAGCTATGTTAGCGCAGTGCAATAAGTCTGTGAAATTATCGTATTGGACGGCTGTTGCGGTACTTCTGCATCGTGATTCTTGATATTTTAAATAAAAAATAAATCAGGTTTGCGCTTGTTTTATATTGCATTTATTTACAACAAAATCACTAGTGGGGCGTTCTTACTGACTAGAAGTAGTTATTCTGATATGAACAGTTTGATTTTAATAAATTTTTAATGTCAGAGTGCTCTTTTTGTCGACTGATCACGTCAGTGATCATTTCATGGCTGGAGGAATGTAACATATTCATACCAGTCCCTCACGGGAGAGGAGCATATGCGCGACGTTCTGTTCAAAAAATGGACAGTGATTGGTTTTCTGGTTTTACTTGCCTGTATTTTGATTGTGTTGGTTGAGTTTATTTTCCAGCGTCATCAAGAGGTGATGCGTCAAGAAATTCAAAGCCGGACAACGGAGGAACTTTCGATTATTCGATTTAAGCTGGAAGCAACAATTCTGGCCGATATCTATGTAGCGAAAAGCCTGTCAACGTTGACGACTGTGAATGCCAGTACGGTGGCAGAGAGTTGGGAAAAAGTCTCTCAGCGCATCATGGAACAAGGAAAATACATTCGATCACTCAGTCTTGCACCCAATGATATTATTGAATATGTCTACCCGCTGGAAGAAGATAACAATGTTGCTGGGCTGGACTTTCGGACGATACCTGAACAGTGGGCAACCGTAAAACAAGCCCATGAACTGAAAGAAATTTTTATTGCCGGTCCGATAACACGAGGAGAAGGCGAACAGGTCATTATTGCACGTTGTCCGGTTTTTCTTGACCCGCCATACAATCAATTTTATTGGGGCGTGATTAGTGTCGACATTGATATCGATAGTTTGCTTCAGTCCCTTGAGGTCGATAAGGTTCTGCCCGGTTATGACATTGCGATCCGCGGGAAAGACAGTTCGGGAGAGCAGGGCCCGGTGTTCTGGGGACAACCTGATGTTTTCAAGCATGCTTTTGCCCAGGAAATGATCTATTTTCCGCATGGTTCCTGGAGTATCGCAATTGCGGAACAGGACAATGTGAATATCCTTGATCAAGTCCCTTGGTTTCAGACCAATATTGTGCGGGTGATTGGCTATCTGCTCTTGATATGCCTCATTGCTTCTTTTCTGGTGATTTATCGTCTTTACGATAAATCGAGCCGCCTCTCTTTGTATGATGAGCTCACTCATCTGCCAAATCGTCGTTATTTTATGAATGAACTGAACCGGTATTTCGAACGGGAAAAACGAGCCAAACAGCCGATCGGTTTTGCCCTTTTGTGTATTGATGTCAATAAATTCAAAACGATTAATGATACCTATGGGCATAATGTGGGGGATCTGGTGTTGGTGGAGTGTGCCCGGCGGATTGAAAATGCGATTCGGGACAACGATTGTGCTGCACGGATTGGCGGTGACGAATTCTTAGTCTTGCTCAAAGGGGGAGAAAAGGGGGAAGACTTGCGGAAAATTATGGATCGGGTACGTCACGCGGTTAGCGTGACTCCGGTGATCTGTGGTGAGCTCGCAATACAGGTGGGCATCAGTGTCGGTTATACCTGCTACCGGCCAGAAATGCAGAGCGTTAACGAAATGATTCATCATGCTGATAATGAAATGTATGACGAAAAATACGCATCCTAATTCCTTTGACACTCAGAACAATCGACTGTCCCCCGAGCGGATTATCGATCCGTGACGATAATGTCCCCGGGGGCCGTGTTTGCTGAGTCGTAACAGCTTGGCTTACGGGGACAGACACTGCCTCTGGGGCAAATGAGCCGGGCATCGTTGACGATACCGCGTTCTATCCACTTGATATTGAGTATTTTGGCAAGCGTCGTCAGCTCATTCTGAATTACTGACGGTATGGCGGACATCCCGCCATTTCTGACACAAGACTCTTTGAGTTCCATCGCCATTTGTTGTGCATCGCCTCCTTGAGCATTGATCGCCGGATTCAGATCAATGCCGGCGCATAGCACGCGATTGTTACCCGCAGGATCCACAAGATTCAGTGACTCACAACAGTAGATTCGAGGCTCATCTCCGACATTGAGCAAGGAAATCTGAGCAGAGCTGGATGACTGCGGATGTTTCAATTGGCGAAATACGGCCCAGTGCTGGCAAGGGTCGTTGACTGTCCTCATATTGCCCCAAGGGAGCGGGATACCGTTGCCACGGTAGACGGCTTTCAGCTTTCCTTCTCCATAGGCATCAAAGTAATGCCAGTATGGATAGGGAGAGACCACCGTCATTCTACGCATTGCGACGGATGGAGAAACCCCGACTTTTTGATGGACGCTGATTTCATAGCCATTGCGATCCAGCAGTTGCCGGAAAGGAACTTTCGGGCAGAGTAGCGCGCCGGCAAAAAAGCTTGATTCGAAGTCCCGCCAAGCTTGTAAAATATCTTTTGAGTTGAGTTCATAGCTGGTCTGTGGATTTGCTACATCTTCCCAACTGCTGGTATGGCCGATTGAGAGAACGGTTTTACAGCCATCTTTGCTGTGCAGAATATTGTGGCCGATGTAGACCGCCAGATCATACTTGAGGCGAGTCGGGTGATGCTTCATCACGTCATTGAGATAAATTTTGTTCGGTGGTTCAAAGTAAGACGTGATTAATTGTCTGGCGGAGAGACCCAATTCATCCTGAACCTCTTGCGAGGCTTGCGAAAACCAATGAATTCCGAGGCCTAAATGTCTGGCAATATCCGTTAGATCTTCAACCGTCAGATTCAACTTTTTGAGCCCGATATTTTCTGCTGCGCGCTCCAAATCCGGAAAATGATTTTGCAGACTTTCCTGATGCGCCCGAATGAGGAGTTGAGCAAACTGACGGCCGGTAATGCCTGTTTGCGACAACATCTCCGGGATCGCAATCTGAAGAATATCTTGTGAAAACAAAAAGCTGGGTTCTAATGCCATCCCGCTGATGCCGCCCCGACTGCCTTTATCCGGCGTGATGTCGATCTGTTCCGGTTGATCGTCGAGAAACCACTGGGGACTTTTTTGAAAGACTTCAGCGATCACTGCCAGCATCTCAAAGCTTGGGACCCGTTTTCCCCGTTCAATCATCGAGAGATAAGACACCGAAGGTGCATATTCCGGATTGAGGCGAATGCAGCGAGATGACAAATCTTCCATTGTCAGATGATTACGTTTCCTCAAATTCCTGACCTTGGTACCAAGAAAGTGAGACTGTCGGATTAAGCTTTTAGATGCGGTCATTTGTAAAATTCACACTGTAAAATTTTTGTTGTGAAATTATGTATAAAAATAGATTAGTCTAAAAAGTAAGCAAAATCACGATACAGCCAATAAAGAATATTCGATGGTGTGACTTTGTGAAACGGAAAATGTGAAACGGAGAGAGTTTGCTGCAAAGGGGATGCATACATGAATATGCCAATGTTACAAAATTCGTTAGAGACGGATCGTGCGTTAAAATCAAATGACTCGTCATATGAGCAACAATCGGGTCAATTTATTACTGAAATGGTCATGTCCGTGGAATCGTTAGGAGCAGAACAGACACAAGAGAAGCAGCTTCAGGCGAAGCAGTTACTGGACCAGCTTTTCCCGTTGCATGAAGGATCACATAGTGATGTGACCGGGTATGTGATTGATTACCGTCATCTGACGGCTTATTTTCACGACGGGCGTCATACCGGGCTGCGTTATCCGCAACATTTCGTTGCCTATCTCGGTGACCGCAATGGCCCAGAAGCCATTTTGTTCCGTAATGGTGATGGATGTCATGTTGAAGTGACATTGGGCAATAGTAAAGGAACAGGAATGCCGGAGCTGGTTTTAGTTGACGATATTCAGTTGGAAACTTACACCCACTTAAACTCCGTCGCTTCAGAAAGTCATGCAACGTTAGGCTTGCGCCATTGGGTGAGTTTGGTGAAAGCTGACGGACAAGGACATCCTCAGGTCTGTAGCGAAAATAAAGAATATCAGTCTAAAGATGAAGCAGATTATCAACTGGGTATCAGTTTTAATCTTGACTCATTCAGTGCCTGATGCGATTTTGCCCCGTGCTTTCACATCCGTTTATTCATATTATTGAGTTGATATAAAGAATCGCGTATGGATTGCTGAGCAATTCCAATTCATACGCGATTGACGTGTGGACCGGCCGTTTTTATGAATGAATCAATCAATACCTACTCACTCAATTTATCCACCAATAAACGCAACCATTAACTGCTATTGATTCGTGGCTAAAATGATCCGCGACTAAAATGATTAGCTACTAAAAGCACGCTCTTGCAATTTCGTTGCTCCGCGCAGCATGGCTTCGACTAACTCCGTTGCGTGAAACTTTTCCAGGGCTTGATGGGCACCGACTTGACGGGCACGATCAACACAGATTTCACTGGAAAGAGAAGTATGGAGGATAATATAAGCGTGGTTTAGCGTATCATCATTTTGGATTTCGAATGCTAACTCATAGCCGTCAAGCCCCGGCATTTCAATATCGCTGACCAGAATATCGATCGGGGAGCCTTGTTCCGCCCGTTTACGCATCAATTGCAGACCTTCTGCACCGTTTCTGCAAATTTCATATGGAATATTGATGCCATCCAGTGCATCAGCCAGCTGTTTGCGGGCCAGACTGGAATCATCGACGAGTAATATATTAAAGGATTTGAGTTTTTCTCGTTCCACGTCAGTCAGGATCGGGATTTTGGTCGATTCATAATGCGGATATATTTTTGACAGAAGCAATTCAACATCCAGCATTTGGACGATATTGTCTTGGTAACGGGTGATGCCGGTAACAAAGATATGATGTCCGGCTGTTGACGGAGCCGACTCAATTGAACGCCAGTCACATTCAATGATTTTTTCAATCGTCCGAACCATAAATGCAACAACGGTACGCAAGCAATCAGTGACGATCAAATAACAATTCTGATATTCCTCCGGCGGAATGGGTCGGAAACCAATTGCCGCAGCCATATCAATCACGGGAATGGTCATATTACGAATTGTGACCGTGCCGACAACATTACGATGAGAATACGGGATCTGTGTCATTGGCTGATAGGACACAATTTCTCGAATCTTTAAGGTGCCAATTGCAAACAGCTGACGTTTCAGATTGAGTGTAAACATCAACATCCCTTGCGATTGATTGGCTTTACTAACGGTTTTCGCCATGACGAGTTACCTTAAAAAATACTTACGCCAATAATATACTTAAATGGCGCTAAGATGCGAGTTTCACTGGTAAGTTGAGTTACCTCTCGGGTTTCGTCCCGGAACCCACATCACATCCAAGTGTAATTGCAAATATCATACACTTACTCATAAGCATACTGCAAAATGGCAGTTTATCGATTGTTCCGGCCGTTTTAGCCGCGATTTCGTGATAGGAGAGCAGTGGTTGTATCAACCTATCGTGATGTGTCCTCAGCATTTTGTAGGCTTGCTATCTTTATGATTTGATAACTTTTAACACGCTGTAACATTTGTATAACTGTGTCGATATGAAAAATGTCTACTATGATAAAAGGAGTCTTGTCTATTGGTGTTGAGAAAGAGGTATCCTTCATGTTTTTTAACCGTTCCCTTATCAAAGAGAATGAAGCTTTGAAGAAAGAGCTTCATATGATCAAACAGATGCATGACAGCCTTGGCAAAGAGATGTTAACCATAAAACTGACTCCATCTGGCATGGTGAGTTCGGTCAATTCGCTTTTTTGTAAAGAGATGAAGTACGAGTCACACAATATTGAAGGATGTAAACTCACCGATATGGTGCCACCGAAAGAGCGTTCGACCGGACATTATCAGCGTTTGAATAGTGCCCTGAAGGAAGGCAAGCACTGGAATGGCGCGCTACAACTGCAAAAAGGCAATGGTGAAGAATCTTGGTTACGGGCCATTTTACAGCCAATCTACGATACAGCTAAGCAGCTACAATACTTTTTACTTTATGCTTCGGAACTGACACAAACGATTCGTGCTTCAAGGGAGCATGAAGATATGATTGCCGCATTGCTGCGTTCAACCGCTGTCATTGAATTTGATCTTAACGGGCATGTGTTGACGGCAAATGATAATTTTCTGCGCACGATGGGGTATAAAAAAGAACAAATCATCGGTAAACATCACCGTATTTTTTGTGAACCAGAGCTCTATAACTCTCCTGAATATGAAGACTTTTGGCGTGAGTTGAAGCGGGGAAATTTTATCTCGGATCGATTCAAACGGATTGATAAACATGGCAATACTGTGTGGTTGGAAGCCTCTTATAACCCGATTCACAACAACCATGGCGAGTTATATAAAGTGGTGAAATTTGCTTCTGTGATTACCGAACAGATGTTGCGGGAACAGGCGATTTCCGAAGCTGCCAGTATTGCTTATGAAACCTCACGGTTGACGGATACGCAAGCTGCGAATGGTCAGGGTGTCGTTCAGGATACGATTCGGACGATGGAAGAACTCGAACAACAGATGATCCATGCCAGCCAAGGGATTAAGGATCTGGATGAGCTTTCCAAAAAGGTCAGTGATTTGGTCGGTAACATCAGCGGTATCGCGGATCAAACGAATTTGCTTGCCCTGAATGCTGCGATCGAGGCAGCCAGAGCTGGTGATCAGGGGCGTGGTTTTGCTGTCGTCGCCGATGAAGTCAGGGAACTGGCCTTACGGACCAGTAAAACGACTGCTGAAATCGTGGATGTGGTGTCAAAAAACCAAAAGCTGACGGAACGTGCTGTCGGGCTGATTGAAAATGGGCAGCAGAGAGCGAAAGACGGTTTGCATCTGTCGAATGATGCCGGTGTGGTCATGGCTGATATTCAGGAAGGTGCGAAAAAAGTCGTGAGTGCGATAGAAGAGTTCCATCAGAAATTATAAGGCAATCAACAGGAAGAATAAGCAGGAAGGACAGTCGCTAAGGATTGATGATGACTTCATTGATGAAGTTCGTTAAACTTCGCGTCCTTTAAACGGGGGAGGCGATTTTTATGGCAAGAACAGCAGCAGCGTTACATATTCTGGTAAAACATCAGAATCAGGCTGAAGATATCCTACAGCAACTGAAAAAAGGCGCTAAATTTCAAACGCTTGCTCGAAAATATTCTTTATGCCCTTCCGGTAAGAAAGGCGGTGATTTGGGGGAGTTTCGTCAGGGACAGATGGTTCCCGCGTTTGACAAAGCTTGTTTCCGGGGGGAAGTTCTCAAACCTCAGATCGTCAAAACTAAATTTGGGTGGCACGTCATCAAAGTGTTGTATCGGACGTGAGCGGGCATTTTTGCTCTCTTGATTTTTGGTGGTCGAACGCCATACATTTTGATATTTGTCCATTTTTCGCTCCGCACATACCATGCATACACGACTCTAAACATATGGCGTCTCTACTTCACTGCTGATGACTTATTTTAATTTATCTGAGAGTGATTTGGTCTTCTTCAAATAATCATGTTGTAAGATATACATGCGTTTGACATCCTGATAGCGCCCGTTAATAAAGAACTCTTCAATCAGATGCCCTTCTTCAACAAAACCCGCTTTACGATACAAATAGAGCGCCACTTCATTGTCGATAGCCACATGCAGATAAATCTTGTGCAGATTGAGAATGGTAAAGGAGTAATCCAATGCTTTATTGATCAGATCCAAGGCATAACCTCTTCCCTGATATTCAGGGGTGATAATGATCTGAAACTCAGCACTTCTGTGAATGTAGTTAATCTCAATTAACTCAACGAGACCAATCAGCTGTTTGTTCTCATTTTCTACGACGAAGCGTCTTTCTGCATTGTCGTGAATATGTTTGTTATACAACTCCTCAAGCTCATCAAAAGATTCATATGGTTCTTCAAACCAGTACGACATGATATTTCTATTATTATTAAGATTGTGAATAAAACGTAGATCCTGACGTTCTAATGCCCGCAGGTAAAGTTCACTTTTCATGGGATGATCCGAAGTTAATCTTGCATTAAGGTTTTTCATGGCATCAATCTGCCGGTGTGAATCAGATGTCCCGTATAACATAGCACGTTGCAAGGACAGGCACCAGATAGCTTGTGTCACCGGGAAAGGGTAGTGGCTTGGGGAAAGGGTGGTGTAAGGACAGGCACTTGAGCGCTCGAGTATGTTGAGAAACCTTGTAAGGACAGACGTCAGGAAACCTTATAAGGACGACATCAGAAAATGAGGACAGACATCAGAAAGCGACGACCAGAACATGGGCAGAAGAAACCTTACGGGGACAGACACCTGAAGATCACCGACCAAAAGGTGGCGCGGGGGAAGAGAATCAGCTTTGGCGATGACAGGGGGGACAGGCCAAATATCTTTGGCCTGTGATGGTTGTGCGTTATTTCAGGTATTGAACATGGGCTTCCATTTCTTCACCGATTTCCTGACGCATATTCATTAAACGGATGGCTGATTCTCTGAGGGCAATATCTTCCGGTGCGGAGGGAATCCACTCTGGTACCTCACTTGGTTTTCCATGTTCATCGACAGCAACCATGATCACAATACAGTGTGTGGTCAGTCGGTTTTCCTGCAATTTAGGATCACTCGCCTGAACGTCGATCGCGACATGCATCGAGGTACGCCCTGTGTAGACGATTTTAGCGGTCACTTCAACGAGATGACCGACCAAAATCGGGGCGACAAACCGAATGCCGCCGGCATAGGCGGTAATGCAGTATTTTCCGCTCCAGGCTGCAGAGCAGGCATAAGCGGCTAAGTCGATCCACTTCATCACGGCTCCACCGTGAACTTTGCCGCCGAAATTTACATCACTGGGCTCAGCCAGAAAACGCAGTGTGAGCTCTCTTTTTTTATTTGTCATATCGACGTCCTCATCAACTGTGGAGACAACCATAAATTGATATTGCGATTCATGGTCTGAACTTATGCAAAATTACGATAAGTTCATCAAACGGGAATTTTGATGTCCTGTCAATATGATAGTCGTGTGAGCGCCGCCTATGGCGGCCATTTTCATGTGTCGCCACGCTGTTCTTTCTCGACTTGTTGATCCTGAATAATCTTTAGCAGGGAAGGCAGAAATGCTCGGTCTACAAACGCTTCGTTGTGCCATATTTTGGACTTCATGAGCGCTTTAGGGCAATGAAAGAGCAGAGAATCAACCGCGACCTTGACGACCAATTTCGGTTTCGTTTTACCATCAAGGCAACGGTCACGAATATCGTCATCAATATGGATAGAAGCCGTTCCTTTGATGCGCACGACATCTTCAATACCGGGAACGATAAATAGTAAGCCGACTTTGGGGTTGGTGATGAGGTTGGTTAAGGTATCCAAGCGGTTATTGCCCGGGCTATCCGGAAAAGCCAGCGTTTTATCGTCCAATACTTTGATAAATCCAGCTTCGCCACCGCGAGGAGAGACGTCTAAAAAGCCATCTTGATTGGTTGAAGCAAGAAAAAACAGCCTGCTGCTTTCTAGGAAAGTTTGAGTGTGCTGATCAATGTGTCTGACATCTTTAGCCACCGCTAACGGGTGCGGTGTGCTATAGCATGCTCTTAATTGTTCCAGTGTCGTGATTTGTGTCATTTGATACTTTCTCTGTTTTGATACTTTACGTTTGGCTATCAGTCATAAACTATTTGTAAATGATAACTAGTATTATTTGAAATTGGTTTGCATTATCATGTTCTAACTCATAGGACAGAGTCAAACGGCATCTCAGCGAGATGCCGTTCTTATCAATTTAAAACCATCAATTGAAGCCAATCGTATGTTGAATCTCAAAGTCGTTTTTAGCGTTTTCCTGTTTTCTTCCATGACTGCGTTTAGTTGGGCAGATGATCGTATCACGGAGGAACGCGTGACCTATCCCATCAAAATTGAGCATGCCTTTGGTACCACTATCATTCAGCAGAAACCGGTGCGAATTGCGACGGTTGCTTGGGCAAACCATGAAGTGCCGCTGGCGCTTGGGATTGTCCCCGTTGGTTTTGCGGCTGCGAAATTTGGTGACGATGACGGAGATGGTGTTTTGCCTTGGGTCAAAGCGCGATTGGACGCATTGGGTGCACAAACACCGCCCTTGTTTGATGAAGGGGATGGGATTGATTTTGAAGCTGTTGCTGCGGTGCAGCCGGACGTCATTCTGGCGGCGTATTCTGGTTTGAGCCGTTCCGATTACGAAACACTCAGTATGATTGCCCCCGTGGTGGCATATCCTCATGCACCTTGGTCGACTGACTGGAGAAGCATGATTCGCATCAACAGCACCGGTATGGGGATGGCGAAGCAAGGTGAGGAGCTGATTGCGACGATTGAACAGGATATCGCATCGCGAACTGCAAAATATCCGGAACTCAAAGGGAAATCTGCCATGTTTCTCACCCATTTAGATCCGACTGATTTGAGTGTGGTGCACTTTTACACCACACATGATACACGAGTGAAATTCTTTAACGATTTGAATCTTGTTTCGCCTCAAAGTATTCGTCAATTCAGTCGTTCGGGACAGTTTTCCGGTGAAGCCAGTATTGAACAAATTGACGCATTTAATGATGTCGATATCTTCGTCACTTATGGTGGTGAAGCCTTGTTAAAACCGCTTGCAAGTAACCCGCTGATGTCCAAAATGAATGCGGTTAAACATGGCTCAGTTGTGATGCTGGGGCGTGGGGTGCTAGCCACCGCAGCGAATCCGACCCCGCTATCGATTTCATGGGTGCTGGACGATTATCTTGAGGCGTTGGCTGCCGCTGCGCGCAAAGCCCGATGAGCCCCTTTGTTGCTAAACCAGATCCGTTTTCAGGGCGAGGTTTTGTCGTTTCTCGCTCGGTGACCCTCATTGGTTTACTGGTGATCTTGTCTGTTTTATGCCTGGGTTCTGTCGCGTTAGGGACAAGAGAAGTGTCATGGCGTGAAATTTTCAGCGCAATGCAAGGTAACCTAAAGACGGTGGGCGAAGCCGCCGTGGCTATGCGTATTCCGCGCACTGTATTAGCCGTGATTGCCGGCGGTGCTTTAGGATTGGCAGGGACGGTGATGCAGGGGGTGACACGCAATCCGCTCGCTGACCCCGGGATTCTCGGCGTCAATATTGGTGCGTCATTTTTTGTGGTTGTCGGATTGGCTTGGTTTGGTATGGATCAAATCCAGACCTACGTCTGGATGGCGATTTTAGGCGCTGCACTGACTGCGGCATTTGTTTATACCATCGGCTCTATCGGGCGGGGCGGCGCAACGCCACTAAAGCTTGCATTAGCGGGCGCTGCAACTTCGGCGGCTTTATCCTGTTTCACCATTGCGGTTGTGCTACCTCGTAATGATATTGCCGGTGGTGCCCGGTCCTGGCAAATCGGCGGTGTCGGTGGTGCCACGTTCGAGACCATCCTTCTTGTGAGTCCTTTCTTACTCGCGGGATTAGCCATTACGGTTGTAACCGCAAGAAAATTAAACAGTTTAGCTTTGGGGGACGATCTCGCCGCAGGACTGGGCGAGAATGTGGCGCTGGCTCGCGGTGCCGCAGGACTCGGGGCGATTTTATTATGTGGCGCGACAACCGCAATTTGCGGGCCGATTGGTTTTGTCGGTTTGGTTGTACCGCATTTCTGCCGCCTGTTCGTCGGAGTTGATCATCGCTGGTTACTGCCATTTTCCGCCGTGGGCGGTGCAAGCTTGCTTTTGCTGGCAGATATTGTGGGACGAATTCTGGCTCGTCCAAGTGAATTATCTGTCGGTGTGGTTACGGCATTGATTGGCGCACCGTTTTTTATCTGGATAGTCCGGTGTCAGCGCGTGAGAGAATTATGATGTCTGATGAATTACTGTTGTTACAACGCGTGAGAATGGCTCGTCGACAACGTATGCGATGCTGGTCGTTGATCGTCATGGTTTTAGTGATTTTAGTCGTATCTGTCTGGTGCATCACGCTGGTATTGGGACAGTCATATACATCTCCGGCCATTGTCTGGCAGGTGCTCCGGGGAGACCATATTCCCGGAGCCAGTTTTACCGTCGGATATTTGCGATTACCCCGGGCGATAATTTCATTGCTTGTCGGCATGAGTTTTGGCTTAGCCGGCGTCGCATTTCAAACGATGTTGCGTAACCCTTTAGCCAGCCCTGACATTGTGGGAGTCAGTTCGGGAGCCAGCGCCGCGGCTGTGTTTGCGATTATTGTGCTTCATATGGATGGCTCTGCTGTTGCTCTTTTCTCTATTCTGACTGGCTTGGCCGTTGCGCTGGCAGTTTATGGTCTCGCTTATAAAAATGGTGTCGCTGGCACCCGGTTGATTTTGGTCGGTATTGGCATGTCCGCAATGATTGAAAGCTATATCGCCTATATGTTGTCACAGGCCTCATCATGGGACTTGCAAGAAGCGATGCGTTGGTTAACGGGCAGTGTGAATTCGGTACAGATTGATCAAAGTGTGCCACTGTTGATTGCATTGGTTTGCTTCGGCGGTTTGCTATTGAGTCAAACCCAGTCATTAGAAGCATTACGAATGGGGGACGATACCGCAGCGGCTCTGGGTGTCAATGTCACATTGACTCGTCTCATCGTGATGGTGTGTGCGGTCGGTTTGATTGCCGTTGCCACCGCTGTCACCGGCCCGATCGCTTTTGTGGCATTTCTTTCCGGCCCGATCGCGGCTCGCATGGTCGGTGCGAACGGCTCATTGCTCATACCTGCTGCGTTAGTGGGGGCCGTATTGGTGTTGACGGGGGATTACATCGGACAATTTCTGCTTCCCAGCCGTTACCCTGTCGGTGTGGTCACGGGAGCGTTGGGTGCGCCTTACCTGATTTATTTAATTATTCGCGTGAATCGTAAAGGGGGATCTTTGTGACCAAAGCGCATGAACTTGTGGTCGAGCAGTTGTCTGCCGGTTATGGCGAAAAAACGATCATCAGAGATCTCTCGCTCAAGGTGACGCCGGGAAAAATCACGTCGATTGTCGGTGCGAACGCCTGTGGTAAATCAACGCTGCTAAGAACGATGTCTCGTTTACTGGCACCGGCTCACGGACACGTGTTGCTTGATGGCAAGTCGGTCCATCACAGCCCGACGCGGACTTTGGCACGGACGCTGGGTTTGCTGCCTCAGTCGCCGATTGCTCCGGAAGGTATTACGGTTGGGGACCTGGTCAGCCGGGGGCGTCATCCGCATCATGGCTTTATGTCTCGCTGGAATCACAAAGATGAAGCCGCTATTGCCAATGCGTTGGCCGTGACAAAACTCACTGATCTGATTTACCGGGAAGTGGATGCGCTGTCTGGCGGGCAGCGTCAGCGCGTCTGGATCGCCATGGCGCTGGCACAGGAAACGGATATTCTGTTGCTGGATGAACCGACGACGTTTCTAGATGTAACACATCAAATTGAAGTCTTGGATCTGCTGGTGGACCTGAATCTTCAGCGCGGTATTACGATCGTCATGGTTTTACATGACCTCAACTTAGCTGCCCGCTATTCAGACCAATTACTCGCGATGATCAACGGTCAGATTTACGCCCACGGCGAGCCGGAAAAAGTACTGACTCATGACACGATTCAAGCGGTATTTGGTTTGAACAATCATATCATCATCGATCCGGTTTCGAACATTCCGATGATGATTCCGGTAGGACGACACAAGCTGAAATCGTCATTGAATCAGAGCGATGCTCACCAGTAAGAAGTCGTCTCATACTCAGTTCGCTAACAATACTCATTTCGCTAACAGCTGTAAAAACGCCATCAGTGCAGGATTATCCGTGGTGGTTTTATACACAAAACTTAACGGGGATGTGTGAGGGAGAACATCCAGTGGTGTATAACGCAGCATATTGGATGGCCGGGTAAAGTGGCGCTCATTGACAATCGCAACGCCATTGCCCGCGGCCACTAAACCAAGCATGGTGCTTTCGCCATGCGCCCATTGGGTTACTTCTGGTCCCCAGCCGATTTCGTTGAACAGTATTTCTTGCCAGTCGTAGTATTCAGGATCAACGCTTCTTGGCAAGCGGACAGAAGGCAATCGGTTCAGTGCTTCAATTGAGGTCGATGGTGATAGAGTTTGCTTCCAACTGGCAGGGTAAGCCAGTACCAACTTGTCTTGGGCGATGGGTTGGACAGCGTATTCCGAAGACAACTCAGAGAAATGATAAATAAAGGCACCGTCAATTTGATCGAGTTCTAATCGTTTCAGCAGTACCGCGGGGGTATCTGAATACACTTCCAGCTCAACGTCATGATTATCGTGGCGAAACTGATTGATACTCTGATTAATTTGTCCTTCCCAGAGCACGAAGTCTGGTGCACCTAAACCAAGAGAGCCATATTCGGTATGTGTAAATTGACGAACACGTTCGTTAGCATCGTCGATTTGCCGGATGATGGATCCCAGTTGTTTCTGATAGATCTTTCCTGCCCGGTTTAGTCGCAAACCTTTCGGCAGACGGTCGAATAGAAGCACCCCTAATTCCGCTTCTAATTCTTTGATTTTTCTTGATATCGCCGGTTGAGTGACGTGGACTTTTTGCGCAGCCAGACGAATGTTTTGTGTCTCAGCGACCGCTAAAAAGTATTTGAGGTGACGTAGCTCCATTCGGGGGTTTCTCTCTCGGCATCAGTTGATAACTATATATCAATTTTATTTGTTACAAATAATAAGCATTATCGTTTGCATTATCAATAGTAAGAAATAACAATAAAAACTAGTCGTATGGGATGATTAAAAATGGAAAATATTAGTAGTGGTAAGGCGCGTTATCGTGCGATGCACTTACTTCTCTGTTTTGTACCGGCGCTTTCTTATTCAGGCGCTGTTTGTTCAAAAGTAACAAGTTCAGAAGTAACAGGCTCAGAAGCTCAAGATCAGGTTCAACAAGACCAGGCGCATCGTGTCAACACCATTACGGTTTACGGGCAGCCCATCGCAGGGGATGCCGATACCACGGTCGCTGAAGAACTATGGGTCGGTGGCAAAGTGGCGACCCGTGTGCTCGATACGCCGGCTCTGGTTTCGGTGATTACAGAAAAAGAGATCAATCAGCGTAACGCAACGACAACCGAAGAGATTTTGCAGTATTCACCCGGTTTGGTGACGGATTATTACGGTTCGGATGATCGGAATGACTACTTTATGATTCGAGGCTATCAGGCAACAACGTATCGGGATGGCATGACACTCGGCTCGATGCGTAGTGTTCGTGAAGATCCCTATGCGTATGAGCGGGTTGAATTGATTCGCGGTGCGAATTCAACGCTGTTTGGGCCCGCGGATCCGGGTGGCTCGGTTAATTTCGTCAGTAAAAGACCTAAGTTTGAACGCTTTGGTCGTTCTTATGTATCGTATGGTTCATTTGATAGTAAAGAGATTGGGTTGGACTTTGGTGACACGATCAATGCGTCAGAAACGCTTGCTTACCGGTTTACTACTAAAATCAAAGACAGCGATCTTGAATACGATTATTCAAAAGATAATTCTCAGTTCGTCATGGGCGGGATGAGCTGGCAGCCATCGGTGCGCACCACCGCAACGCTGATCGTCGACTATTTGGGCAGAGACGGCACTCCGAACAGCGGAGGCTACCCATTGGACCGGAAGTATGACCGCAGCGCATTCTATGGGGAGCCTGACTTCAATAAACACGATGTTGAACGTACCAATATTACCGCTCAAGTGACACATCACTTTGACAATGGTATCTCGCTCAGCGGTAACTTGCGCTATAGCAAACTCGAAGACGATTTTGGTTATGTGTATTTGTATGATTATCAGGGAAGAACGGGCAGTGATATTTCCCGTTATTATTTCGGAACCGATACTCAGTCGAAACAAATCATTGGCAATACGATTGTGCAGTACGATATGAGTTTTGAACACATCGATAGCAGTACATTAATGGGGTTGGAATACCGTGATGCTTCGACACAAGATGCATCGCTCTATGGCACGGATAAGGTCTCGGTCAGTCCTATCGATCTCAATCGCCCTGTGTATACAGGCCTGTCAATGACCGGTGAAGTTGATAGTCAAACCGATCAAGACCACACGACCAAGTCGATATTTTTACAGCAAAATTTAGCGCTTGATGACCGTTACATACTTGCGTTGGGCATTCGGCATGACTCGATGGCGCTTGCCAGTCGAAACATGAAAACCCGGGTTGATGCTAGCGACGATTTCTCAGAAACATCTCTGCGAGCTGCCTTTACATTTAAAGTCAGTGACGCGTGGTCAACTTATATCAGTCAGGTTGAGTCTGTCGCGCCGCCCAGTATTGGGGTCAAACCAGAACGAGGAGAACAGCTAGAAGTCGGGGTGAAATTTTCACCTTTGAGTATGAATGCGTTGTTCTCTGCTGCGATTTACGATCTTAAAAAGAATGACGTCACCATGTCGATTGTTCAGGATAATGGCTCGATTCAAAAAGAAACCATCGGTGAAACGCGGGTCCGCGGGCTTGATTTAGAAATGAAAGCCGAAATAACCGATCATTTTAATGTGACGGGTGGATATTCTTATATGAAGTCTAAAGTTGAGCGTGGCAGCACCCGCAACGGAGATGTGCTGGACGGCAATGAATTTGCGACTGTACCCAACCACAGCGCTTCTTTATGGGGCTTTTACACGCTGCCAGTTGAATCGATGGATGTTGGTTTAGGGACACGTTACGTGGGCACTTATTATTTTGATGCGGCGAATACGGCTAAAAGCGAAGCTGCAATGTTGTTTGATGCTGCATTTGCTTATCGTGTTTCAAAATCTGCGCAATTGTCATTTCATGTACATAACTTAACGGATAAGCAGTATGTGGTGGGTTCCGGTACTGCGAATTACTACAACCCCGGCCGTTCGTTGAATGCCGCTTTCAATTATTCCTGGTAATTGAAATACTCTTGGTAACAGTCACCTAGATATAAACATATCAATTTATGGTTGTATGCATATTTATGTGGATGCAACCATTCTTTGCACGCGCACTTGGATGTGATGCTATGAGCGATTCAATCGTGATCACCGGCAAGCGGATAAGCGTAAGGGCGTTGTGATCGGTGACAAAATCAGACGAATCATATTGTTATCGTTAAAAATATCAATGGTTATCAGTGCGGTAACTTTCAATATATTTTTCAATCCAGTTTAAGAATGCCTGTAATTTAGGGCGTGTTTCATGTCCTTTCGGACAAATTAAATCATAGCCGTATCCGGATGGAATCCGTTCAAAGAGAGAAACCAGTGCACCACTTTCAAGATACGATTGAATGGTGTGATAGCGACCTAAGGCGATTCCCATTGAATTTTGTGCGGCAACCATCGTAAGTTCTTCATGATTAAATACATATTTATGTTTTAAAATATCGGTACTTCTCCCCGTCGCATTTAACCAATGCTGCCATTCACTCAACGGCGATAAAAATTCCAGCGACTCGGTACAATGCAAAAAAGTGGCTTCTTTTAGACGCGATTCACTTTGGTATAAATTGAAGCGTTGTGCATATTCAGGTGTACATACAGGCATTAAGTATTCATCAAACAGGCGAATATGATAAAAATCGGGATGGGTTTCATTGCCGTAGTAAATCGCGATATCAACCGGTTGATTATGAAAATCCAGTTTGCTTGCTTTGACCCGCATTTTGACATCCAAGTAGGGATACAAACGTTGAAATTCGGCCATTTTAGGGACTAACCACAAGTGGGCAAAGGTCGGTGCGATCCCGATATACAATTCTCCTCTTAATTCATTGAAGCGAATATCGTCCACTTCAGTGAAGATATTTGACAGGGATTGGCTGAGTGTTCTGAGCATTCTGTGACCATCTTCAGTCAGTTCAAGTTTTCTTGTCAGACGGATAAAAAGCTTGAAACCGAGATCTGCTTCAAGCTTTTTAATTCTTTGGCTGACGGCTCCCTGAGTCAGGCACAATTCTTCAGCCGCGAGTGTAAAACTTAAGAACTTTGCGACAACACTGAACGTGTAAAGGTTTGCTAAGATATTCTGCTTATCTGCCATGTGTATAAATCATCCTATGCATTAGAAATATTAATTCATAAGTATCACGATTTCGTTTGTCGCGGTCGGGGTTGTCAGGTGCAATGGGCGCAAGCAGGACACACGAGAGAGTATTGCAAAATGAATCAAAAATTAAAAGTTGTCGTGATTGGGGGAGGCTCCAGCTATACCCCGGAATTAATTGAAGGCCTGATTAACCGATACCATGAATTGCCAGTGACTGAACTTTGGCTCGTTGACATCGAAGCAGGAAAAGACAAAGTGAATATTATTTCCGGGCTCGCTCAACGCATGATCAAAAATAAAGGACTGAACATCGATGTGCACGTTACGCTTGATCGTCGTTTGGCATTAGAACATGCCGATTTTGTGTGTTCGCAGTTCCGAGCCGGTTGTCTTGAGGGCCGAATTCGGGATGAACGAATTGCGTTGAAATATGGCATGATTGGCCAAGAAACCAATGGACTGGGTGGTTTTGCCAATGCCTGCCGAACCATTCCCATGACTTTAGACATCTGCCAAGACATGGAAGAACTTTGCCCCGATGCCTGGTTACTGAATTTTACGAATCCATCCGGCATGGTCACCGAAGCGGTATTGAAATATACCCAAATTAAAGCCATTGGCTTATGTAACGTCCCGGTGATTATGGAAAAAGGTATCGCCCAAATTATTGGTGCTGATGAAGGTGAGTTCATTATGCAAGTTGCCGGTCTCAATCATATGATTTGGGCCCGCAAAATATTGCATGAAGGGACAGACAAGTTAAATCTGGTCATGAATGAAATCTTAAACGGGCATGATCCATTAGTTCCTGCCAATATCCCTCCGTTTGACTGGCCTAAAGATCTGCTACGAGAGATGGGGATGATACCTTGTGCCTATTTACGCTATTACTACACCAGTGATGACATCATGAAGCAAGAGCAGGCAGAGGCTGATGGTGAGGGGACTCGCGGTGAAGTGGTCAAAGCAATGGAACAGCGTTTGTTTGATATTTATAAAAATCCTGATCTGGCAGAAAAACCAAAAGAATTAGAAAAACGTGGCGGTCAATATTATTCAGAAGCCGCCTGTGAGCTGATGGCCTCAATTTATAATGACAAGCGTACGGTGATGCATGTTAATACACGTAATCATGGTGCGATTAGTGGTTTACCGGATGATTGCGTGGTCGAAGTTAGTTCACTCATTACCAAAAGTGGTCCGCTCCCTCTGAATGTGGAACCATTTCCGGATGATACCTTGCGCCTGATTCAACTGATGAAAGAATATGAAACGCTCACGGTTGAAGCCGCAGTGGAAGGTGATTTAGTCGCAGCGAAGCGGGGATTAATATTAAATCCTATCGTGATGACCGGCACTGTCTTAGACGACGCGCTGAAAGAAACGGTCAGAGAGAACTTAGATTATATGCCTCAGTTTCGCTGGATGTTTGCACAAAACTCAGGTGTCGGACGCTCATATAAATAATCAAGAGCAAAGGAGATATGAGATCGATTAGAATGTTCATCCCCGGAACAGATGAAGACAACCGTTATGCTGCAAAAAGAGAGTTTGCTGAAACTGGCAACGATGACAATGCCGTTTGGCCGTTATGCCGGACGTGTATTAATTGATTTACCGGAAGAGTACTTATTGTGGTTTCAAAATAAGGGCGAATTTCCTCAAGGTGAGCTTGGGGAGTTGATGCAGCTTTGTTTGACGCTGAAAGTCGAAGGGTTGGATAGTCTCGTAAAACCATTGAAGCAGTCATCCTGAACTTCATGCAGGATCTGTGATTTGCCACAATCATAGCTAAAGCATGGAACCAGAGGGTAAGCGATTGTTTCAGCATGGGAAATGAACCGAAAGCACCGGCTCGTGGTGCTTTCGGTTGGGACAGTAACCGCTTATAAACGCGGGGTATTCTCTGCGAAGTATTCGTGAGAATCGGCGTTGTTGACTGCCTGATTCGGTGATGACTGTGCCAGACGACGAGCATTATACTGCCCGTAAGCAATATCATCGGTACCACCGTTGACGGTGAAATGGCTCATTTCATGAATCAGTGTTCCGGCTTTTGAGTCCGTTCCTGTGGTAGGAGCTGACCAGAAGGCGTTACATAAATGGATTCGGTAGGGTTGATTCGGATAAACGTAAGCATAGGCATTGGAAAGGCTGCCCTCACAATAACAGTCTGCGGTGACTGTCTTGTTCTGTAATGCATCGGATATTTTCTGGAAATGTCCTTTGACGGTGTTGTAACGACCGCTTGAATAAGAGCCGAACCAAGTGGTATAGCGAGATGTCACAGAGCCAGCTCGGTAGTAGTTATAAGCTGAACCTGACATACTCCGTGCTGCGCTGACAGCACTGCTGATTTGGCTTTTCTGACTATTTGAGCAGTTACCTACATAGCTGATTCCACCAGCCAGTTCAGCAAGATCGAGTACCGATTCATTGATGGTCGCGACCTTTGGGTGAACGCCCTCAACCCAGAAACTCACACCATTTGAGCTGAGTGACTGGACTTTATCTTCAGCCTGAAGTTTTGATCTTGCTTGAGATTTGATTAAATCCATTGCCGTGACATTAAACTGAACGTTATATGTGCCTTCCCGGGTCATATCATAGAAGGAAGACAGATCGATCGTTTGGGTCATGGTTTGGCCGGCAGACAAGGTTACATAGTCTTTCGCTGTCGGGGCTGGGCGTTTGACAATCGGTCCTGTATACGCGACCGTTTCTCCGTCAACTGTAACGGTGAAAGCATTCTTTTGAAGTTTGCTGTGGTTGACGAGATACCAATCGAGTACATCGACATCATCTTGACTATTGTTTGTAATGCTCAGTTCGACTTTCACATCACTGCTTTCACCATACGATTGACTTAAAGGAGTGATGGTGACATCCAGAGAGTTAGCATAAGCCAGAGAGGACATACTGCCTACGATTGCACTCAACAATAAATTTGTTGCCTTATTCATTTGATAAACTCCATTTTTTCATGGTTGATGAATCATCGATATTATTACGGCTAAGTGGATATCAATCATTCGTTTCAGAATGTTCAAAGTCGATTTTTATTACTTTAAACATTATTTGAAACTCTTCCTGTTGCTATTTTTTGAATTATGTTTCATTTATGTAAACGTGTAAAGTTTGAAATAAAGTCAGAATGTTTTTCTTTGTGGTGAATAATAAAATCATGCGTTGATATTTATTTAATTATTAATAAAAAATCAAGTTTTTATATTTGATTTTTGTTTTTATTATATTGATTTTAAAGTATTTTTTATTTTGTGGTTTGGTTTTTTTTGATTGTGTTTTAATTGTTATTTTTAATAATTATTGGATTGAGTTAATTTTTGTTTATAGTTTTGCTATTAAGACAATGATGGCGTGATTTAAATTAATAATCTTATTAATTTAACTGATGGTGAATATTAACTGATTGAAAAGGCATGAAATTGATTTTTTGGCATGTTTTTATATTGTCGACTGTTCGCATGGCGTTGCAATATGCCCGCCAATGTCCGCTGAAATAATCATGTGTCTGTTCAGCGATTCAGTTCAATGATTCAAGCCGATATTGAATCCTGACGCGGGTTGGCCTCATAAGGAAGGGATAACTATTAATAAATACTATCTTGACCATAAAAAATTTTTGACTTTTCCTGGGCTATTTTTTATTGCGTCTGTCCCCGCATGAACTTACTATCTGCCTGCTTCTTGATGATAGCCAATCCGAGTACATCACACCTATGTGGCAAGGCGATAGAGCAACTATCCAAGAGTGACTTTGACAGCGTATTAACGCTTTTATTGACGCTCCACTTTTCATAAAAACAGTCCGATGAAAAGTGTTTGTCCCCCGGAGGTTTGCGATGGCTCACGCCCATGCTGTATTAAATTTTCAATCTTTTGCTGCTCGAACTCTTTCTGCTGATGATGTTCGTTTAGTTGAATCATCCGTGTCACAGTTCGGTGCACCATTACTGATGCTAGATTGCGAGACAATTCGTCAGCAATATCGTGCACTGAATCATGCACTACCGAATGTGACGCTTCATTTTGCGCTGAAACCACTGCCGCATCCGGTTGTAGTCAGAACTCTGCTTGCCGAAGGCGCAAGCTTTGATCTGGCAACCAGTGGTGAAGTTGAACTGGTCGCGCAAGAAGGTGTACCGGCGGAGCGTACTATTCATACCCATCCGATCAAACGCGATGCAGACATTCGTGATGCATTAGCCTACGGCTGTTCTGTTTTCGTTGTGGATAACCTCAACGAACTCGCTAAGTTCAAACCTTACAAGGATGAAGTTGAGTTACTGGTACGGTTGAGTTTTCGGAACGCAGACGTATTTGCAGATCTATCGAAGAAATTTGGCTGTTCTCCCGAGCAGGCGCTGACAATCATTGAAACGGCTCAGTCATGGAATATTCGTATCAAGGGACTTTCTTTTCATGTCGGATCTCAGACGATTAACCCACAGAAGTATGTTGATGCGATCCGCACTTGCCATACCGTGATGGAAGAAGTCGTTGCGCGTGGATTACCGGCTCTGAGTACGCTGGACATTGGTGGTGGTTTCCCGGTTAGTTATACACAACAGGTGATGCCAATTGAGCAATTCTGTATGCCAATTAATGAAGCGTTGCTCGAGTTACCAGAGACCGTACAGGTTTTGGCTGAACCCGGACGCTTTATCGTCGCACAGGCGGTTATGAGTGTTGCTTCGGTTATGGGGCAGGCGGAAAGGGAAGGGCAAATGTGGTACTACCTTGATGATGGTATTTATGGCTCTTTCAGTGGGTTAATGTTCGATGATGCACAATACCCGCTGGTCACATTGAAGCAAGGCGGTGAATTGCTCCCAAGTGTTTTGGCCGGCCCGACTTGTGACAGCATTGATGTCATAGCTGAAGATATCATGTTACCCCGGTTAGACAATGGTGACCTCGTTATCGGTTGTATGATGGGGGCTTACACCAGTGCCACCGCGACGGATTTTAATTTCTTCAAGCGTGCTCAAACGATCGTGTTAAATGAAGCCGTGTTTGATGAACATGCTGTGAGTCGAGAACGTCTCATCGGTTAAGACTGCCTCTGTCACTGAGTTCTATTATGTCATGTGCAAAGCCACAGTTTATGTCTGTGGCTTATTTTCTTCTGTCCTCTTCCTGATAGTTTATCTGTTGCAATACTGCTGTGCTGCAAGCGGGGTGACTTATTTGTTTGAAATTCATCAACTTTTCATGTAATTGTCGTGATAATTACAAATTTTTTGTAATTTTATTACTATAAATGTTGACTTGAGTCACAAAATTGATGATAATTTGAACTAAACAACACTTGGTTGTGAAATAAAATAACCGTAGGAGCCGAGTCATGAGTTCAACGCTTTCTTCACAAATTAATGTCACTATTCCTAAAACAAAATTGAGCACGTCTGTTGTCAATACAGTTAAAGAACTTGCGGGTGTTTTCGCAATGTTTGGTGTGACAGCCGTGATTACATTTATGCTGGCCTTAACTTGGGTTAACGTCTAAGCATTTAAGCATTGCGATAAAATCGATCCCAATCGCAACGATTATTGGTGTATTCGGTGGTTTTTCCGATGATGTCGGATACTTCCACCGAATGAATGTTACCTTTCATTCCATCTCTCCCTCGCATGTCTTCTATTACCTTCCATACCGTAAACAGGACGAATATTCGCGTTCAACAAGCCGTGAACGGATGAAAACCCAAATAAAATAGCTGAATGAATTACACCCTATAATCGATAAAGAAGCACTCATGATGAGTGCTTCTTTATCGATGTATTTCTTTATAGATTAATGTTTAAGGATAATATTATTTCTGGTCAGACAGTAAGTTATTTAGAAACGATACTCAGCACCAATGGTTGCTTGTTTTAAATCAGTGTTGGTGTCTGCGCCATTATTAATATCGTTGGCATTCAAGTCGACGTCATACCAAGTATATTCTGCATTGACTAAGAAGTTATCGGTAACTTTAAATCCGACACCGGCTCCGGCAAATACAGCTTCATCATCTTCGTTGCCACTCACACCTAAGATGTCATAATCCGTGGTGTACCAAAGTTGGCCGCCTTTGGCATAAAGTTCGACGCGATCACCAATCGGTGCGGTCAATTTCAACGCGGCTGTATAGCCGTCGGTCTTCGCGTTTGCGACATTACCACCATACGAACCGAAGTCGATATAGCTTCCTTCGACGCCAATGTAACGGTTTAATTTAAAACCAATTAATCCTTGCACCACGTCATTGTCATCATCAAAATCGTCTTGACCATCAATCTTTACATAACCGTAGTTACCACCAACATAAATGCCGCTTTCATCGTCCAAAACTGCTGCGTTTGAAATGGTGCTGAACGTTGTTAAAGCCATGGTACTCGCTAGAATTGGAAGGATCTTTTTCATCTTTTTACTCCTAGTGATTTTGAATAAGCCATCATGATTGATGTGCGATACATATGCTGCGTCAGTCATTTATTTCAAGAAATTTAATCCTGTCAACATAATAAAACCTCTGAATATATTGTGTTTATCATGAATTATATTCTTGCTGACTTCTGCTAAAACATACTTTTAATTTAACTGCCCCCCAATATTTTATGTTATTGATTTGTCATAATTAGGTTAGAGTTGGATTCAAATATCAGAATATATGCTGGTATTGGTTATTGAACCATCGATATTGAATGATTATCAGGGGGACTTAAAAACAGCACCATTATTTCCAGTCGTCACCATTTCACTCAATCGTCATACACAGGGAATTTTCAGGCGTTCTGTTGGTCTTAACTTACTGTTGCCTGAGAGGCTTCATTTGGCGTGTCGCGCTGAACCAAAGGATTGCATGTCACCGCGGAATCATGAATATTAACGCTGTGATTCATTTGTACCGTGCTTCGTGCTGTTGTACAGCGGTACGATAACTGTCAGTAAAATTAATAAGAGATTGATATAGTGTTTGATTCTTTCTTTCCGAAACCAAAATTATTTTTCCTCAGTTTTGTGCTTTGGGCACTGCTTTGTGTGGTTTGCTGGTATACCGGTGTTCGCGAGCTAGGTTCAGACCTGAGTCTCGGATATCTGGTTGGAATGGGGTTCCCTCAGCCGCTGCTGGTGGAGGCCGCGCCTGCGGCTCAGGCTGCTTTTCAGCAGGCTCAGGAGAGTGCGACCAGTGCTTGGTTATATCAGTATATGTTTGTCTGTTACGCTTTGTTTATCGGCGCATGGATGAAATTTGGCCGACAAAAATGGGCTCGCTGGTCGGTGATTGGGTCTGGGGTGATTGTCTTTATCACTTGGTTTCAGGTTGAAGTCAGTGTGATGATCAACGAGTGGTATGGTAACTTTTATAACTTGATCCAGAAAGCATTAACAAATCCTAACAGCATTACCCTGAGTGAGTTTTACGGTGAACTGACCACGGTTGCTGTGATTTTGCTTGTTGCGATTATGGTCGCCGTCTGTAACCACTTTTTCGTCAGCCATTATGTATTTCGATGGCGGACTGCAATGACTGATTATTATACCGCCCGTTGGCAGCAAGTTCGTCATATCGAGGGGGCATCGCAGCGGATTCAGGAAGATACGATGCGTTTTGCTTCGATCGTGGAAAGTTTAGGGGTTAGTCTGCTGAATGCAGTGATGACACTGATCGCATTTTTACCCATTCTATGGGGGCTTTCCGGTTATGTGAAAACCTTGCCATTGGTTGGTGAAGTTTCTCAGGGATTGGTTTTTGTTGCGATCATTTGGTCAATCATCGGTACGGTATTACTGGCAATGGCCGGGATTAAATTGCCGGGATTAGAGTTTAAGAATCAACGTGTTGAAGCCGCATACAGGAAAGAGTTGGTTTATGGTGAAGACCATGAAAGTCGTGCAGCGCCACAAACCTTAAAAGCGTTATTCAGTGATGTCCGGCAGAACTACTTTCGTCTTTATAAGCATTATGTGTACTTTAATATTGTTCGCTACGGCTATTTACAGGTTGGTACATTCATTCCCATCATTGCACTGGCACCTTCCATTGTTGCAGGGGCTTTCACTCTGGGGATCATGCAACGGATTATTAATGCATTCGGGCAGGTTGAAAGCTCTTTTCAATATCTGGTCAACTCATGGACGACGATTGTCGAGTTATTGTCGATTTATAAACGTCTCAAAGCATTTGAAGATGAAGCGGATGGTATGGAAAACATACCACTTATCGAAAACCCCGCTGAAAATTAATCTCATCACGGGCTTCCTCTAATGGAAGCCCTCATTTTATCTGCTGTTTTTTTACGGAATGATGAGTTCTGAAATCATCGGATGATGCCTGTGTCATTCTTGATTATGAGAGATTCCTTCCGCAGTTGATGATGATTTTGACATTTGCATTACACAAACGACATTATGTTATTACATCATATTTTTTCTTGTCACGATGTCTTTGAGTCACAGCCTAATTACAGATAGGAAAATGGGCAGAAGACGGGCACGATGTCGTGCTATGCTTTTGCAGAGTCGTTCAGTAGAGAGGAGCGTATCAATGAAATATGGACTGATTGCTATATTGGCTTTGTTTTTAACTGCTTGTTCTTCAACTTGGAATGGTGTGAAGGAAGATTCTTCTGAAATATGGGACGCAACCAAAGAGAAATCGAGTGAAGTGTATCATTCAACGAAAGAAGCGATCCATGAGGCAACCGCTGAATAGTCATTCATCTGACTATGACTTGATTTTGATTGGCCTGATGTGGTTGTCACGATGTCATTTTACAAGTAATCAATATTGATGCGTAACAAGATTATCAATCATGGTAAGTGTCGCCATTTAGAGACCACTGACCATACAACCTCAGTCGCTTAAACGGATCATCAAGCCGTTAACGTCTGATCAAAGTAGACTTGAGAAAAAAGAAGTAGAAAGAATGTCCGATAATAAAGCTTTATTGCTGGATAACCAGCTATGTTTTGCCCTTTATTCAACCTCTTTGGCGATGACACAGATGTATAAACCGCTACTTGAACCTTTGGGGCTCACGTATCCGCAATATCTCGTGTTACTGATTCTGTGGGAACAAGATGGTATTGGTCTGAAAGATATTGGGGAACGATTAGGACAGAAATCCGGTGCTTTAACGCCGGTGATTAAACGGATGGAGCAAGAGGGGTTAGTAAATCGCACCCGACAGCTACATGATGAGCGCTCACTGAATGTCCGGCTGACTCCGAAGGGGCAGCAGCTCAAAGCAGAAGCCGTGAAAATCAATCAGTGTTTGATTGACTCTTGTGGTATCCCCAGTCAAGACCTGATTGAGATGAAAAATCAAATCATGGCATTGAGAGATAGCTTACTTAAAAATCAGCCGAGTTAAGCGAGATGCTTAAAAATATGTTGCGCGATAATGATTATTGCAATAACATATTCGTGTTAAAGAAAGTAATTGATTGAATTTTTTTAGTAAAATAATTATCGCAATAACTAATTGGAGGTTGTTCATGGATCTTTTATATACAGCACAAGTAACAACAACGGGTGGACGTGACGGAAAAGCCGCTTCTGACGATAATAAATTACAAGTTAACCTAAGTACTCCCAAATCATTGGGTGGTGCAGGCGGTGAAGGGACCAACCCAGAGCAGCTTTTTGCTGCCGGTTATTCAGCATGTTTTATCGGTGCGATGAAGTTTGTCGCAATGCAGGATAAGATCAAATTATCTCAGGATCTGAGCGTTACGGCGAAGGTCGGGATTGGTCAAAACACCGCAGGTGCTGGGTTTGCCATTGATGTTGAATTGCATATTTCTCTGCCGGAACTTGATCGCAGCGTGGCACAGACGTTGATTGAAAAAGCTCACCAAGTCTGCCCATACTCAAATGCAACCCGTGGTAACATTCGAGTCGAGTTAGTGCTGGTATAACATATTGAATGATATAGAACGCAGACAGGCACGCGAAGCGTGCCTGTCTGATTTTGTCCGAAGATAACCCATCACAGATCCTTCAGCGACTCATCCAGCCATGCATTAAACTGTGAATAAGGCAAGGCTCCGTTAATCATATTGAGCCGTTGCCCGCGATGAAAAACCATCACCGTCGGAATACTGCGAATCTGGTATTGCGCGGCTAAAGCCTGTTGAGCCTCAGTATCAACCTTGATAAATCGTACGCGTTGCACGCGCTCTTGTGCCGTTTGCTCAAAAATCGGTGCAAACCCGACACACGGGTTACACCACGGTGCCCAAAAGTCAACGACCACGGGGATATCGCTATTCAAAATGGACTGAAAATTATCGACTGTCCCTTCAACAGGTAAGCCGTCAAGAAGGAATTGTTTGCACTTGCCGCAGACCGATGACTCAGAAAGGCGTTCCGTGGGAACACGATTCATGACATGGCATGACGGGCAACGGGTTTTGATACTGGTCATAGGGCGCTGACTTGATAACTGGGTGAATGATAGACCATCAATTATCACCAAATAAAACGAGATAACAACCATGAATCAAGCACGGAAAAGCGGATCGATTCCGGTTCGGTCTTGGATGTTTCCTGTTTGGTAAAGTTTATTGATGTTGCTGACCGTTGATGATGTCTGTTGTTGGAACTCGGGTGTGTGTCCTTGTTAGGTATTCTTTTACCGATCCGAAATAAGTCTTCCGAGGGATGTGTGTGGTGTCTGTCCTCTTATCGGTTGACCGTCTTTTTATTGTGTCTGTCCTTGTATCGTCTTTTCGCTGTCTGTCCTTTTACCGGTCCGGCACTGTTATCGGTCCTGCAATCGTCTGTCCGTTTATCATTTCGTCTGTCCATGTATCACTAATTTGTGGGGTGGATCCAAGCGTCCTCTTACCGGATGGCATATGCTTAAATGAGAATATAGTGAAATGGTTACTCTATCGTTACGTCGCAAGATACTTGAGGGAGGTTAGGATGGCGTATCAAAAACACGGCCTCACGATTGGACTGGAACGAGTTGATCACGAATTCTTTGTCTCGATTAAAGCGGTTGGTACATTAACGCATCAGGATTACGAGATGATCACACCATTGCTGGATGCTGCACTGGTCAAGGTGAACACCCCAAAAGTCGATGTACTGTTTGATGCCTCGGAATTGGAGGGGTGGGAACTTCGGGCTGCATGGGATGACTTTAAACTGGGCCTGCAACATGGGGCGGATTTTAATAAAGTGGCACTCTATGGTTATCAGGAATGGCAGGCTCTCGCTGCGAAAGTTGGCAGTTGGTTTATCTCGGGTGATATTCGTTATTTTGATGATTATGATGCAGCAATTCGTTGGCTACAGGCGTAGCTGGTTTGAGGATAAACCTGCTATTTGTGATATAGGTTGACATTATTGTGCGGCCGATATTTTTATTACATGCACTTTATTGATTTCGGTAACACCAAAGATACATTTGGTTATATTTTTTTACATTAATGTGGGGTGTGATGTTCTCAATTTGAAAGTTCTGTTGCTAGACTGAGAGGGCAATCAAGATTAAATGAAAAATTAAACGTCATGTTGGTCATATTCATTTAACTGCATTAGGTCTGTTTTGATATTTATATAATAAGAAGTTTCACAGAAGCTAATGCATATTGTTTAGGATGCCATGATGTTTAGTAATTTTACCATCCGTATGCAGCTCGGCCTGTCTTTGGCCTTTTTAACTGCGATCATTGTTTTCTCCGGATTACAAAACCGGAGCTCCCTTAACCTGCTGGATCATAATATCCAACTCTTTGCTGAACCTTTAAGAAAAGCTCAACGAGATATCCTCAATGCCGATCGAGATTTGTATCAGGCGCTCAAGGGACAGCAAGACGGGCTCCTGACCCATGAAGAGAAAATGTTTAAGGCTTCTAAAGATGACTATCAGGAAAATGTTCAGCAAGCCTATGATCGGATGCAAAACTATCTGAATTATATGGCTGATTATCCCCAGATCATCGCACAGTTCAATCATTTCGATAGTGTTTTCAAAACATGGAAGGATCAGGCCGATCTGGTTT
This sequence comes from Vibrio rhizosphaerae, assembly GCF_024347095.1. Lineage (NCBI taxonomy): Bacteria > Pseudomonadati > Pseudomonadota > Gammaproteobacteria > Vibrionales > Vibrionaceae > Vibrio > Vibrio rhizosphaerae. The sequence continues at coordinate 899,918 of NZ_AP024904.1, read as the reverse complement.
TTTCACTGGTAGAAAACGGTGACAGAGAACAAGCCTATACACAATTTACTAAGTCCGAAAAATACTTTGGCATACTTCGTGACGAATATGACAAAGCCGGGGAACTGGTCGATAAACTCGGCAATGAACTTCATGCACAATCGCGTGAAGTTGTCGGCCAGCGAGTTTTCTGGAACATGATGATTTCCCTCGTTTCAGTGGTTATTGGGCTGATATTGGTATTTTTCATTCCGAAAGCCATTACATCCGCTATTTACTCCGTGAAAGATAAAATCGATGATTTGACGCAAGGTGACGGCGATTTGGTTAGCCGTCTGACGGTGAAGAAAAAAACCGAACTGGGCGATTTATCTTCAAGTGTGAACAATCTGCTGGAACAGCTCCAACAACTCGTTAAAAGCGTGATTGGCGGTGTTCAGAAACTGGGCGCAGATACAAGCCATCTACAGGATGTCGTAAATAAGACGGAAGTGATTGGTCACAATCAACAGCAACGGCTAGAGCTCCTGTTTCAAGCATTTGAACAAATCAATATTGCTATTCAAGAGATTACCACGAATGCACAGCATACCTCTTCCAAAAGCGACGAGGCAAACCGTGCTGCGAGTAGTGGTATGACGCTGGTTGACCGAAACGTCGCGCTGAACGACAAACTCTCGGTGAGCTTCCAAGAAGCCAGCCAGAAGATGTCATCTCTTGCCGCAGATTCTGACAATATTACTTCAGTTCTGGATGTGATCCGTGGTATTGCCGATCAAACCAATTTGCTGGCATTAAATGCTGCTATCGAGGCTGCCCGGGCCGGTGAACAAGGTCGGGGGTTTGCTGTTGTGGCAGATGAGGTCAGAACATTAGCACAACGGACACAGTCTTCGACAGAAGATATTCAGGATATGATTTCCAACCTGATTAAAGGTGTAAATGAAACTCAGACTGCGATTCAAGGTGGAGAAGACGCGGTGGCAGAATCGGTGGGGATGGCTGATGAAATGAGACATGCATTCCAAGATATCCGTGATCTGATTTCTACCGTGCAAGAAATGAATATTCAAATTGCTGCAGCGACAGAAGAGCAGAGTTCGGTGATTGTCGATGTGAATCAGGGAATTCTTGAACTGAAAGAATTGTCTGATGAAGCGACAAACGTACATCAGCGTGTGGCTGATACCGGGAATGTGGTTGCCGATATTTCAATGCAACTTTCTGACTTGGTGAGTAAGTTTAAAGTGTAACTTTAAACCGTAATACGACACATCGAATATAAGAGATCTTGTTAAGGGGAGAGTCTATGACTCTCCCCTTATTTTTTGATGCTTAATTGCATATCAGCATCTTTCTATATCGCAACAATGATCTAAAAATAATGAGGAAGATCCCAAATAAAGTGGATTGAAATTGATTTATATTCACTTTTCGCCGGAAATTACCAAAAATGTGATCAAAATTTTTAAAATAGTGTTTTGAGCTAAAAGCTAGCAAGGGCTTGTCATCTTCTCCAATGGGACGATTTTCAGTTTTTGCGGACTGGCATCAGAAATTACAGAATATGTTCCAACTGTCGATATACGTTATGTGATGTCTAAAAATGTCGGATATGGCATTTTTTTGATATATCTATCGGTTATAATCAAATGGAATTATTTTTATTTTTGTACCACATTATGGAATGTAGTGTTCATCGCTGGCTACAAATAGAGAAAGGGTCATGGATATAGTATGAAAAAGGTATCATTTAAGACTAAATTGCTTGCCATTGTTGTTGCAATTATCTGTGTGACAATATTTACAGCCTACGTAAGCGCTAATTTTTATATCAGTCGCTATATACATCAAAGTGATAGCCAAGTGATCCGGACACAGATTGATACGATCCGTTCTGTGGTGGAAGGAAAGCTCAAAGACAATATTGTTTTGGCTCAGTCAACGAAGTTCAGTTTTTACGAGGTCAAACAGGCGATAGAAAAAACGGGCTTTAAGGATGCGATTAAAGTTGCCTTCGGGATGACCATCAATCGAGATGGTGCGATTAAAGATCCGAAGGAAGCTCAGCCATATATGGATATTTTTAAACAGTCCGATGGGAAGCTAACTGTAAGTAATGTTTTCATCGATAATGGCAAGCCAACGATCACGATTACTGTGCCTGAAAATAAGGATTCCGGAAATATTTTCTACATCGACCTCTCTTTTCTCGGGGATCTGCTCAGTTCAATGACGACAGATGGCAGTTATCTTGAACTGGTGGACGACCAGCAAACTCAGATTTTTTCCAATAAAGTAGAAGGACATGATCTGACGCCGCTGACCGCGAAGATCAAGGTTGCCGGAAAAGAATGGACACTCACTGGGTATATCGATAACGATTATATTCAGCATGATACCGATACACTGAATGGCAGCATTACCATTGCGTTGATCATTGCTGCGATTATTTTGATTCCGATTGCTATTCTCCTGATTAACTGGGTGTTTAAGCCAATTCTTTTGTTGAAAAATCTGATTGCTGATCTGGCGGATGGCAACGGTGATCTGACCCATCGCCTGAAGGTCGATTCAAAAGATGAACTGGGCATGATTGCCGAGGGGATTAATCAGTTTATCGCAAACTTACAGGAGATGATGCGACAAGTGAGGGAATCGACGGATACGATCAGCCGTGAAATCTCTCAGCTTGAACAGCAAACCGATTCGAATAGTAAGTTACTTCAGTCACATAGTCAGGAAATTGAACTGACGGTGACCGCTGTGAATGAAATGAGTTCGACTGCCTCTGTCGTTGCAGAGAATGCAGCTAACACAGCAAGTCAGACAGAAGCGACCAATAGTGAAGCCGCGCACTCTAAAGAAGTTGTACAGCTGGCAGTATCACAAGTGGGGGCACTGGCGGAAGAGGTTGAAGAGACGGCCCGGTTCATTGCCGATATGAACATGCATACCGAAGAAATTGGTAAATTACTGGGTGAAATCGGTGGTATTGCAGAACAAACCAACCTCCTGGCTCTGAACGCTGCTATTGAAGCTGCGCGGGCTGGAGACCAAGGCCGAGGTTTTGCAGTTGTTGCAGATGAGGTCCGGGCGTTAGCGTCACGAACTCACCGGAGTACCGAAGATATTGTGCAGATGTTAGATCGCTTGAAAGCCGGGACAGCAACTGTGGTTTCCAGCATGGAATCCACGCGTAACAGTTGCCGGACCACCGAAGAATCAACAACCGTTGTGGTGTCCTCTTTGGATAAAGTGACGTCGGCGGTCAATGAAATTAATGATTTATCAATTCAGATTGCAACGTCAGCCGAAGAACAAAGTAGTGTGACGGAAGATATTAACCGCAGTATGGTTGCTATTCGTGAAGTGATGCATACTATTAACGACAATAGTGACAATACCGCAGAAACAACACGCCGTCTGATTACCATTAATCAGCAACTATTAGCGATTGTAAATCAGTTCAAAATTGAATAATTTGTTGTATGACGACGATTCAGCCTGAGGGTTCTGCGCTCAGGCTGATATTTACCTTTCTGTCTTCAATTTCCCTCACCTCGTCAATCTGGAGTCCCTTAATGGAGCTATACATCGGTAATAAAAATTATTCGACCTGGTCACTCAGACCGTGGATTTTATTAGCACAATCAGATATTCCATTCGACGAAGTTCAGTTACCGCTTGATACACCACAGTTTTATGCTGCGCTGTCATCCGTGACACCAACGCTAAAAGTCCCTTGTCTGATCGATGGTGACATTACCGTATGGGATTCGCTCGCGATCTGTGAATATATCAATGATACCTATCTTGCAGGAAAAGCTTGGCCAGCCGACCCTAAAGATAAGGCCAATGCCCGTTCACTGGCAGCAGAAATGCATTCAGGTTTTCCGGCCCTGCGTCGTGAAGCACCAATGAATATTCGTGCAACTCGTTCACTGACTTTGTCTGATGCTGCACAACAGGATCTCAAGCGGATTGAAGACATTTTTGCCGGACAGATGGCGCGTTTTGCCGATCAGGGCGGATGGCTTTTCGGCCAGTACTCTATTGCTGATGCGATGTTTGCACCGGTTGTGATGCGTTTAAAAACGTATCGGCTGAGTTTCGGAGAAGTGGCACAGAAATATGTGAATCATGTATTATCGTGTCCGGTGTTGCAGCAATGGATTGATGCGGCGCTTGACGAAACTGAAATTGTTGAAATAGATGAAGCCGGAGAGCCTGTCAAGGAATGAGTGATTGACCAGCCATGACGGCTTCGGTATCAATTGAAAGCGAACAATAGATTTAACTACCATTGAGTAAATATGCCGCATATCTGTTTGTATTCATCATATTTTGTATGAATGAAACAGGTGCGGCATTCTTTATTTTTATTCTGTGTTTGTTGTCGAAATGTTCACTAATAGTGAAAAAATTGTTGTTATGCATTAGTATAGTGCAATAAATGTGTCTCAATTGTGCATATATAAAATATCGATAAAATTGAAAATTTCAGAAGCACTTTATATTTATATGCAGTAGAATCCCCGATTTGAGGCATCTATTTAAGTATTCATGCATTTTTGGTGTTTAAATATATTCCCTTCTCCCGAGGTGGAAAGAGTCGTCGCCGATGGCATGAATTGTGCTGTTTCCAATGTTTATCATATATGAGATATCACTATGAAAAGAATAACGAATTTGAGTCTGTTGCTACTGACTCTCGCTGCTCCTTTTGTCCAGGCCGCGGATCAGCCGCTGGTTCGATTGGGTGTTGAGCCTGGATATGCACCTTTTGAGATGAAGAAGCCAGACGGCACTCTGACCGGATTTGATATCGATTTAGGCAAAGAAATCTGTAAGCGAATTGATGCGCACTGTGTCTGGGTTGAAAGTGACTTCGATGGCTTGATTCCTTCACTGAAAGCGAAAAAAATTGATGCAATTCTCTCTTCTATGTCGATCACGCCGCAGCGTCAGCAGGAAATTGACTTTACCGACAAACTGTATGGTACGCCTGCTCGTTTAATTGCGCCGAAAGGGGTGACTCTGCAACCGACAGCCGCGTCATTGGGTGGCAAACGGGTCGGTGTTTTTCAGGGAACCACGGCTGAAACTTATGCCAAAGAGCAATGGGCACCGAAAGGGGTCGATGTTGTGACTTACCAGAATCAGGATCAAGTCTATGCCGATTTAGTCAACGGGCGTCTTGATGCTGCATTTCAGGATGCCGTTGCTGCGAGCGATGGCTTCTTGAACCGTCCAGTCGGCAAAGGTTTTGCATTCAGTGGCCCGGAAGTCAATGATGAAAAATACTTTGGTGTCGGTGCAGGGATCGGGGTGCGTAAAACTGATCAGGCACTCAAAAATAAAATCAACGCGGCTTTAAGCGACATGCTGAAAGATGGCACTTATGATGCCATTGCTAAACAATACTTTGATTTTGATATCTACGGTAAATAAGCCGTCACTCCTTTCCGCTCCTTCGTTCGAGGGAGCGTTATTTATTTAGGAAGGCATTATTTAGGAAGGCATTATGCTTTATGGATATGGTGGCATCATCTTTGATGGTGCAATCATGACGATTGAACTGGCTGTTCTTTCGGTAATTTTCTCAATTATTCTGGGATTGATCGGGGCTTGTGCCAAGCTGTTTGGTAGCCGTCCGGTGATCGCGCTTGCTCATGTTTATACCACATTGATTCGTGGCATTCCTGATTTGGTACTGATGATGCTGATTTTTTACGGCTTACAGTTGGGGCTCAATCAAATCACCGAATCTCTGGGATGGCAACAAATTAACATTGACCCCTTCACAGCCGGCGTTTTGACCATTGGTTTCATTTACGGTGCCTATCTGACGGAAACGTTTCGCGGCGCTTTTCTGGCGGTTCCCAAAGGCCAGATTGAAGCTGGCACGGCTTATGGTTTTACCCCATGGCAAGTGTTCCGGGTGATTCTTTTCCCGCAGATGATGCGCCATGCTCTGCCGGGGTTATCCAATAACTGGCTGGTGATCCTCAAATCAACTGCGCTGGTTTCGATTATCGGCCTTGCCGATGTGGTGAAGGCAACGCAGATGGCCGGGAAAGGCACCTATCAGTTGTTCTACTTTACGATTGTTGCTGCGGTGGTTTATCTGATTTTTACTACTTTATCAAATCTGGCATTTTATTGGCTGGAGCGTCGCTACGCATACAGTCATAGAGGTCGTTTGTCATGATTGAAATACTTGAACGCTACGGAAAAGCATTTTTATGGTCGGATGGGTACCACTTTACCGGTGTTGCCGTGACACTGTGGTTATTGGTTATTTCTGTGTCACTGGGATTCATTGTCTCGATCCCATTGTCACTGGCCCGGGTGTCTAAAAACCGTTGGCTGTCATTACCGGTCTGGCTATTTTCATATCTTTTCCGTGGTACACCGCTGTATGTGCAGTTGCTGATTTTTTACACGGGGGTATACACATTGGGATTCGTCCGCTCGACGGAGTTTCTCAACTGGTTTTTCCGTAGTGGTTACAACTGCACGATTTTTGCGTTGTTTCTCAATACCTGTGCCTACACGCTTGAGATTTTTGCGGGTGCAATCCGTGAAACCAGTCAGGGCGAAATTGAAGCAGCGAAAGCATACGGTTTCTCTCGTTGGAAGCGCTACCGATGCATTGTGCTTCCTTCAGCATTGCGTCGCGCGATTCCTGCATATAGTAATGAAGTCATCATCATGCTTCATTCGACATCTTTAGCATTTACAGCAACGGTGCCTGATATTTTGAAAATCGCCCGGGATGTGAATGCGGCAACATACAAATCATTTCATGCCTTTGGGATTGCTGCCATACTTTATTTAGTAATTTCATTTTTGCTGGTGGCGTTGTTCCGGCGGGCAGAAAAGAAATGGTTGCGTCACTTGCATCCGATACCAGTCAAACATTAGAACATCGATTTTTAGGTTTCCGGTGATGGCTCGCATTTGCCGAGCCTGAAGATTCGGGAAAACTGATTTTTTTCAGGAAAGCGATTTTTCAGGAAACCGATTGTTAAGGAACAAGCATTATGCAAAACACAAAACTGGCCGTCAGTGAGCTTCATAAAAAGTACGGTCAGCATGAGGTCATTAAAGGCGTGTCTTTACAGGCGAATGCCGGTGACGTCATCAGTATCATCGGATCATCCGGATCGGGCAAAAGTACCCTCTTACGCTGTTTGAATTTTCTTGAGAAACCTTCGGCCGGTGCAATATATATCAATGGCCAAGAGATCCAGACCAAGCGCGATTCAGACGGGCAGCTCAAAGTCTGTGACCACAAACAGTTGCAACTCTTGCGTACCAAGTTAACGATGGTATTCCAGCATTTTAACTTGTGGAGCCATATGACGGTGCTGGAAAATGTCATGATTGCGCCGGTTCAGGTTTTGGGTGTCAGCAAACAGGAAGCACGGGAAAGAGCAATCGCTTATCTCAATAAAGTTGGGATCGATGAACGGGCGCAACAAAGCTATCCGACCCATTTATCCGGCGGGCAGCAACAGCGCGTGTCAATTGCCCGGGCTTTGGCAATGGAACCGGAAGTGTTGTTGTTCGATGAACCGACTTCTGCACTGGATCCTGAGCTGGTCGGTGAGGTACTGAAGATTATGCAGCAACTCGCTGAAGAAGGGAAAACCATGATCGTGGTGACACATGAGATGGGATTTGCCCGACATGTTTCAAATCATGTCATTTTTCTGCATCAGGGGAAAATTGAAGAAGAAGGTGATCCGGAAGAGGTGTTTGGTCAGCCGAAAAGTGAGCGTTTGCAGCAGTTTCTTTCCGGTGCCTTAAAATAACGCGAAAATGCAGCATCCTGATGCTGCATTTTTATCTCTGTATCGACACGATAAGTGCATCTGAATGATAAATGCTGCCTCATCGATTTACCAAGTCGCGATCTATTTGCCCGGTGGTTACTCCTGGTATGCCATTGGATCGTTAGAAGCCCCTTTTCGCGTGGCCAATGAGATTCTCGGTGAAGAGAAGTTCCGATGTGTTTATGTCATACCGGATGACTGCTCTGAATCTGCTCGCTTACCCCACTCGATTCTATGGTCTGATGCTGTTGTATGTGACTTGCTGGCAGTGGTTTGTGAGTCGGTACCGAATGAGACGATATCACCGCTGGAAAAGAAAAAACTGCAACATTTTTATCAGCAGGGAACCACCATTCTGGCAAGCTACGCCGGTGTTTTTTGGCTTGCTGACAGCGGATTACTGAATCATCAGCGTGCCGCAGTTCATTGGTCTTTAATGGATACTTTTAGCGAACGTTATGAGTCGGTTGAGTTGTCTGACCATCTGTATGAGCGTCATAACCGCTTGATCACTACGGCTGGATTCGCTGCAACACTTGATTGTCTCGTCGATTTTCTTGAAGAAACCGAAGGTAAAGAACTGGCCTACGCTGTTTCTGATCAGCTGTGTATGGATCGCATTCGTCCGGCACAAGAGCGACAGCGATTACCATTCAAGCAGTTTGGCGGGGATATTCAACCTCGTTTGACGATGGCGGTTGAACTGATGGAAAACAATCTTGAAGAACCGCTGTCCACCGATGAAATTGCCGAATTCGTTCATATTTCTCGCCGCCAGCTTGAACGTTTGTTCAAGCGTTATCTCGATACCATGCCAGCACGCTATTACCTTCAACTGCGCCTGAAGCGGGCACGTCAACTGTTGCTGACGACCCATACTTCAATTGTTCAAATTGGGTTATTGTGTGGTTTTTCCAGTGGCCCGCATTTTTCCAGTGCCTATAAAGCCTATTATCACATCACACCACGCGATGAACGTTCGAAAATGTTACAGACGAAATAGACCTTATGATGCCGGTGTTTTTTATGATGGAACCGGGGGATATGACGACTGACGTTGTCGGTTTGCAATCTCGTGATTGCATCTAATTAGAGTGTCTTGGCGATCATACTCCCTGCCGCAGCGAGCATCATGATGCCTGCGCTGCGAAAAAGCAGCATCTGCGCGTTTTGGCTGGCAAGGAATCGTCTGACCTTCAGTGCCCCCAAAATAAAGATGGAACCGACGGCGATTAATACCGCAATGGTCAGTGGTACCAGTAACAGTCCCCATGTTTGTATCGACACCGTATCCAAGGTAATGACCAGCGGTAAGATTGCCAGATAGAATGCGATCGTCTTAGGGTTACCTAAAGTAATGGTGAAACCGGAAAGCCACGCGGAAGTCAGTGCCCGTCTGGAAACTTTTTGATCAATCTGAATACTTTCCGGTTTACAGGTAATAAACTGCCATGCCAGCCAAGCCAGATAGAGAGAGGACGCCCAACTGATCAGTGTGAATAAAGTGCTGAAGTGATGGGCGATCACGGCAAGTCCGAATACCGCAAATGAAAGATAGATCAAATCTCCCAGAATCAACCCGGCCAACATCGTAAACCCAGTGATTGCCCCACCGCTCACACTGCGGGCGACCAAGGCGGTCATTCCCGGCCCCGGAATTGCTGCCGCGATGCCTAGGGCGGCAATATAGGCAAATATTTGTGTTGATTCTAACATGGTTATTGATCCTACTTATATTGAACGAAATTTATCTGAGCCGTGCGGAATATCAGCACGGTACAACAGACTCTCTTGGGGGCGGTGTTATTGATTCTGGTAGAGTACTTCTCTGGCAAAAACAAGATCTTGGACCGCCAGTCCCACTGATTTAAACAACGTGCGCTCAGGGCGCTTCTCTAGGCGATGCGCTCCTAATTCACCAATTTCTTGACTGACATGATTGGCAGATATGTATCCTTTCTCTTTGGCTTGCTGAAGACACTGAGAGGCATTCCAGCATGATTCTCGTGAATCGACATAGTGTTCAACTGCCCCATAGATCGCCGGATCCAGTTCTTGAAATCCAATTGCTGATGCTCCGATCGCATTGATATGGCAGTTTTGTGGTAAGTCACAAAGCTGCAGCAATGGGGCTCGGGCAGCCGTTACCGTACAAATGATATCTGCGTCTGAGACTGCTTTGGCTGGTGTTTCTGCGATTTTTATCTCAACGTTGTTGAGGGTGGGATGCCCAGCACACCATGTGGTAAACTGATCGACACTGGTTTGATTTCTGCCCCAGATTGTCACTTGCTGAATTGGGCGTACGGCAAGCATGGTGAGTAAGTGTTGACGAGCTTGCAGGCCAGAGCCCAGAATAGCAAGCTTGGTTGCGTGCTGTGGTGCAAGTAAATGTGTTGCCCAAGCTGAAGCTGCGGCTGTTCTGAGTTCGGTGATTGCGCCGGCATCAACTGCCACCATATGTCCATTGGCCTGTTCATCAAATAGCAGGATGCATCCCTCATGAGAAGATGAGCCATGATGTGGATTAAAATCGACTAAGACCGATTTCAGACCAAAACCTGCATATTTGCTCTCGGATATATAAGCTGGCATTGTCCCCATCAATCGTCCGTCGGGTGCCGGAATAATACTCCTGACCGACTGCGTTACTTTCCCCTGACTTTGTAAAGCAAATGCAATTTGACTCAACTCAATGGCAAGTGGGATAGCAATCGTTTGTTCAACATGCTCTCGATTAAAATAATGCATATAACCGCCTTATGCCTCGGCCGTATCCATAAATTGTGTTTCAACAGGAGTATCTGCCAGACTATTGAGTAAGGTGGACATGGTTTTCTGGGAGATACCTAAAATAACATCAAGCATATTTTGTCGCGTGAAGCCAGCGGCCAGAAAATGGCTGGCTTTGTCTTTCGGAATGGTACCTTGCGAGAGAATGACTGCTTGCGTAAATTGATGAAGTTCGGCTAGTCGTGTCGGGAGTTGTGCCGGATGACGGATGATCTTATCAACAATATCACTTGCGACACCGTTGTGAATTGCAATCCAGCGATGCGCTTTAATCGTATAAGGGCACTGGTTAATCACCCCGGTTGTCAGCCAGACAACTGCTTTCTCTGCTTCATTGAGAGAGCATTGTGAAAAGCGGTCATGTGCAAACTGATAAGAAGCCAGCAGATCGGGGGATTCAGCCATGTATGCACTTTGGTTGGGGATCCAGCCGAAATTATCAATTGAACTTTGCAGTAGCGGACGACTGCCATCCGGTGCACTGTCAATCGTATGTAGTTTCATGTCTATCATTTTCTCTCTTCCTTTTTTGTTTTTTTATTAATCTATTGATGGCGAAACATATGAATGAACCGCACTTTATTTCGACGGATGACAGCCAAATACCGACCACAACATATGGATGGGACGAACCTTGGATATAAACGATAAATTGTGCAGATTTGCTGCAATTTCTGTTGTTAAGGCAACATCGGCTTCTTGTTGAGTAACGGCATTGGCAGCTTCGCTGGTGGAATTCTTCTCAATAATTGTTTCTATCTGCAAACCTGGAGGAAGCAGTTCATGAATTAACGGTATGGGTGCAGGATGAGAGGCAATTCTCAGTGGCCGACGCGGTAGTGAACGATTGGTTGCTATCCCATATAAAGGTGTATCAAAAACAAATGTTGCTAACAGATTCAAATGAGAGTCCATGTAGAAATCATTAATTTTTTGATAGGCATTGGCAACAACCAGTAATCCGTTGTCTTGTTTAGTATTATCGCGTGCCTGCTCATAAGTTTCATTCAGATTGATGGGATTCAAACTGTCAGAATAGAATTCCTTCATCCGCATACAAAAATATTTTGAAGCAGATTCACTACTTGTCCCTGATGGGCCTAACGTATAAACAGGGTGACATGTTGCATGAACAAGCCCCATGTCCATAAAATGCGTGTTCATTTGTCTATCTCCCGATGATAATCATCAATTCACACTCGTTAACCAGTGTTGACAATGACTCAGTTGTCCTCGAACCGATTTGATATACAAACGTTGAATTTCTGAGGTAATACTGTGTGGTTCTGCACTATTGAAGTCACAGTGATCAATCTGCTGTACGGGGGAAACTTCCATCCCGGTTCCGGTCAGGAAACACTCATTTGCGGCAAAGAGTTCTGAGGGTGAAATATCTCTCTCTTCAACTTCAATACCTAATTCTGCTGTCGCTAAATCTATCACCGTGCTTCGGGTAATTCCTTCAAGAATGTGGGAATTAATCGCAGGAGTAATGAGTTTATTTTTCTTAACTAAGAAGACATTCGACGTGGTGGCTTCTGCAATATTGCCGTGAATATTGAGCATGATCGCATCATCATATCCAGCGCGGTGCGCCGACTCCATTGCGAGTGCTGAATTGATATAGCTACCCGTAATTTTTGCGCGTGCCGGAATCGAATTATCGGAAACCCTTCTCCAGTTTGAAATGGTACAGCGCAAGCTTTTTTGTGCTGATACCGATGGCATGTTTAAACTATTAATCGCAAGCCCTGAACTGACACCGGAGAGTTTGACGCCGAACCCTTGCCCAGGAAGGAGATTCTTTTTAAAAGCGATTGGGCGGATATAGCAATCTGTATTGGCCTGATTTTTTCTCAGTAGCTCGAGAATAACGGCTTTCATCTCCTGATGAGACGGCAACTGATCAATTAACAGGAGTTTTGAAGAATTGATGAACCGTTCAATATGCGCATCTAACTGAAATACATTTAAAGCACGCTTGTCTTCGGAGAGATAAGCCCGAATTCCTTCAAAAACGCCGGTGCCATAATTGAATGCCTGGGTTGTAATTGGAATTGAAGCCTCTGCCGCAGGTCGATATTCACCATCCAGATAGATGTATGGGTGGTGGATAGCTGATTGATGCTGACGGGGGGCAACTTCAGTTACGATATTGGTCATTATTGAAATCCCCTCCCTAATAGTGCAATAGCTGCGTCACGGTCAGCGTTATCACCTTGCGCTCTTAAATCATGTAGTCTGGCTGCTTTCCAACTGACCATGGCAGATGTACTGGTAATATTGGTGGTTTCACCAACCTGAATATCGATCTCAACATGTCTGATTTTTTCCGACATATACGCTTTAGTTTGTGCGAGCATCACAGCTTGTTGCGGGACGTCTTCGATTAACTCAACAATGATATTTAAGTGATCGACACCGTTTTTTTCATCAATCTGAATGGCGTAGTCTAAACAACCGGTCAGCTTTTCTAACAGAGCAGCCTCGATATCCCATGCACAATAATTGCGGCCACCTAACACTAGGGTATCCCTAACTCGACCAATCGGAACAATTTTCAGCCGACCATCAGACATCAGGGTTGCTCTGACCATATCACCGGTACGATAGCGAATCAGAGGTTTTTGTCCCTGATATAAGTGAGTAATTACCAACTCACCTCTGGTTTCGGCTTCAGAAGCCGGAATCACTTCACCACTGTTCGGTTCGACTAATTCATAGTAGTTATTCATTGGGACGGTGTAGAGGGATTGGTCGCGGTCACAGACAGCCAAAATAGAAGATTCCTGAGATGCGTACATACAGTTGTATACCTGTGCTCCCCATGTCTCGCCGATATTACGTAGTAAAGCTGGTGTGGTTAATTCGCCTAATGTCAGAATGACGCGCACGCTAGTTTCTGTCGGCGACACATGATGTTTCTTGAGGTATCGGGCGAGATTGATAGCCACGGCAGGCGTACACACGAGTGCCGTAATCTGTAACTCATTGATGAGAGCCATGGCGCGATTCATGCCGACAACCGGAGAGCGCGGCCACATTTTGACCACACTATGACCTAAACTGCGGAAGACATCTTCAAATGTATCACCTGTCGAGTGCAACTCGGTTGGCCCCATAACGCCAACAATATGTTTATCGCCATGCTGTTGAAAAATTTGCCCGTAGCGGAGAATCAGGGGCGTATTATTATAAATCGAGTCTATTTCACTTCGGGGACATGGTGTGGGTGCGCCGGTCGTTCCGGTTGTTTCGTAGTATATCCAGCTTTTATCGAGTGGCGCAGAAGCCAGAAAACTTCTATTTTCACGGAGATCATTCTTCGTGGTAAATGGTAAGGTGCTCAACGCAGCAAGAGAAAATTTATCGATATCTGATAATGTTATTCCTGATAAGTGTTCTTGATAAAAACCAGAACCTTTGATGACATATTTCAGAACTTCTTTAAGATTTTTTTCTTGATGATCAATCAGCTGTTGTTGAGAATATTCACCATTTTCAAATTTCTTATGCTGTTGGAAAATATCTTTTGCTTGTTTTACCAATTCATCTTTAAAAATCGCATACATGAGATCATCCTTAATAAATTCTCTATATGTGTGATTGGAAACTATTGTGCTTCTGGTTACTTATTTAAATAGCGGTAGATTACCCGTGAGTTTATTAATGATTTTTTTCGGACCAATCATACCAATAGCTACGAGTTCAATATGTTGACTGGTGACTGATGATATTCTTTCACCATATTCATCATATGTTTTACATGACTGAGCCAACGCACTAAAAGGCATGGTATAAATTTGATCGTCTTGTTCTGCCGTGGCAAGTAAGTTTTGGATATGCTCTCCTGTCGAGAGCAATACCGGGAGTGGCGCGTAGATAACCCCCGGATAATTGACGCTATCCATACTTTGCATATCCGGGCCAACGAGATGATTGACTGTTTTACCAAAACTGATTCCAATTACACTTGCTGCATTAATTGCTAAACCCGGATGTAAATCCCGATCCACAATAATGGTACATTTGTGCTTGCTTGCATCAAATTCCATGAATTCCTCACTTATTTTAAAATCGTATTTACAGGGTAGGTAATAAATTCAAATAGCCAGTCGCTAGAGAGAAGTCGGTAGATAAATCAATATCGACAATATTCCATTCGGCAATTGCTTTCCATTTTTCAACACCTTCCCTGTGATTTGGATGAACAATATATTTCTCTAAATCATCGGTATTATTAAATATCCCAATAACAATAAAGTCGGCAGCAATTTCCCTGCGAGATATATTTCTTCCGCATATCCATCCTTTTATTTCCTCAATATAGCGAGGGTGATTCCGTGTTGCTTGTTCTGCCTCGATTGCATTTGTCGAAGACCAACTCCAATTCTTTTTAAAATTAAATAGCACAACATGTAGAATCATTAAATTCCATCCTTGGTGAATGATTGTCTTTCGTTAATTATGGTGAATAGCCATGATGTTTTGACGTTGTTGTTGCTGAGCATTATGCATCAGAACGATAGAAATTTGTTACCTATATCACGTTAGGGGAAAAGCTTTTAGGGCAGAATTGCCCTATAAATGGCAATAAAACGAAAGGATTTAACCTTAGTGGCACTGACAAAGACAGATACTCATATTTTGACCTTATTACAGCAAGATGCACGAATGACGAATCAGGAGCTGGCCGATCAAATCGGCATGTCATCATCTCCTTGCTGGCGCAAAGTTCGTAAGCTAGAAGAAGATGAAATTATTCAGGGATATCGTGCTGTTCTGGATCGAAAAAAGATCGGTCTAGGGGTCATGGTATTCGTCCGAGTGAGTATTGATAGCCATAGCGAAGCCGAAGCGCGTAAATTTGAACAAGAAGTGACAGCACTTGAGAATGTCGTGGCTTGCTACAGTATTGGGGGCGATGCTGATTTCTTGATTCAGGTGGTCTCTCATGACCTCGATTCTTATGCGGAATTTGCGATGTCCGTCATTCGGCGCTTACCGGGAATTAAAGAGATGCAAAGTATGTTTGTTTTAAAGGAAATCAAGCCCTTTGTCTCTTTACCTGTCGGAGCATCCGGCGGATAACGTCAATTCCCCCTTACTATTCATGAAATCGTTTACATTTTAATGGTTTTATTACTGCTATTTTATGATGGTCCGGAGGTATCATGATCAAAATATGAGAGATATGTAAGCGGCTGCTTTTTATCTCTCTTTCCTGCTTCAATTATCGACTATTATCTGCCTCCGTCAGTCTGCTGCAACGCATCACTGAGACCATATTATCAACTGTCCTTGGGCATTTTCGAAGGATAATGTGATCTCTTCCTGATAGTTTTATATCTGTGGAAACGTTTTCACTAAATCTTGTGATGATCACAGTTTTATGACAATTCGCTTCATATAGTACGCAACATGTTCAACAAAATAATGATAAAGCGTCCCTATGAATACCAAATATAACGAGACTCATATTGAGCTGAAAACCAAATTATCCTACGGTCTGGGCGCATTAGGGAAAGATTTTGCCTGTGCACCTATCTATATATTTCTGATGTTCTATTTTACGGACGTTGTGGAACTCTCTGCCGCATATGTCGGGATGGTTTTTCTCGCTGCCCGGGTGATTGATGCAATTACCGACCCGATGATGGGAATTGTGGTCGACAACACGCGCTCTCGTTATGGCAAATTTCGGCCGTGGATTTTGATTGGTTCGGCAGTCAATGCATTCGTACTGGTTGCATTATTTTGTTCACATATGTTTGCAGGGACTGCGGCTTATGTTTATGCCGCGGTGATATATATTTTATGGGGCCTGACCTACACCATTATGGATATCCCGTTCTGGTCGATGATTCCTGCGATTTCCGGCTCTCGCCGGGAGCGGGAAAAGCTGGTCGTCTGGCCGCGACTTTTTGCCAGTTTTGCGTGGTTTGTGGTTGGTAGTTATGGCTTGTGGATGGTGACAAAGCTGGGCGGAGACGATCAGGGGCAGGGCTTTTTTGAACTGTCGCTCATCATTGCGGTTTTATTTATCATCAGCGCGTTGATTACATTTAAGAATGTCAAAGAAAAAGTAGTCGCCACCGGGCAGACCGTCGAAAAGTTCGGCCTGAAAGATGCCATCCGCATCATTGGCGGTAATGATCAGTTGAAAGTATTAATCGCAACCGTGCTGGCGTTTCAGATTGGTAATATGTTGGTGGGTGGTTTCGCTATCTACTACTTTACCTATGCCATCGGCGATAAAGAACTGTTTCCGGTGTATATGATGGTTGCCGGTGCTGCGGAAGTCGCTGGGATCTTCCTCTTCCCGCGGCTGGCGGCATTATTACCTCGTAAACATCTGTGGGTTATCGCTTGTATGTTCCCGATCTTGTCGTGCCTGTTATTAGTGGTAATGGGGGTTGTCGACCCGGGCAATGTGTATTTAATTGGTTTGTCTGGTGCGGCGATTAAATTCGGTGTGGGGATCACCAATGGTTTGCAAACCGTGATGCTAGCCGACGTGGTCGATTATGGTGAATATATTACGGGCCGACGCAGCGAGAGTGTCATTTTTTCTGTCCAGACGATGTTGGTAAAATTTGCCAGTGCTGCCGGTGCTTTTATCGTCGGGATTGGACTGTCAGTGATTGGTTATGTACCGAATATCCAGCAATCCGAAGAGACAATTCTGGGCCTTCAGGCATTAATGATTGGCATTCCAATTATCCTGATGTTTGTAAGTGCGTTGATTTATCGACGTTCGTATCGACTGCATGAAGGGTTCCAGCCTGAGGATTTCGAGACCTATTGTTTAAATCCGGCCAAAGAAACAACCGCATAATCAGGTTCAGCCAGATCAAAAAACAACTGCATTGATGAGAAAAAAGACAGGCAGGACGGGGTGACCCGCCTGCCTGATAACGAGGTATTCATGCGCACTTTTCAAGATATTATCGCCAGTCGTGACTGGCAGAATCCGGGCGTTGTCCGGATGCATACTTTGCCAGCCCACGTCCCGCTACACAGCTATCGTCACATTGAAGAGGCCCGTCAGGGGATAGCGAGCCGCCGTCATTCTCTGAATGGCGCATGGGCATTCAAATTCTATTCTGCCCCTGAGATGGTCGACGTAGCGGTTATTGATCCGGGAACGGACTTATCGGCATGGCAACCGATTGAAGTTCCCGGTAACTGGCAGATGCAGGGATTTGATCACCCAATCTATACCAATGTGAAATATCCGTTTCCCGATCATGCCCCAGCGGTTCCTGAACAGAATCCGACCGGGTGTTATGCCTGTGATTTTTCAGTGGAACCGCTCATCGGAGAGCAAACCCGCATTTTATTTGAAGGGGTGAATTCCGCGTTTCATGTCTGGTGTAACGGACAATGGGTGGGTTATGCGCAAGACAGTCGGTTACCGGCAGAGTTTGATTTAACCAAGCATATTCAAGCGGGAAACAATCGGCTTGTTGTGATGGTGATGCGCTGGTCTGACGGCTCTTATTTAGAAGATCAGGATATGTGGTGGCTGAGCGGTATTTTTCGCGATGTCTATCTCTACCACAAACCGACCATTGCGATCAACGACGTGTTTATCCGTCCGGAGCTGGATGCGCTTTATCAGGACGGAACACTTCGTGTCACAACCAAGTTAAGTCAGCAAACAACGGCTCACCGTGTTCAGGTGATGCTGTTTGATGCCATCGGTCAGCCTGTTGCGATGCAGGGAGAAACCTGTTGTACGACTAATCAACATGCTGTCGATGAGAAAGGCGGCTGGGCCGATCAGGTGGAACATCATCTGACGGTCTCTCGCCCCCATCACTGGAATGAGCAAACCCCGTATTTATATCGCTGCGTGGTGAGTCTTTTCGATGGACAGGGACAGCTCATTGAATGTGAGGCCTTCTCCATCGGGTTCCGCACGGTTGCCATTGAGGATGGCTTACTCAAAGTCAATGGCAAAGCGCTGTTGATTCGTGGTGTGAATCGGCATGAACATCATCCTGAAACCGGCCATTATGTCGATGAAGCGACCATGGTCAAAGATATTCTGCTGATGAAACAGCACAACTTTAATGCGGTGCGCACCTCGCATTACCCCAACCATCCACGCTGGTATGAACTCTGTGATCAGTATGGTTTGTATGTGGTGGATGAAGCGAATATCGAGACGCACGGTCAGTTTCCGATGTGTCGTTTGTCCGAGGACCCGCAGTGGAATCAGGCTTACATGCAGCGCATGATTGGCCTGGTTGAACGGGATAAAAATCATCCGTCGGTGATTATCTGGTCGCTGGGGAATGAATCCGGGATCGGTCTGAACCATCATGCGATGTACCAATGGACCAAACAGCGTGATCCGTCGCGTCCGGTTCAGTATGAAGGGGGTGGTGCGGATAGTGCAGCGACAGATATTATCTGTCCGATGTATGCCCGGGTTGATCAGCATCAGGATGGTACCAATCCGAAATATGCGATTAAAGACTGGATTGGTCGCCCCAGAGAACAGCGGCCGTTGATTCTGTGTGAATATGCCCATGCAATGGGGAACAGTCTCGGGAGTTTTGCCAAGTATTGGCAGGCATTTCGTCAGTACCCAAGGTTACAGGGCGGATTCATCTGGGACTGGGTGGATCAGGGCATCTCAAAATGGGACGAGCACGGCCAGCATTACTGGGCCTATGGCGGGGATTTCGGCGATGAAATCAATGACCGTCAGTTTTGCATTAATGGCTTAATCTGGCCGGATCGCACGGTTCATCCGACCTTACTGGAAGCGAAACGGGCTCAGCAGTTCTACGGTATTGAATTTGATGGTCAGCATCAGTTGACTCTGGCCAGTGAGCATTTATTTGCCGAAGAAACGCTGATTTGTTGCTGGACAGTGCTGGAAGATGGCATCGCCATCTCGGCAGGGGAGCACACCGTTGTGATGGCACCTGAATCACAGCACACCATCGAGTTGCCTCTTGACCAGCGTCTGTATCAGCCGGAGAAAACGTATCATTTGAATGTTGACTTACTGTTAGCCGGACAGACACTCTGGGCGCCGGCCTGTCATACGGTTGCACAGGCACAGTTTGAGTTGAAGGATGCTTATCCAGTGTTGTCCCCGGAAAATCTGCCGACTCCGGCAGAGATTTGTGTGTCGGAGTCCGAAGCGCAGGTGATGGTCTCTGTGGCAGACCAGCAATGGACGTTTCATCGGGGCAGCGGTTATCTCACACATTGGGAGCAACAGGGACATCAGTGTTTAGCGGCACCGCTGAGAGATAACTTCTATCGCGCGCCACTTGATAATGATATCGGTACCAGTGAAGTCGACCGGCCTGACCCGAACAGCTGGATGGCGCGCTGGAAACAAGCCGGTCTGGATCGTCTGGTAGGGCGGTGCGTCAGTATGACCGTTGAATCCGGGGCTGAGGCGGTCACGATCAGGACGCAGTTTGATTATACGTCGGCCACTGAACAGGTGTTGCGGACACACTGGTGTTATACGGTGAATCGACAAGGCGAAATGCGGATTGATATCGATGTACACCGATGTGCAACATTACCGTCTCTGCCACGGGTCGGGTTCTCTTGTGCGCTACCGTTAACGGATCGCGTGACATGGTTTGGTCGCGGACCGCACGAAAACTATCCTGACCGGTGTCTGTCTGCACGGTTCGGACTGTACGATGCGACAGTGAGTGAAATGCATACGCCTTATATTTTCCCGACGGATAACGGTTTGCGTTGCGATACCCGTAAACTCATGTTAGGGGATATCACGGTGCAAGGGGCATTTCATTTCAGTGTCAGTCGCTATACACAAACGATGCTTGAAACTGCGAAACATACCCATGAACTGGTTGCTGATGATGTGGTTTATTTGCAGGTGGATGGTTTTCATATGGGGATCGGGGGGGATGATTCGTGGACACCAAGTGTTCACCCTGAGTTCCTGTTAGATGCGCCGCATTATCGTTATCATGTGGTGTTGACACCAACTCGTGAATGATTGGGTTGATACATCGGCTTGCTGACTCACGCTCAGGGCGAGGTTCAGTAAGCTGATTCATTTATTACCAAGTTATATGAATCGGGGTGCCAACCGGCACCAGACGGATAAATTCATCCATCTCTTCATTGGTTAAAGCAATACAACCATTGGTCCAGTCAAAACTCTGAATAAACTCCGGATGACGTTGATAGCCATTTTTCAACCCATGAATATGAATATCACCACCGGGGTTTAAGCCGTGTTGCTGCGCATAGGCAATGTCTTTGGCTGACGGATAACTAATGTGAAACGCTTTGTAAAAGTTGGAATGAAGATTAATCGCATCGAGAATATAGTCACCTTCCGGCGTTCGCTGATCACCTTCCTGATGTTTTGGCCCTTGGGGAAACTTGCCGAGGGCAATGCGATACGTTTTGATCGCCTGTCCTTGATCGAGTAAATAGATACGGCGTTTAGATTTATCAACGAGCACTTGGTCAACTTGCGCAGCCACGGAAAAACTCAGAGCGGCAATAAACATCAGTAGTACAAGGGGGAGGAATGTTGTCCGCATAGATAGCCTGAATCCCTTATTGATCGTGAGGTGAAAAGTTATCGGCGAGCCCGGTAATCAGGCAAATGATGCTCATCATCGCTATACAGAAGCAAGTTATACACCGGAAAGTGAGCTGGCGGAAGTCACACCATGTCATTGACCGCTGCCGGTCACAGGTTGATGGCAGCACGTAATCAGTGTGGGTGAGAGTGGCAGGGCGATTGCCGCATCATGCGGCGATCGCCCTGAATGATTCAACCGGTCGATTTACAGATCCGGTAGGGTTTTCGGTTGTTTTTTACGGTCTTTCTTCTGCTGTTTTTCC
Organism: Vibrio rhizosphaerae; assembly: GCF_024347095.1. NCBI lineage: Bacteria > Pseudomonadati > Pseudomonadota > Gammaproteobacteria > Vibrionales > Vibrionaceae > Vibrio > Vibrio rhizosphaerae. The sequence goes on along the minus strand of NZ_AP024904.1, from coordinate 878,433 downwards.
GCTGCAGCTAACAAACGCAGCAGGGGTTTCGGATCGTAGGCTTCTTGTCGGGACGAGTAGATCGATGCCTGTAGTTTGCTTACTTCATTTTCGATCGGCGCTCTTTCTTCCGCAGACAATCCCAGTGCAGCGATTTGTTCTTGTACCAAGTGCTGAATGCGAATCCCATCTTGCTGTTTTAATGCTTCTTGCAAGGACAACGGCTTGGTTTCCGTGGGGGAATCCGGTGTGTCAACAGCAGGTGCCGCGCGTTTGGTCTGCCAAATATAATAGAGCCAGCAACCGGTAGTCACAATCCAGAGCAAGGCAAACAGAGCGGTGAGATAGGGCCAGATTCCCGGATCTCTGACCTGAATCTCCTGAGGCGGTTCCGGTGCTTTTGTCGGTGTCTGTGGCAGAGACACCACGGTATCGACCGGTGCGCCTTTAGCAACATTGAGTGTCAAGCCCGTGAGCATTGCCCGACGTTGTCGGTGTTTTAAGGTGTCCCACCAGTTGAGAGAGAGACCCGGTAATTGAATCTGGCCGGATTGATTGGGGATCAGCACTTGTTTGAGTGTCATGACAATCTCATCATTATCCAGCATTTTGTATTGCGGCTTCTCCTGATAAACGCGCACACTATCCGGGTAATTGATTGACAGATCGGGGATTTTTTCCTGACTGACGCCTTTGATCTTCAGTTCAAGCGTCCGGGTAATTGAATCTCCCACTTTGAGGGTGGCGCTGCTACCGGAGATCGGTTTCCCTTGGCTATCGGTCCAGCGTTGTGTGAGGGATAAGCTGGCGGTCGGGAGCCAGACGCCCTGATAATCTTTCGGCTTTGCCATGACCTGAATTGGGAATTGTTTGGCAGTCGTGCTGAGCGTCAGCACTTTGGTTTCACCATTCATGCCACTGTAGAGCAAGGTACTGCGAAACTGAGGTTCAGTTACGATAAAGCGCCCGGGCTTTTGGGCGGTGACCCGGAATGTCTGCTGGACGACGGTGACTGACAAACCATTGATAATCTCACGGTGTTGTTCTGAGTCACTGGCGGCAGCTAAATCCATCCCTTCCACCGACGGTGGGGTGATTTTGGTGTCCTGAAGGCGACGGGGATTGACTTTCACCATCATTTTGACATGCAGTAAGGTACTTTCATCCGGGTAGAGGGTTTTTTTATCGAGGGTGGAATGAATTTCTATCAAATCATCATCATTCGGTAACGTCGAGTCTTGGACAACCTGAATCGCTATCGGCTGAGTCTTCTCACCGTTGACTTCAAAACTGGGGATTGTGACGATCCCGGTACGCGTCGCAGCAATCGAGACATCCCACTCACTCCGGACGCTACGTTCACCGTTGATAATGTTGGTGGATGTCCCAAAACTTGGCCGGTTGACAAAAAAATCGGGGGTGAGTTTGTCGAAGTTGACATCGTCGCCGGACGCTTTTTGATCCGTGATGATCTGGAGTTGAAATAATTCATTCCGGGTGACCTTATTCTTGCTGACCGTCGCATAGGTAGCTGCCTGAGTATTCAGGCTGACCATCAGACCGATCAACAGGATCCAGAATATACTTTGAAGCGAGTGCCGGGGTCTGTTTACCATGATTTGTGATTGTCCTCTGGTGGTTCTTTCTGTTCAGCCTGCAGCATCAGTTCTGCCCGTAGCAGACGGCTGGGATCTCTGGCATTTTCAACCTGTTCCAATTTACGGAATTCAGGATCTGCGGGCCGTTTCTGTGCTTGAGCAGAAGATGTCTGACCCGGTTGATTCTCTGAGCTGTTGTGTAGCTGAGATCGTTTCACGGACTCATTTTTTGGTGCTTTATCATCCTGAGACTGCGTATCTTTGGGTTGACGCCGGGCCTGAGTTTGTTCTGATTGCTGGCTTTGGCTTTGGCTTTGGCTTTGGCTTTGGCTTTGGCTGTTTTGCTGCGACGAATTACGTGGCGCTTGTTGTGACTTGTTTGTCTGTGACTGTCCTTTGGGCGACTGTCCCTGTTGAGACTGCCGCTGCTGTTTCTGCTGTTGGCGCGAAGATGGCGATTGGTTTTGCGCCGCATCATTGCTATTTTTTTGTTGCTGTTGCTGTTGCTGTTGCTGTTGCTGTTGCGCTTTTTTCACTACATCGAGGTTATGCCGGGCATCCTGATTGTCCGGGTCTTGTGCCAGCACCTGCTGATAAAGGTCAATCGCCTGCTGCAGATCGCCATGCTTGGCGTATGCATTGGCCAGATTATATTGCTGTCGGGGTGTCGGAGACTTGATCGATGAGAGGGCCTCAATTGCCTGCTGATAATCTCCGGAGCGATAATAGGCCGCTGCCTTCCAGTCCGGATCAGAAAACTGTTTGGCTGATTGCTGATAATCTTTGGCATCGAAAAGACGTTTGGCTTCTTGATTGTGATTGAGCCACGGTGACGCCTGTACCCGGGGCATCATCCCGGTTGAGAGCACGCAGAGGACACAACCAAAAATTAACCCTTTACGGAACAGTATCAAGGCCGGAATCAGCAACAACGGAATCAGCCAATACCCTTGGTTAATTCGATTGGAGACTTGTTGTTTACCGGAGATCTGATGTTTGGCTGTATTGATTTGCGTCGCACTGACCAAGGTATCAACATCCTGATTATTAAGCTGCACCGAAATAAAGGTACCGTGTAGCGATTGCGCTAATGATTTCATGTCGTCGAAATTGGCTTTGGCAATGACGGTTTGACCTTGTGTGGTTTTGAGCAACGCGCCATTTTCGGTTGGAATCGGTGCACCGGCTCGTGAGCCCATCCCTAATATTGCCAACTGCCAGCGCGTACCGGACAGCAAGTCGGTTATCTCTTGACGCTCATGGGTATCTAATTCGTCAGTGATTAAAATGATCGCCCCCTGAGCGAGTCCGGCATCCTTCATCATCTGAATCGCTTGTTTGACACCGCGAGCCGCATCGGCACCTTGATACGGCATGATCTCCGGCGTCAGATTGGGAAGCAGATTACGAATGGTCGCGGTGTCGGTCGTCATCGGACTGATGGTGTAGGCATCGCCTGCATAAGCCACCAGCCCGGTAACGCCTTCTTTCCAGTGGTTGAGCAGATCAACCGCTTTATAGCGGGCTTGGATCAGGCGGCTGGGCTGATTATCGGTGGCGTACATCGAGCGGGACATATCCATCACGAGTACCCGGGCGGCGGTAGGACTATAGGTCGGGCGGAGCTGACGATCAAAGCTCGGGCCGGAAAGAGCCACGATCGCTATCGTCCAACACAGCGCCAAGAGTATCAGTTTATATGTGGCGGTTGCTTCATGATACATCCCGAGAGCCTGCGCAATGTGTGGCGCAATCAGGGATTGCTGTTTTTTGCGCAGGGCCAGCCATGCAAGCAGCAGGGCGACAGGAAGGAGTCCGATCAACCAGACCGGATTGAGAAATACAAAATCAGACATGATTTCTCCTGACGATCACCAAAACAAATGAAAGGACTAAGGCCAATACCAGCGGATAAATGAACCATTCACTCTGGGGACGCCAGGTCTGACTGGCTTGTTGAACCGGTTCGAGCTGATTAATGGTTGTGTAGATATTTTCCAGATCCTGACTGTTGCGGGCTCGGAAATACTTTCCTCCGGTGATTTGTGCTATCTGTTTGAGGGTTTTCTCATCCAAATCACGAGCGGTATTGACCTTACGTGTAAACACAAAATCTTTGACAACCATTTCACCGGCGCCAATCCCGACGGTGTAGATAACCGCATGATATTTTTTCGCGATCTGTGCCGCTTCGATCGGATCGAGAACCCCGGCGGTATTGGTACCGTCACTGAGCAGAATCATCACTCTTTGCGGTGCCTGTCCGTCAATAAAGGTTTTGGTTGCCAGCCCGATACCTTCTCCAATCGCGGTTTCCGTACCGATGAGTTTCAACACGGTCTGATTCAACTGTCTGCGGACGGTTTCCCGGTCAAAAGTCAGCGGGGTTTGCAGATAGGCATGATCGGCAAAGAGAACCAGCCCCAGCCGATCTCCCTGACGCTTTTCAATAAACTGATCGAGTACTTGTTTCACTGCGGTAAGACGATCGATAAACTCGTCCCCGTTTTGCATATCTTTCTGGCTCATCGAATAGGACAAATCGACGACCAGCATCAGATCCCGGTGCTTGGGCTGAACGGTAATCGGGTCACCAAACCAAGCCGGACGCGCACAGGCAACGATTAACGCTACCCAAATCACAGCGGCTATCAATTGGCTCAACCAGTGGCTGGGTTTGGTCAGGCTGCCGTCTGTCGGGAGATAAGTGAGCTGAATCGCAGCCGGTTGTCGATGCGGTGGCAGTAATTTGATGACCAGCAAGGGTAGTGGTAAGAGCAAGAACATCCACCACCAGATGAATTCAATATGTGCCAAAGATTATCTCCTTCTTCTTCTCTTTGGCGGCAAGGCTTCCTGTACCCAAGTCAGACAATCATCAATCAGATGTTGTTGGGATGGTTCTGATTTTAATTTTTGATACAGCACCTTTTGCCACAGGGATTCATTGGGAATAAACAAGGGCTTACTGATTTGCTCATCTAAAAAGGCATACCAGTCATGTCCGGTTAAATGGGCGATTTCCTGACGAGGGAAGTAACTCAGACACGCTTGTCTGACCAATTCCATCGCGTCGGATGGTGTCACAGAACCATGTGAAGGTTGCAGTAAGCGTAGCGCGACTTTTTTCGGAGCAATTCGTTTCCGTTTCCAAAGAATGAGCCAAGTGATCAGCAGGATCATCACACTCACGCATCCGATGAGGCTCAGCCAGCCCCAGGCAAGCGGCCACCATGAAGGGGCGTCCGGTAGGTGCAGGGGCTGAAGGTCAAGTAAATCTGAGATCGATTGTGCCATTTAATTACTTCCGGATAGTTGTTTCAGCAAAGGTGAATCACTTGAAAGCCGGGTATAGGGAATTCCTAAAGACCGACTGAGTAATTCTAGCCTATCTTTCTGAGATTCAAAGGCTTTTCTGATTCCTGCCCGGGTCTGCTTTGCTGAAAAATTAAGCCACCGGCTTTGTTGTTGATCAGCGACGAATTCAATACCACGAAACTCAGTATCACCTTGTTCGAGCGGATCATAAATATGGATCAATCGCACCTGATTATGTCGACGAAGCTGATTAAATTGCGGTTTGAGGTCATCGTGATAACGGGTGTAATCACTGATCATGATGACTTCACTGCCTTTAGGCGATAAGCGGTTCAAGGCGGTCAGGCTATCTGACATCGAAGCAACGGTTTCTCCGGCATTGTTGCTTGAGATCTGAGTTTGACGGAACTGTAATTGTTCTTCGTGACTGTCGATAATTTTCTGCAGCAGTGCCAGTACACTGGGTTGATGACTCTTGGGTTTAATATCGATCAAGCGATGTCCCAAATCAATCAAGGCACCACACCGATCTTTCTGGGCGAGAGACATCCATGCCAGAAGCGCTGCCATATGACCTGCTTGAACAGACTTCAGCAGTAAACGTGATCCCATGTGCATGGTTGCGCTCAAATCAATGTAGAGAATCACCGGCTTTTCTCGTTCTTCACTGAAAAGCTTGGTGTGCGTCTTTCCGGTTCGTGCGGTCACCCGCCAGTCAATGGTGCGGATATCATCACCGGGCTGGTAGCGGCGCACTTCAGAAAAATCCATGCCGCGGCCCAACTGACGGCTTTGATATTGTCCTGACATGGTTGACCACAGGCTTCTGGCGGGTGGCAGCCAAGCGGCACAGTGCTGTTTATAAACCAGTAACTCTTCTAAGCATAATGTGACGCCATTACTATAAGCTGGCAGTTCCATCCCCATCCCTCATCGTTTCTGCTGAATCATGATGTCTTGGTGCCATCAGGCACTGCCAACCAGAGACAGAATATGGTTGATAATCTGATTCGGATGAATACCTTCCGCTTGCGCCTGATAGCTCAGCAGCAGACGGTGTCGTAGTACCGGGAAAGCCATGCTTTGGACATCTTCAGGGCTGACGAAATCACGTCCGGCAAGCCAGGCACTTGCGCGGGCACAGCGATCCAGCGCGATAGTTGCCCGGGGACTGACACCCATTTCAAGCCACTGTTTGAGTTTATCGTCATACTTTTCAGGCTGTCGTGTTGCCATGACCAGACGGACGATATATTGCTCGATACTTTCTGCCATATGAATGTCCAGCACCGCTTGTCGGGCACTGAAAATTGCTTCCTGAGACAGTTTATTCGGTTGCTGGGGTTTGACGCCTTGTGCTTCACCGCGGTTGAGACGCAGAATCGACAGTTCACTTTCAGCATCGGGATAATCGACATGGAGATGCAGTAAAAAGCGGTCTAGCTGCGCTTCGGGTAGCGGGTAGGTGCCTTCTTGTTCTATCGGGTTTTGGGTCGCCATCACCAAAAACAGTTTGGGGAGCGCGTAGGTTTTCCGGCCCGCAGTTACCTGACGCTCTGCCATCGCTTCAAGCATCGCTGCTTGTACCTTGGCCGGCGCCCGGTTAATTTCATCGGCTAACAGCAGTGAGTGAAACACGGGACCGGGCTGAAACTGAAACTCTCCCGTTTCCGGGCGAAAGATATCGGTCCCGGTTAAGTCGGCCGGCAGCAGATCCGGAGTGAACTGAACACGGTGAAAAGAGCCTTCGATACTATCCGCCAGTGATTTGATCGCTCTTGTTTTCGCCAGTCCCGGTGGGCCTTCGACCAAAATATGTCCATCGGCCAGCAAAGCGACCAACACCTGCCTCACCAGTGCTTCCTGACCAATAACCTGACTGTTTAAGTAGTGTTGTAACTGTTGAAAAGCGGTTGCTGATTGCATGACCCGTATTGCTCCAATTCTTGGGATTGATAAAAATTTATTGTGATGGTTCAACGACTTTTCGATTAGTTTAACAAAATTCAGAAAAGTTCACTTTTACCGATGGATGGCCTCAGTTTCGTTATTTCTGAATCGTGACTGAAAGCAAATGATAAAAGTATTACGTTGCCATTCACTATTGCTTCGGCGATGAAGTATACTACTTGGCTGATATTTGTCGGGGCGAACGCCGCACCACACAATCTCAGCCAGAATCGATGTGCTCTGAGGTCGTATTGCACCGTATGTTGCTGATAATTTCAACCTCAAAGTCTGAATGATGAATAGACCCTCGGCCCTTGCAATGTGCTGGCAATGTTTGGCAATCATTGTATCAACCTAGTGGCGGGTGTTTGTACACCCATTCTAAGTGGCAGCGGGCAGCCGTGAGAATAATGAAGGCAGTAAGTTATGTTTTTCAATGCAGTGAGTATTAAGAAAAAAGTGATATGGAGTATGGCATTTGCTGTGCTCGCATCTACGATGATCGTCGGCGGAATAGCTCAGTATCAGTCCAGAGACGTTTTGGAACATCGTTTAGTGGATATTGAATTACCCGCGTTTTTAGATGGGATCCGCCATCAAATTGACCGGGATGTTTCGGAGTTATTGTTAGCTGCTGAACAGTTAGCAAACAATGAATTTATTAAAGCTGCGATTGATACGACTAATATTGACCCACAGTCAGAAAAAGTATTGATCCAGCAATTGAACAATCTTAAACAACAATATCATCTCAATGATGCCTCTGTTGCGAATCGCAAAACAGCGTATTACTGGAACCAGAATGGTTTCTTACGTCAGCTCAACCGTCAACAAGATCAATGGTTTTATCAGTTTGTAGCCTCCGGAAAACCAACGATGGTCAGTATTTTTCAAGAGCCGAATGGTGATGTGAAAATGTTTGCCAATTATCAGTCGGTGGAGAGCGGGACGTTATCCGGGATGTCAAAGTCAATGGATGAAATGGTTCGCCGGTTGAATGGGTTTCGGATCGAAGACTCGGGTTTTGTGTTTTTAACCGATGCCAAAGGTGCCGTAAAAATTCATCCTGACAAAGCGCAATCTGCGAAATCACTTATGGATTTATATGGTTCTGAGGCTGCTTCGTTACTGGATAAAACCGGTTTTCATCTCATCACCGCACAGTATCAAGGCAAAAAGGTGTTCGTGGCCAGTGAATATATTGCATCAATGGACTGGTATGTTGTGGCTTCTGTGCCGGTCAGCGAAGTGTATGCAGAAATGAATCATGCAGCCAGAAATATGATGATTAGCACTGCCGTGATTGCGGCACTCTTTATTTTCATGAGTGTTTTGCTGGCAAATAGCATTACCCGGCCTATTCGCCAGATCGCTGCACGCTTTACAGCGCTAGGGAAAGGCGATGGCGATCTCTCTCAGCGTATTGAGATTGTCGGCAATGATGAAATTACTCAACTGTCCGTCGGCTTTAATGATTTTATCGAGAAAATCCATCAGTCCATGCAGGAAGTGGCATCAACCAGCCGGAGTTTGTCACATGAATCTCAGGTGGTCGCAGAGAAAGCCCATCTGACTCACGATAACAGTCAGAGCCAGCGGGATCAGACCATTCAAGTGGTGACGGCGATGAATGAAATGGGAGCGACGATCAGTGAAATCGCATCCAATGCTGCTGTCGCGGCTTCAACTGCGAATGATGCTTCGGTCAGCAGTAATGCCGGTCTGGCCGTTGTGAATCAGGCCAAAGATGCCATCCATCGTTTGGCTGAAGATATGCAGAATTCAGCTCAGGTCGTTGAGAAACTGGCGGCAACAACGGAGGAGATTGGCTCGATTCTGACGGTTATTCATGAGATTTCTGATCAGACTAACTTACTGGCGTTGAATGCTGCGATTGAGGCTGCACGTGCCGGAGAGCAGGGACGAGGATTCGCGGTTGTCGCTGAAGAGGTGCGTAATCTGGCCGGTCGGACAGCGGCTTCAACGGAACAGATTCAAACCATGATGACTCAGTTGAGAAACGATTCGAGCCATGCTGTGCAGGCAATGACGGCCGGACAAACGCGCTCTCAGGAAGGGGTCACCGCTGCTGAAAATACGGTCGACCAATTACGTCAAATCTCAGAACGCATTTACGAAATCTCCGACAGGAATACTCAGGTAGCTACCGCTACGGAAGAGCAATCAGTCGCGGTTCAGAGTATCAACCAGAATATTGAAGAAATTAATGCGATCAACGAACTGACAACGACGACCGCAGAGGAGCTGGCAGGAGCCAGTCGCGAGCTGAAAACTCTTTCTGAACGTTTGGATCATTTAGTCGGTGGTTTCAGACTCTAATGGTTGCCGGAATTCAATATTAACAGGACAGGCAAGGGCGGTTGAAACGGTTCAGTCAGTGCAACCGCCAACGCGAGCATGGTGCGATTATTCAGTGTGTCGGATCGTGCGGTGTGAATCCTATCGGTCTGTCGCTGGAGCATTTATCGAGAGCAGTGTACACTCGCAAAAGTTAGCCTGTTAAGACAATCAACAGAGGTGATGTATGAACGATTTTGAACAAGAACTCGCTGCATTGGCGGAACAGGAGGGAGGTCAGGAAGAAACCAAACTTCCTTCTCTGGATGAACAGAAAGCCATTGTGGCAAAGCTGAAAGAATTAGAAGCCAGAGGGGAGCTGACCCCGGAAGTATTAGAAGCCTATTTCGGTCAGTATGCCGCGGATGCGGGTGTGCCGGTTCATTAGATGAGCGCAACCCGTTGATGAAACAGATGGTTCAATCGGTTTCATCATCAATCAAAGAGAATCAACATCATTAAAAAATACGGACAGTACAGAACATCAAGTCTGGCTGTCCGTTTGATTGCCAATACAGGAGAAGTTACGTGTTTCATCATATTACCCCGTATGCAGGGGATCCAATTTTGTCCCTTATGGAAGCGTTTATGGCGGACAGCCGTCCTGACAAAGTGAACTTGAGTATTGGTCTTTATTATGATGAAGCCGGTCTGATCCCGACGCTACCGAGCGTTCGTCTGGCAGAACAAGCGTGGTTTGCCGCCGAGAAAGAACCTTGTATCTATTTACCGATGGAAGGGCTTGCCGATTATCGTCAGGCTGTCCAAACCTTGGTGTTTGGTGCACAACATCCGGTCATTCATCAAAAGAGAGTGGCCACTATTCAGACATTGGGTGGATCCGGCGCACTGATGATTGGCGCAGACTTCTTACATCATTATTTTCCTGAGTCAAAAGTGTGGGTGAGCGCACCGACATGGGAAAATCATAATGCCATTTTTGAAGGCGCAGGTTTTGCCGTCGGCAGTTACCCGTATTTTGATCCTGCAACGCGGATGTTGGATTTTAACGGGATGATTCAGGCGTTATCACAGTTGCCAGCAAAAGATATTGTCCTGTTACATCCCTGCTGCCATAACCCGACCGGTGTTGACTTAACGCCGGAACAATGGGATCAGGTGATCGACATTCTTGAAGCGCGTCAGTTGATTCCATTTTTTGACATGGCCTATCAGGGGTTTGGTGAAGATACCGATCAGGATGCTTATGTCATCAGAGCATTGGCTGAGCGGACATCGGTTTCATTTTTTGTCAGTAACTCGTTTTCAAAGATATTTTCTCTGTATGGCGAGCGAGTGGGTGGTTTATCGGTTGTTTGTCACGACGAGCACGAAGCGGTCAATGTTCTGGGACAACTAAAAGCTACGGTTCGGCGTAACTATTCAAGCCCGGCAAAACACGGTGCGGTCTTGGTGTCGCGGGTACTCAATAATCCGGAGTTAAACTCTCAATGGCTCGCTGAAGTAAGTGCAATGCGTGAACGAATCTCAGCGATGCGTCAGCAATTACATCAGCGTTTACAGACATTGTGTCCGGCGCGGGATTTTGATTTTCTGATTCAGCAAAAAGGGATGTTCAGTTATACCGGTTTCTCGGTCGAGAGTGTGCACACATTACGGCAGCAACATGGCATCTATCTGATTGATAGTGGGCGGATGTGTGTGGCTGGATTGAATGAACATAACCTGGAGCAGGTCGCACAGGCATTTGCTGCTGTTCCCGTGAATCATGACAGGTAAGATGGCGCTTTACCCTCAATGCATTAACGCTCAGTGAAGTGACGGAAGCGTATCTAATAATCCGTCGAGAGTGTCGTGGAGCTCGGTCATCGGCCGGGCACCACACAGCAAGATATGCTGCTCGATAATCATGGCCGGGACAGCCTGAATACCGGCTTCTAACCACTGTTTTTCAGTCTGAACCACTGCGGATGACCATCCCGGATCCGTGAGTACCTGCCGACAATCTCTGCGATCTAACCCTTGAGCAACTGCAATATCGAGTAAGGTGTCGGTATCATCCATCACTTTCCCTTCCTGAAAATATGCCAAGAAGAGTGCTTTCTGTAACGGTGTCTGTTGCTGACTACGTGCAGCCCACATCAGTAACTGGTGAGCTTTGCGTGTATTGTAGATGCGCATGTCTGCGGTAAATTGAAAATCAATCCCCACCTCATTGCCAAGCGCAGTGATTTTTTGCTGGTTCAACTGCCGCTGTTTTGCGGTCATCTGGTACTTTGTCTGTAGATACTGATTGAGCACTTCACCACCCGCAGGCAAGGTTGGGTTGAGTTCGAAAGGATGCCAGTGGATTTCAGGCTGCAGCTGTTTATCCACACTGAGTTGTCCGAGAACCTTCTCCAATCGTGTATAACCAATGAAGCACCAAGGACAGACAAGATCCGATAAAATATCGATACGCAGCTTCTTCATTGAGACTCTCCACAATCCTACCGATGGCTTTTCTTGCCGGGATAAGCATTAGTATACCGATGGTTCTGCATTCAAATCGAGTCATCGACTTAACAAGATGATATGAAAATGATGCAAAAAAGTGATCATAATGTAATTTTTTAAATGATTGAGCATGAGTAATCGGTTTGTTCCCGGCAGAAGAGATCACAAAAAGACTAAAGAAAAATGCCTCTCGGGCGATAAGCAACAAGAGGCATAAATGGCGCGTTTATATGTGTTAAGTGAAGGGAACTTTGAGTACCTTTAACTTTAGTTGACGATTGTGAATTCGGCAAATTTACGGGCCGAATATTTGTGTTTTTTATCTAACATACTGTTATTCATGAATAATTTTTAATCATATTTTGACGCCAGCCACCATGCCAATTGAACCGAGAGTTTGAGTCAGGTCGGGTATTAATGATATTGATGAGATTGAATGCGTAAAAACTGATTTACAACAACATCTTGCTTGACGGAGCGCCCTAGTATGAAAGTCGCCGTATTTGATGACAACACTGTGGGGTGTTCGTTCTTTAACCAGTGAGAGTTATGTTATGGAAAGTCTGATAGATCGCTTTCTGCATTATGTATCATTTGATACACAATCCAACCCATACCGGAATCGCTGTCCCAGTACGTCCGGGCAGAAAAAATTGGCGCAGGCAATATATGAGGAATTGCAAGCTCTGGGTCTCAGTGAGGTGACACTGGATTCTCATGGCTATGTGATGGCCAAACTGCCGGCAAATATTGACGGTGAAATCCCATCAATCGGATTTATTGCGCATCTGGACACGTCGCCGGATGCTTCAGGTAAAAAAGTGGTGCCTCAGATTGTTGAAAACTATCAGGGGGGCGATATTGCGTTGGGGCGAGGCGATGAAGTTCTGTCTCCGATTCAGTATCAAGAATTACACCAACTGCATGGATACAATTTAATCACCACCGATGGAAACACGCTGCTGGGTGCTGATGATAAGGCTGGTGTCGCTGAGATCGTCACCGCTATGAAGGTGTTGTTGGAGCATCCGGATATTCCTCACGGCGAGATTTGTATTGCCTTTACGCCCGATGAAGAAATTGGCCGGGGAGCGGATCTGTTTGATGTCGAAAAGTTCGGCGCTCAGTGGGCATATACCGTTGATGGCGGACCCGTTGGCGATCTGGAATATGAGAATTTTAATGCAGCAACGGCGCATGTCACTTGTTATGGTGTCTCCGTTCATACCGGAACTGCAAAAGGCAAACTGGTCAATGCCATGAATATTGCAGCGCAATTTCAGATGATGATGCCCGGGGATGAGACACCGGAGAATACCGAAGGGTATGAAGGTTTTTATCATTTATCTTCAGCGAATATGGGCATTGCCCGTAGTGAGTTGACTTATCTGTTGCGCGATTTTGACCAACAGGGGCTCGCACGCAGAAAAGCACAGGTGAAAGACCGGGTGGAGACCCTTAACCATCAATTACACCGGGGGCGAGTCGAGCTCGAGATTACAGATGGTTATGCCAATATGAAGCAAGTGATCGCATCCAATCCTCACATTATTGAGATCGCCAAAGGTGCGATGATCGATTTGGGGATTGAGCCGCAAATCAAGCCGATTCGGGGTGGGACGGATGGTGCGCAGCTTTCTTTCAAAGGGTTACCTTGTCCGAATCTGTTTACCGGCGGTTATAATTTTCACGGAATCCATGAATTTGTCACCATTGAGGGGATGGAACAAGCGGTAAAAGTTATTGTGAAAATCGCGGAGAAAACGGCACTGGCTTATCGTGGATGATGGGCCTTAACGTACGATATCATAATGATTTACTGACTCTTTGGCATGCCTTCGGCTTTTGAAGTGTGTCAGTTGTTTGGGGTTTATTGCTCTACATTATGAAAAAACTCGGATAAACTTGCAGTCATTATATCTATCCGAATCATCGTGAAGAGTGAGCAATCTGCACAGGTTACGTGGATTGCTTCAAATTCAACTCAGTTGAAAGCTGACTGATGATTGGGGATACGCAAACAGAGAATCAATTCTGTTTTTGTGATATTTGGTTGTGAGAGAGATGCATGGACTATGTAAACAACGTGCTGGATTATCTGTTATCCCATAAGCTACTGTTTAGTATTATTATTATCAGTTTTATTTTACTGATTCGCCGCAGTGCGCTTGCCTTGATTCGGGGCGATGGTGCATTTATTACCGAAAAACAGCGTAAGTGGATGTCTCAGACCAAAAACGGTACGTTTGCCACGCTGTTGATTATCGGTTTTTTCTTATGGAAAGAAGAAATCAATGAGTTTGCCTTGTCAGTGACTGCAATTGCGGTTGCGATTGTTGTGGCATCAAAAGAGATCATTCTGTGTTTTACTGGTTCGATCCAACGGGCAAGTTCTCGCTCTTTTCGTATTGGTGACTGGATTGAAGTCGGTTCGTTATGTGGTGAAGTCATTGAACACAATATGATGGCAACCGTGATTCAAGAGATTGACTTAGGCGGTGGCCTCTACCATTACACCGGGAAAACGGCAACACTACCAAATAGCATGTTTTTTACCTATCCGGTAAAAAACCTGAACTTTATGAAGCGCTATGTCTTTCATAATTTTGAAATCGTGGTGCGTGACTTTGTGAACTTATATACGGTACTGCCTCTATTCCGGAAGCGAATCGAAGTCCATTTTGAGCATTTTATTGAAGTTGCACGCCGTTACAATCTGATGATTGAGAAACATGCCGGGGTGGATTTGCCGGGGGCTGATCCGGTGATTCACATTAGCAGTACCGGGACTGGCGAACAGAAAGTCCATGTGATGATTTTCTGTCCGACAGAGCGTGCTCATGAACTTGAGCAGTTGATCCGGGCTGACTTTATGGCCGTCTATGATGAATACTTCTCCAATCGCGCTGAACGACCTCAGCCACCACATCATGCGGTGGATATTAGCTAGAATCTACATTTCCAGTTTATGCGTTTTCTTCACCTGAATGCCTAAGCGCTTTGCTAACCGGGTCAGATTGGCCCGGTCAGTCTGGAGTAATCTTCCTGCCTGAGACCAGTTATAATCGGACTGAATTAATGCATCTTTCACCAGTTGTCGCTGAAAATCATCGGTTGCTTGTCTGAGTCCGACATTGATCGAGATAGGTGAGGCTGGTGTTGCTTCGGTATTGTCTTGTGTCTCCGGCGTACAGGTATGGATGGGTAAGCTTTCTAAAACGCCCACATCTGTTAATGTAATGGTGATCAGTGCTTGTTGCGGTTGACTGGCTTTGGCTTTGAGAGCGGCCCGATTGATTACATGCTCCATTTCGCGGACATTTCCCGGCCAGTTGTACTGAATCAAATAATCGAGAACATCTTGCGCCAGTTTCAGATGAGTCATACCGAGTTTTCTTCTGGCCTGTTCAAGAAAGTATCCTGCCAGTAGACTGACATCACCTGTTCGGTCTCGTAGTGGCGGAACGTGTATCGGGTAAACACTCAGGCGATGATATAAATCTGCCCGAAAACGACCGGCTTCAACTTCTTGTTTTAAATCGCGGTTTGTTGCTGCAAGTACCCGGACATCAATATGCTGAACACGATCCTGACCAACGGGCTGAATCTCATTATTTTGTAGTGCTCTGAGTAGCTTGCTTTGAGCTGCCAGCGGAAGTTCTCCGATTTCATCAAGAAAGAGCGTGCCTTCATGGGCCAGTGCAAACTTACCGAGCCTGTTTCTGTCTGCACCGGTAAAAGCGCCTTTGATGTGACCGAACAATTCACTTTCAATGAGATTTTCTGGGATTGCGGCACAGTTAACATAGACCAGCGGCTGCCGTTTTCTGGGGGATAGATGGTGGATTCGTCTGGCAACCAGCTCTTTACCGACACCGGTTTCACCAAAAATCAGGATATTAAAATCGGATGAAGCAACAACGTCTATTTCATCATGCATTGACTGCATTACACGACTGGTGCCGATGATATCACTGCGGTCTCTTTCCCAGCCTTCTTCATTTAGTTCTTGCAACCGTTGTTGAGTCTGGCGGGCTTGCGTTTCTAATTGGGAAAAGGTCAGCGCCATTTTCAGAGTTGACGCGGCAATCGCTGAAAGCACTTCCAAATGGCGTGCCGGGATATGAGTAAATACCCCGGTTTTCAAACTGTCTAAAGTGAGTACCCCAAGTAACTTCTCATCAAAAATCAGCGGTAATCCCATGCAAGAGTGAATCGGGACATCCCCGTCGTGGTGGAGTAGTAATCCATCAAACGGATCGGGAAGTGTACAATCGGCATCAAACCGGACCGCCTTGCGGGCACTACAGATTTTCTGAAAACGCGGGTGTTCTTCGATAATAAAGCGCCGTCCGAAAGTATCTTTGGTTAAGCCTTGCATGGCCAAGGGAATCAGAGTATCTCCTTGGCGGGACATCAGGGCAACACAATCACAGGGAATGATTTTGCGAATGGTTTCCAACAGACGGTTAAACCGATTTTCATCATTGAGACCACTGGCAAGATCTATGGTCATTTCAGCGAGCGTTGACAGGGTTGTGATCGAAAAATTTTGCATAAGATGAAGGCTGTTTTGTTGTCCATTCTAATCACGAAACAAGTCGATGAGAAGTGCGAGCCCTGTGAACTGTGAGTGAATGGGATATGAACAGCGAAGACATTAACAGAGACGGCACTGCATGAAAATCTCATCGCGAGATAGAGTCGGACTGTTGTTGAAACTAAAAGCTGGAGACAAAAAATTAGCCAGCATACAACGCTGGCTATTTTTAAAGATTCTTGCCTATATATTTAATTATAGGACTTTGATGTTTTCAGCTTGAGGGCCTTTCTGTCCTTGCGAAATCACAAACTCAACAGTTTGACCTTCAGCTAGGGTACGGAAACCGTCACCTTGGATAGCGCTGAAGTGAGCAAAAACATCGGGACCATTTTCTTGTTGGATGAAACCAAAACCTTTAGTTTCGTTGAACCACTTTACAGTGCCAGTCACTGTGTTAGACATAATATATTCCTGGTAA
This sequence comes from Vibrio rhizosphaerae, assembly GCF_024347095.1. Lineage (NCBI taxonomy): Bacteria > Pseudomonadati > Pseudomonadota > Gammaproteobacteria > Vibrionales > Vibrionaceae > Vibrio > Vibrio rhizosphaerae. The sequence continues at coordinate 861,752 of NZ_AP024904.1, read as the reverse complement.
ATCAAAGTAAAACTAAGCCGATACCGGCCATTCTAGCGTGGAAAAGTAGATTGCTATTGCGTACAGAACGACCGGGGAGTTACAAAATCCAACAAGACGTTATGGTAAACAAAGAACTGCTTCCTAGCCTTATGTGAGTGTAGAGTAATCGTGGGGGTTGTCAATCAAATATTACAGTTAAACGTCAATGTGCCTGATATTTTTGATCGTTTTAGATTTTACTGAGATTTTATTTTCATTGTTACATCATTATTTTTAATGACGTCATAAAAAACATTTTTTTACTTTTAACAAATTGACATGTCAATACAATGACTCACAATACGTTGCTTTTTTATTCACCACTATAAGAGATATGTTTCAAATGAAAAGAGAAAAGAGAAATAAGCATGTCGACCCGTCTGATGATGTTGAGATTCAGCGCGGCACGATTACCGATAATGCACTGAAAGCACTGGTGACCAGCCCGATGTTTAAGATGCGAGTCGAAAAACCGAAAAAAGGGAAGGGAAGCTTTCAGCGTAAAGCAAAACATCAGGTGCGGGAGCCCTATTCAAAAGCTGCGTAAGGTTGCTTTCGAATAGGGTTTCTTCATCGCTGTTGATACACAGTTTGTATGGTGAATTCTTTCAATAGACTATATTTCAATAGGCTATAGTTGAGAAAAGGGCAGTCGTGTGAAGAACATCAAATGTTGCCCGTGTTTCTGTCGTACTTCGTATTCGCTACCTTCCATATCCGACAAGGGGTCACCATGGTCGTTACACTCTTTTGGCTGGAAAAATCACTGCTGACACTGGGAATCATTCTGATTGTGATGAGTATGATTCGTTACGGTAAAAGAAGTCAGGATTGGCGTGGCGTTGCTACAATGTTCTTTAAACGGATTCCAATGACGATTGAAGAATACCGTCGTTATCGTTTTGGCGTGGTATTGGTTGTGCTAGCAGTACTCCTCCGGATTGTTACGCTGACATTATGGCCGTCCATGTAAGTCGTGCCCGTCATGTCACAAAACGCATGAAGATTGGTTCATTCTTTATTGCTTTGCGTCGGTAGATGTTGAATTCCCGTATACACTTGAATGATGAAAGAAAAAAGGTAAGGCCGATTATGGCGTTTTCAGTATTAATATGTGATGACTCTGCATTAGCAAGAAAGCAGATTGCGAGAGCATTACCAGCCTTCCTGAATGCCGATGTGCATTTTGCGGTTCACGGCTTAGATGCGTTGGAGCAGCTCAAACAGCAATCGTTTCAGTTGATGTTTTTAGATCTGACGATGCCGGAACTGGATGGTTTTGGTACTTTAGAGGCGATGCAAAAGACGGCTGACCCAACACCGGTTATTGTTGTTTCCGGTGACATTCAGCCTAAAGCACAAGAACGTGTGATGGGTTTGGGCGCGAAAGCCTTTATCCAAAAGCCGATTGCAGCGAATGTGCTGAAAAAAGTGCTGAGTGAGTTAGTGAAACCGCCAACGCAACCGACGGTTGTGACACCGAGTCGAATTGAATATCCGATCCTGAAACGGCGCGATATCTATATGGAAGTCGCGAATGTGTCAATCGGACGAGCCGCTGATGCGCTGGCGCGTTATTTTGATGTGTTTGTCGAATTGCCCCTGCCGAATGTCAATATTTTTGAAGTCAGTGAACTGCATATGGCATTACGGGATTTGGTCGATAATGATCAGGTTTCCGGGGTTTGTCAGGGATTCAGCGGAGAAGGGATTGCCGGTGAAGCATTGGTGCTTTTAAGTGATTCCAGTGTTTCTGAACTAAAACGATTGATGAATATTCCGGCTGAAAGTGATGATCTGGAAGAGCTCGAGCTCCTGATGGATGTGTCCAACATTCTGGTCGGCTCTTTCCTGAACGGGCTTGGTGAACAGGCAGAAATCCGTTTTTTCCAAAGTTCCCCCGTATTACTCGGGCAACATATTCCGATTGAATCCGTGATCCGCTCGACGGCGGGGTCGTTCCAGAAAACGATGACCTTTGAGGTGAGTTATAACATTGAAGGCACGGCCATTCGTTGTGATCTGCTCTTTATGTTTGTCGATGAGTCTCTACCGCTTCTGGACAACAAACTAGCCTACCTGATGGAGGAGGAGTTTTAGTCATGAGTCTGCCTGCTGAATTTGAACAGTTCCACTGGATGGTGGATATGGTTCAAAACGTTGATCTCGGACTGATCGTCATTGATAAAGATTATCAGATTCAGGTTTGGAATGGTTTTATGACCCATCATAGTGGCAAACAGCCGCACGAAGTGATTGGTCATTCGTTGTTTGAGGTATTTCCTGAAATTCCGCCGGATTGGTTCAAACTAAAAACGAAACCAGTTTACCATCTTGGTTGTCGTAGTTTTATTACTTGGCAACAACGGCCTTATTTATTTAAATGCCGCAATGTTCGTCCTGTGACGCAACAGTGCGAGTTTATGTATCAGAATGTGACGCTTAATCCAATGAGAACGCCAACTGGTGCAGTGAATTCGGTTTTTCTATCCATTCAGGATGCAACTGCAGAAGCACTGATAGCCCGGCGATGTGAGTGTTAGATTCTCCACTCAAAAGAGAAAGATTCTCCCATGACGATGACGAATGTTTTTTATTCGACCCAACAGGTCCGTATTGGTGAACAGAAAGCAGCCAGTGCCAAAGGACTGGAGATGTACAGCCTGATGGAACGTGCCGGACAGGCAGTTTTTGCGATTGGGATGGCACAATATCCCAGCTCTGAGCACTGGTTGATTTGTTGTGGTGGCGGCAACAATGGTGGTGACGGTTATATTGTCGCGAGTTTGGCAAAGTCGATTGGATTGTATGTGACGGTCTGGCAAGTCGGTGATCCCGAGACGCTGACCGGCGATGCCCGCATGGCCTACGAGCATTGGCAAAATCATGGGGGAAATGTCTCAGAACCTCAAGAGCGAGTGCCAGATAGTGTCGATGTAGTGATTGATGCTTTACTCGGCACCGGGCTGAGCGGTCCGGTCCGGCCGGGAATGCTCTCATTAATTGAAACGCTCAATCAAAGTATGAAACCGGTGATTGCCGTAGATATTCCCTCCGGTCTGTGTGGGGATACCGGTAGTGTCCTTGGTGGTGCGATCATTGCGCAACACACGGTCAGTTTCATAGGTTTGAAACAAGGGTTGGTCACCGGAAAGGCGCGTGAGTATGTCGGAGAACTTCATTTTGCCGGTTTAGGCGTGGAAGACGCTTTCGATCAACAAAATCACCCGACCGTTATGGCGATCCACACCAAAATGCCGGGACAAATGTTGCCCAAACGCTTCGCCACATCGCATAAAGGTACACATGGTAAAGCATTACTCATCGGGGGTAATGATGGTATGGGCGGTGCGATTATTCTGTCTGCAATGGCGGCAGCCAGATGTGGAACGGGGATGACAGCCGTGTTATGTCATCCGCATAATGTGACGCCGTTATTGGTGAGCGCTCCGGAGGTCATGAGTGCGTGTTGGGATAAATCTCAGGCAATTGAACGGCGACTACACTGGTGTGATGTATTGGCTGTCGGGCCGGGGCTGGGGCGAGATGAAACCGCTTTTGCCATTTATCAGGCGGTTCAGAGCATTGCAAAACCGAAAGTTGTTGACGCCGATGGTCTGTACTTTTTGATGCAGCAACCGAATCAAGATCCACTACGGGTGATTACGCCACATCCGGCAGAAGCTGCACAATTGTTGCAGGTTTCGGTTGAAGAGATTGAAGCCGATCGATATGCCAGTGTGCAGGCACTCCATCGCCAGTATGGTGGTGTCGTCGTTCTGAAAGGTGCCGGTACTTTGGTGTATGACGGTGAGCAGATCTCGGTCTGCATGGCAGGAAATCCGGGAATGGCGAGTGCCGGAATGGGTGATGTTCTGACGGGGGTGATCACGTCACTCATCGCACAGGGGTTGCCGTTGGTCGAAGCGACGCAATTGGGCGTTCTTATTCACAGTATGGCTGCGGATCAAAACTCAGAGTCGTACGGTGAACGGGGGTTATTGGCCAGTGATTTACTCCCTCATTTACGTCAGTTAGTGAACCACTGAATAATCATATCCGGCGCACTAAAATATCAACTTTATCTTATCGAAAACCATCGTCATCTGGTTATATCTGTTCACCTCAATGACGATCACGTCAGAAGCGGTAGTGAGTTCCCAGCAGGAAAACCGGGCTTGTGACAGCATCTTGTTCCTGTTCCTGATAAGAAATCTCAAAATTCAGTTCTAACCCTGAGGTGATCCCTGAGGGAATCGTCGCTCCGAGCGTAAAATAAGGGGCAATGTTTTTAGATTCCAGATCAGGGAGTGATGTCTGAATGGCCGGATCATTGCCTGCCCTTGTATAACTCAACCCGCCTTTCGCGTATACCCAAGCAACATTGAATACGGTGTGTTGAATGACGGCACCGCCAAAAACTTCCTGATAGTACAAGGTCGGTTGATGAGGAAACTGTGACGACAGCGAGGCCATTTGATCCAGATGATCTGAATTTTTGGCATAACCTAAATCAAAGCCGATGGTTGGCGTCAGATTATAGTTATAGCCGTATTGAGTGACCCATGCATCTTCCGCACCTGAGTGCTTGGCTTTTGTGATGCCGGCACTTTGATAAAAATAGTTCACATCCGGTCCCGCAACAGCCTGAACCGGTATCATACTGAGTAGAAGCAACACTGCAATGGTCAGAGAAATGGTCGATTCCATCCTGCACTCCATGCGATCTCTGAGGTGATTTTATTGGTATTTATTTTTGTGAGGCGGTTATGAGAAAGTCAAAGAGGGGAAAACCTGCCAGCGTTTTCTAACTATAGCAAATTCGAATGCGATATGCTGCGTTGATGGCGGGATTTCGTATGTTTTTTACACTGGGCGCACAAAAGTCAATGTCAATGATGTAATGGCTTGATAGCAATAGGAATCGTCGGTGAAGGATCTCTGTTAAAACAGAATTAAACAATTGATTATCAATGTAAATTTGAAATGATACCGACTGTTTTTCAGGTATGCAATCTACCGGATGGTAGCATAAAAAAAAGCACAATATCAGTCTTGCAGGAAATAAAGTGATACCTATAATGTTGAAAACCGGAGCGTCTGCCAACGCTCCGGTTTTTTTGTGTCCGATCATGAAAGAGACTGATGTCTGCCAACGTCAGAATCATCGCACTGCGAAATTGAGACACAAGTTGAATCAATTAAGGAAAAGATAAATGCGTATCGAACAAGAATTAAAATTGGGCTTTAAAGATGTATTGTTTCGGCCGAAACGTTCTACCCTGAAAAGTCGTTCCCAAGTTAATTTAACCCGTGAGTTTACCTTCAAGCATAGTGGGCGTCAATGGGCCGGTGTCCCTGTCATTGCTGCTAATATGGACTCTGTCGGCAGTTTCGGCATGGCCGAAGCGTTGGCGAAATATGATGTGCTTACTGCGATTCACAAACACTACTCGCTACAGGAGTGGCAAACGTTCGTGCAGGCCGCAGATGCCGAGACACTCAAACATGTCATGGTTTCCACCGGGACATCGGATGCCGATTTCACCAAAATGCAGGCGACGCTCGCTTTAAGTGACGACTTGATGTTTGTTTGTATCGATATTGCCAACGGCTATTCGGAGCATTTGGTCGAGTTTGTGGAACGGGTTCGCAGTGCCTTACCGGACAAAGTCATTGTCGCCGGAAATGTCGTGACCGGTGATATGACCGAAGAACTGATTCTGGCCGGTGCAGATATTGTCAAAGTCGGTATCGGCCCCGGTTCAGTCTGTACCACCCGGGTCAAAACCGGTGTCGGTTATCCGCAATTATCGGCCATTATTGAATGTGCGGATGCTGCTCATGGTTTAGGTGGTCAGATTATCGGTGATGGTGGCTGTACCTGCCCGGGAGATGTGTCAAAAGCATTCGGTGGCGGTGCTGATTTCGTGATGCTCGGCGGCATGCTGGCCGGACACAAAGAATCCGGTGGCGACCTTGTCGTCAAAGACGGGGAAAGTTATGTAAAATTTTACGGCATGTCCTCGAAAAGTGCGATGGACAAATATGCCGGAGGCGTTGCACAGTATCGCGCCGCAGAAGGCAAAACCGTGTTACTCCCTTACCGGGGCAGTGTTGAAGATACCATTCAGGATATTCTCGGTGGCGTGCGCTCCACCTGTACCTACGTCGGTGCCGCCAATCTGAAAGAACTCACCAAGCGCACCACATTTATCCGCGTTCGGGAACAAGAGAATAACGTGTTTGGCAAGGAGTCGTGAAACCGGCTTGTTGATTGAGTAGTCAATCAATATTGTGTTGAAATGACTTCAAGACAGCGTCCATTGTACGACTGATTAACTGAAAGACTGATTCCGTCTAAATGACGGAATCAGTCTTTTGAGTTTGAAATCACTGCCGATATTGATTTCAAAGCTCATTTAAATCTCAGAGGCTTTTGCAGAGGTCTTCGTTTCGCTCACAGGTTAAGGCTTATTTTTATGCAATTACAACTCAGCACCAGTCATGCCGTAAATCAATGGCTTAAAGCCGATTTGCCACGTTTATTACCGCTCGACTAAACAATCCTTGAGCAATGCACTCATAATCAGAGTTTTCAGCCTGTTGGCCTCCCATCCAAACCCGTAGCAGTTATAAATGAAGGCTTTCTTCGGTTCTAAAAAATATTTTTCGTCATTTATTGGTTACACTGTCAATCTTGTTCGATCACTTAAGACTGGATATGGAAGTAGAAGAGATTTACCGTCGGGATTTAAATCTGTTAGTGGCGCTGCGAATTTTAGTTGAAGAGCGCAGTGTCAGCAGAGCCGCTGAGCGTTTAAACCTGAGCCAATCAGCAATGAGCCGGGTGTTGGGACGTCTACGCAGTTTATTAGCGGATCCGCTATTTACTCGCCAAGGGCAGCATCTTATCCCGACTGAAAAAGCATTGTCAGTCAATCGGGCTTTGGGTGAACCGCTTGAGTCTCTCCGTCAGCTCTTATCGCCAATCGATTTTGACCCCAAGTCCTGTGATCAGACATTCACCATTGCAACGACTGATTATGCCATGCAAACCATTTTACCCTTTGCTTTGCCTCGTATTTATCAGGAAGCGCCTAACGTTGCGTTTGAGTTTTTGCCATTACAACATGAGCATTTGAAAGAGCAGCTCACATATGGCAGAGCAGATTTAGCAATTTGTCGTCCGACTCACTCTCTTGAGCCGCTACAGCATCAAACATTAGGGCGAGTCGGGGTGCTGTGTTTATTGTCGAAGCAGCATCCTTTAGCCAATCAACCCATGTGTCTGGACGATTATTTGTGCTTCCCGCATGCCATGATTGCGATTAGCGATGGCGTTAAATCTCTGATTGAACAAGCTTTGGCAGATAAACCTAAACGGCGGATGGTTTTGCGGGCGTATCATTTAGAAGCGGCATTAGCCATCGTCGATATGATGCCGTTAATTATTACTGTACCTGCCGATTTAGCCTACTTAGTCTCTGACCGTTATGAGCTGACCGTAAAGCCGTTACCATTTCATTTTACGCCGTTTGATTATTCAATGATCTGGCATCCTCGCTGCGAACATTCACCCGCACAAGAGTGGTTGAGAAGTATCGTGAAAGAAGAATGTGGCAAGCTAATCGCCAAGCGGGTCGAAGATATGGGGTTAGATGACGTAAAGCCTGAATGAGCCTTACGCCATTGGCATATTAAAGCTTGATCACGACACGGCCAGTCGTCTGACCATTGGTGATATCCTCAGCATATTGAGGCGCTTCATCTAACGTAATTTCAGTACAGGCTTGCTCAAAATAACTGGCCGGTAATAATTCAGCAATTTTTTTCCATGCGGCAATCCGTCTGTCTTGTGGACAGTTAACGGAGTCAATTCCCTGCAAACGGACATTGCGCAAAATAAACGGCATCACCGTGGTTGGCAGGTCAAATCCACCCGCAAGGCCACAAGCCGCGACAGCACTATCATAATCCATTTGTGAGAGAACTTTGGCGAGCACTTTACTACCGACGGTATCAACCGCACCGGCCCAGATTTGTTTTTCTAACGGGCGGGACGGTTCTTCAAATTCACAACGATCAATGATTTGGCTTGCGCCTAACTTTTCCAGTAAGGGCCCATTTTGTTCAACCCGGCCAGTGACTGCTGCCACTTTGTAGCCCAGTTGCGACAACAGCGTCACCGCAACAGAACCCACACCGCCACTTGCGCCGGTTACCAAAATACTGCCGTCTTCGGGTTTTATGTCTGCGTCGAGCAATGCCTGAACACAAAGCATTGCGGTAAAGCCAGCGGTACCGACGATCATTGCTTGTTTGGGTGTGAGACCTTGTGGCAGAGGGACAAGCCAATCGGCTTTTAGACTTGCTTTTTGCGCCATGCCGCCCCAGTGGTTTTCTCCGACGCCCCAACCGGTTAATACAACAGAATCACCTGCCTGATAGCGAGGGTCATCTGAATGGAGAACTTGCCCTGCTAAATCGATGCCGGGCACCATCGGGAAATTACGGATGATTTTTCCTTTTCCTGTGATCGCCAGACCATCTTTATAGTTCAACGATGAGTAATCGACAGCGACTAATACGTCCCCTTCGGGAAGTTGTGATTCATCAATCTGTTCTATCGTTGCGAATGTTTTTTTATCTTCCTGATTAAGGATTAAAGCATTAAACATAAAGTTCTCCACGAATTGGGTGATTGCAAACTAACGACAGTCTAGTGCTTATCCCGGTATGATTTAAATGAAACTTTAGCATTGTATCTATGTGTAACTGTCATAGCCCTTGTCGGGATTGGCCTCATTCCTGTTCTTTATTTGATGATAATCAGATATCAATTGTGCTTGCTATCATCTATATACTGCTGTTGTTCGATAAACGTATCGGTTCTCATGCCATCAAATTGAACGCAAAAATGTTATCTTCATTCAAAAAACAGCCTTCCCAAAATCAAACTGACTTGATAATGCGTGAATCCTGCCCTGCAAGTTGCATATAATGGTCCGACTTGCAGATCCATTTTTATTTCATATAAATCATCTGACTGCGGTAGCGTGGTGAATCAGGAAAGGCTGAATTGATAATACCAGTCACCATGTTCCAACAATCATAAAGAAAGCAATATAAAGGATGTTTACATGGCAACGTTAGGGTTCAGGCTCACCATCGATGGTGTCAATGACGAAACATTGGTGGTCCGTGACTATCAGGGGATCGAGTCCATCTCAGATTCAGTCGATGATCAAGGCGAGCCGGTTAATGGCTATCGCTATACCATCGATATCGCCAGTCGCAACAGCGACCTGAGTTTCGAGCAAATGGTCGATAGCACCGCACTGCTTGAAGTGCTGCGCGATCATGAGGTCGTGCAAAAAGTGCACGGCATTGTCCGTAACTTCAGCCGGGGCGATACCGGTCACCATCATACCTTTTACTCACTTACCTTGGTGCCGTCACTGGAAAGACTGTCGCTGCGCCATAACAGCCGGATCTTCCAGCAACTGGACGTGCCGGAAATTCTCTCGGTGCTGTTTCAGGAAATGAATATCAATGATTATGCATTTTCGGTATGGCGTGAGTGCGCCAAACGTGAATATTGCGTTCAGTACCGTGAAACCGATTTAGAATTCTTCCACCGTCTGGCGGCTGAAGAAGGGCTGATGTACCGCTTTGAGCATCTGCAAGACAAGCATGTTTTAGTCATCACCGACAATCCCGAAGGGTTCGGCCGTCTTGCCATGCCAGTGCCGTACAATGCCTTGTCCGGTGGCGTGTTTGAGCAACCCTACGTCTCAACTTTGACCGAGCACAAACAGACACAAGTCAGTGATGTGCAGCTGAGCGATTACAGTTTTAAAAAGCCGTCTTACAATATTACGCACTCGGCCACCGCTTCGGATATGAGTTACCAGCGCGGTGACTATGAACATTTTGACCACCCGGGGCGGTTTAAAGACGACACCACGGGTCAGGCATTTACGCAGATCCGTCTTGAAGCGCTGCGCCGACAAGCACATACTTTCAGCGGTAAAAGTAACGACGCACAGCTTCAGGCCGGTCAGCGGTTTGATTTGATGGAGCACTTCGACAGTGAGATGAATCGCAATTATCTGCTGATTCAGGTCGCCCATCAGGGCAGCCAGCCGCAGGCACTGGAAGAATCCGGAGGCAGCGGTGCCACTACATACGCCAACCAGTTTGCTGCCATTCTCGGTGATCAAGTGTGGCAGATGACACCGCGCAGTAAACCGATCCTCAAGTTCCCGACGATGGGGACGGTGGTCGGCCCCGAAGGGGAAGAGATCTACTGTGATGAGCATGGCCGGGTGAAAGTACAGTTCCCTTGGGACAGATACGGCAGCTCAAATGAGCAAAGCTCTTGCTGGTTGCGTGTCACACAAGGTTGGGCTGGTGCGCAGTACGGCATGATGGCTATTCCGCGCATCGGGCATGAAGTGGTGGTGCATTTCCTTAATGGCGACCCGGATCAACCGATTATCACCGGGCGAACATACAATGCCAATAACGTCACGCCATATACGCTGCCGGAGCACAAAACCAAGACGGTGATCCGCACCGAGACTCACCAAGGTGACGGTTACAACGAGCTGAGTTTTGAAGACCAGTCGGGCAGTGAGAAAATCTATCTGCACGCGCAAAAAGATACCGACATGCTGGTTGAAAACGATGCAACCACGCATATCAAACATAACCAAAGTACCACCATCGATAATGACCGCTACAGCCATATCAAGGTCAATGACCATCACACGGTCAGCGGTGAAGCGCGCACCAAAATCGCCAAAAGCCAGACGCTGATGATTGAAGGCGAGTTGCATGTCAAAGCAGGCAAAGTGTGGGTCAATGAAGCGGGTACAGAAATCCACATCAAAGCCGGTGAGCAAGTCATCATCGAAGCCGGGAATGAAATCACCCTCAAAGCCGGTGGCAGCTTCGTCAAAGTTGACCCGTCAGGCGTCTCCCTCAGCGGTGCCGGGGTGAACCTGAACTCCGGTGGTAGTGCCGGGAGTGGCAGTGGGTTTGCGGGGGAGATGGCAGAATTGCCTTTGGCTGAAGGTCACAGAACAAATCAGGGGTTTTACGATGAGTAGTATTGCACTAAAAGAAATATTGACGAATAAAGAATATACTTTTAAAGAAAATATCAACTTAGACAACAATACATCGGTTATGGCAAGCTTTCAGTTACAAGATAAAAATGGAAAGCTTTTAGGAAAAGAAATCCCGAAAAATTTAAAAATTAAGGACAAGAAAGTCTCTACTAAAGTAAAAGTGGAAGATTTAGCTAAACAGAATAAAGTTTCTGTTAAAGATATTTATAAGCTAATGGCTTCAATTGATGTAGATAATGACAAAGTTTTTCAAAAAAACGAAAGGACAACAGTTGAAGTTATCCCAATGATCCTAAAGTCTGATCTGTTTAAAGATTCTAAGGTATTGAATAAGCTCGCAGTTAAAAGAAGCAAAGGATATAAGAAAGGGATTAAAAAAAATGAGGAAGTTAAATTAATTCAGAAGGCTTTGATTCAGATTGGGTTTGATTTAGGTGCTGCCGGTGCTGATGGTGATTTTGGAAAGAAAACAAAAGGTTCATTGGAGCACTTTCAGCACGTTTATGTTCCTAGTCATAAAGTACATTTATCATACAAACTAGAATCAGCTAATGGAATTGTGGATCAGAATACAATACTGGCATTAGATGAGTCATTGAAAGAATCGTGGACTCATAATCCAGATAAGTGTGAAGTAAATATTGATTTTGATTTCATCAAACAACTTGAAGGTAGTAAGAAAAATGGTTATGTTCCGGATCCAGAAAATAGTAAGAGTGGCGTTACTATTGGTTCTGGATTTGATCTTGGGGCTCGTTCATTAGCAGATCTAAAATCTCTTGGCCTTTCAGATAATTTAGTTACGAAGTTTACTCCATATTTAGGAAAGAAAAAGAAAACAGCTCAAGATTACTTAAAAAAACATCCATTATCTATAACTGATGATGAGTTGTCTTCTTTGGAAGAAAAAGTTAAAAAAACAGAAACAGATAAAGTTGTAAAGGCATATAATAATTCAGTAAGTAAAATAAAATTTGGTTGTTTACCAAAAGAAGCTCAAACTGTTATTGCATCTGTTTCTTATCAATATGGTAATTTGTCAACAAGAGCAAAAGGTTTTTGGAATCAAGCTATAACTCAAGATTGGAAATCCATGTATGATAATCTTATGGATTTCAAAGATAGTTATAAAACAAGACGACACAAAGAAGCAAATAAAATTAAGGGGTTAATATGAAATGTATCATATCATTTTTACTATTTATGGTTAGTTATTCTTGTTGGTCTTATCCTATGAAAGATATTTATAATCATTTAGATGTCACTTCTTTCAATAGTTCATTAATGCCTATGAGAGTTGGTAATGAGAAACATTTTTCTGATTTTGAACTATCAAAAGCAAAAGTAAATGATAATAATATAACAATAGATGATGATAGTTGGACATACTCAATTACTGTATTGAAGAAAAATAAAATGGGATTTTATGCTTGTTTTGTTGATAAAGCAAAGCAAGGTAGTTACAACACTCAATTTCCTTTAATTTTGAGGAAGTATGGGAATGATTATGTTGCAATAGCTATGAGAACTGATGTCTGTGAAAACTTTGCTAAATAGATGATAAAGTGTTCTTCTGGATTTTATTGAGACTGTAAAGATTCTGTGTAAACGCCAGTGGTTACATGTAATCCGATAAACGGTAATGAAATATGAAATTACTCATGTTTTATTGTTAATGCAAATTGCTCAAGAGCCAATAAATCATGTTCAAATCGAGCCGCAAATGCGGCTCGCTGATCACAAACACCAATCATGTTTTTTATACGATCAGTTTTTATAAAAGACTTTCATCCCCGTCTTCATGATACTGACAATAGTGGGTGGTGATTAAGTTATTGAGATAGAGTAAAACTTCACACATTTCCTGTCGTCTTTCCCACTGTTCCGCCAGAAAAATTTCTTCCAGCTGGCGTAAATATTCACGGGATTTTTGTGATAGTTGTGGATCATAGTGGATGGTTTCGAACATATAAACTCCAAGTAAAAATAGATGATGTTATTCCACCACGGAAAGGGACCAATCTTTGGGTGGTGGACTGAGCCGGGTTTGGTCCTACCGCTACTTGGATGACGGCCAGCCGAAGCTGCCCGATTCAGCCCACCGTGATTTAGGCGCACTGATAATCGCATAAAAACAGCTCGGTTAGAACCGTATTTATCTATCCAAGTATTTAACAACGGGGGACCAATCCCGTCCCGGTGTGTTTCCGGTACAGGGTTAGATTAATGAAGGTCGGGCACTGGTACAATAGACGCAAGTATGGAAAAAGTATGAAGTTCTTCGAGTCAGTTCACTTTTCTGATGGAATCTAAAAGAGACGTGCTATCTATAGGATTATCTGGTCAGGCTCTATATTCTCACCCTGCTTATAAAGAGTGGCGGAAAGAGGCTCGACGTTTCCAACAACAAATGAAAGGCGTTCTCTCTGAGATTGGTAAACCCGGTTATATTAAAAATGTACAAGCTGAGCGAATTAACAGCTATCTGAATGTCAGTAAAAAATGAGGCTTCAGATTATATTGGACATTCAGTGGAGGAATTATTTTTTGATTGATTACCTTGCAAAGTTTACACTTATAATATTTCTTATTGGAATGTTTTCTTGGTTAATTATGAATGCTTATTTATCTGTAAAATTAAGAAAGGAAAAGTATGATTTTATCGATAGGATATCAAATAGTGCACCAGATAAATTTAAGGAAAGAGCAAGGTTACTCATGAATAGTAACATATCTTGGATCTTTGCGAGTTCTGCGGGTCATACATGGTTTTCGTACTTAATGCTCCGATTTACATGGAAAATACCCGCATCAGAAATTCATAATTGGCATTGTAGTATCAAAAAAATTTATGGTGATGACTATAAATTTTACAAAATACTTAATTTTTTGATCAATTTATGGATTACTGGGTTACTATTATTAGTAATGTTAATTTTGCTAAGAAAATAATATTCTGTAATATATTGACACATTTTGAAGAACTCTTGCTGTTATATCGACTGAACTTCAAATTAAAAATATTTTTTATGATAAAAGTCATGGAAGTGTTTGAATGATTAAGATATTTAAGTATATATTTTTTGTTTTTATATTCATCGTGTTAGGGACTGTTATTTATGCAGTGAGTGTGATTGATGTAGAACAAGATACGCCTCGTGCAGAAATTATCGATGAGATTTTTTGGCATAATGGTTTAGATGGACGAACTGGGTTTAAAATTATTAGTTCAGAACCACCAATATATAATATACGAGTTTATTATAATTTAGATGATGTGTATGTTGATACAAAATCTAAATATATAGGTAAAAATTTTAAGAAGCTAGATGTTACTAGTATCATAGCTTTTGATGGGAATGCATTCTTTTTGAAAAATAATGATCATTTAAAAGTCATAAATACGTTGATAAATTCAAATGACTAAATTTTCTAGTTCTCTATATCTAAGAGTTACAATATATGCGAGCCGTAAAAGCGGCTCGCTGATCACAAACATCAATCATGTTTTATAACGTTCATCCCCGTCTTCATGATACTGACAATAGTGGGTGGTGATTAAGTTATTGAGATAGAGTAAAACTTCACACATTTCCTGCCGTCTTTCCCACTGTTCCGCCAGAAAAATTTCTTCCAGTTGGCGTAAATATTCACGGGCTTTTTGTGATAGTTGTGGATCATAGTGGATGGTTTCGAACATAGTTGTCTCCTAGACTGAGTTAAATTTTTCCATCATCTAAAGGGACCAATCTTTGGGTGGTGGACTGAGTCGGGTTTGGTCCTACCGTGTCTAGGAAAACGGCCAGCCCAGAGGCTGCCCAATCAGTCCACCATAATTTGCAGGCGGCACTGATAGTCGCATAAAAACAGTTCACTGAGAACCGCCAATATGCGCCTAGACTGGTTAAAACGGGGGACCAATCCCGTCCCGGAATGTTTCCGGTACAGGGTTAGATTAATGAACGTCGGACACTGGTACAATAGACGCAAGTATGGAAAAAGTATGAGGTTCTTCGAGTCAGTTCACTTTTCTGATGGAATCTAAAAGAGAAGCGCTATTGATGATTAAGACGGGTATACAATCAGCCAGATGAGAATTGGATGAAGGTTATTCAGCGTACAATACAACCCAATTTATTATGGCAACGTTAGGGTTCAGGCTCACCATCATACCTTTTACTCACCTTGGTGCCATCAATGGAAAGTCTGTCGCTGCGCCATAACAGGCGGATCTTTTGTAACTGGACGTGTCGTTTTTCTTTAAATAATTAGGCTAATGATAAAAAATAGCAGGGGTAGTTGACTGGTGTTTTGTTTGCTTCGAAGACATCTTCGGATAAGATAATCTTTGTATATATGTTCAGAAAGAAAAAACTTCCATGAGAATAATTAAAAAAATATTTATATCAATGATAGCTTGTGTTATTTATTTCATGTTTCATGAAATGATTTCTCAAGTATATATGTATTACTTTAGTTCTGTGTCTAGAGGTGTTGGATTGTCTTTTGTTACATTTTCTTTCTTATATATAGTTATTCCATATCTCCTATTGTTTCCTTTTATTAAAAACTCATGCCGATGGTTTATTTATTCTTCCATATCATTTTATTTCATTTATAGTTGGGGAGGTAGCAATCCATATAGAACACTGCTTATTATTTTTTGTATAACTGTCTCATCCTTATTTATTTACGTGGTTAATGAAAAGAATCGATATGTAAAGGTAAGTTAGGTGTTTTTGAGGTAATTCGATGAGGTTATTAAAGAATATAATATTATATTCATTAGCATTTATAGGCTGTCTTTCATTGCTTTTCTTATCAGTTGTGAAAGTTGATAATACTAATTCTTTTGAAAAGGAAATTGTGAGTGGTATCCTGTGGATTCATGCACCAGATGATAGCAATGGTTTCAAAATATTATCATCTGAACATCCTATGTATAAGATGGTGATATTTAATAGAGAAAAAATGGTGTTGGCTAGTGGCGAGTTTTTATATAAGGGTCATAAGATGAATGAATTACATTTACCAGATATAATAGGATTTGATGGTAAGTATATCCACCTTAAAAACAATGAATATTTAGAATATTGCAATGTAAAATGTGATTAATCATTTATTGTTTTTTTACAATGGGATATTACCTGATTTTTCAATGTGACTATGTGAAAATTAAAATGAATATTCTAAAGAATTTATTACTGTCAATGGCCATATCATCAATGTTATTCCTGTTATATCTGATGACAATTGCTAAAGAATTATATCCGTTGTATGAACGGTTTGTACTGGACGGGCAGAAGTATGTTGGTGAAACTTACACTATATACTACATAGAATATCTGGAATCGGTTTTTTTGGGTGATGTTGTTTATGGTCACTTGTTTCATATTTTTTATTAAATATACAGGTCACTCAAAAAATAGTAAATGATATCCTTTTTGTGACTCATTAGCACTCAATCTGAGCCGTAGAAGGGCTCATTTATTAAATTATTAGAGAACATTTTTCATGCAATATTTATGCTGTCATCATAATAAAAGAGCTTGGATATACGAATGTTTAGCCGTACATCACAGGACTATCCATATGAAGTGAGCAAGAATATATGATTCCAAGGTTTTATTGATATGACTGATTCGGTTGAAGAAACAACAACTCGATTACTATAAGGTTTTTCTATGCTCAAAATTAAAGAATTAGAATATAATCTCAGAAAATTAAATGAGTTAACAGTATCAAGAAACTCGCCACAAGGTGTAAAAGTTTATGAATATACTTTAGACAAAATTGGAGAAATAAAAAGTACAGATGAGTTTAATGAATTATTAGATAAAATATTAAAGACATTGAGTGGCATAGAGGCTCACGGATTTTTTACTGATGAAGAATATGAACATGTAACAAAAATTAGGAATATAGAAAAGCGTGATACAGATTAATTTTTTATGCCATTTTCTATATTTAATATTGTTGTGAAGTGGAGGGGGATAAATTCAATTCATTTTCGAAGCCTCCCTTTCTGAAGAAGAAAAAATATATAGGTAAAAAAGAAAGTATCCAGAAGAGGTTAACTGATGAGGGATTGAGAAAAGTACTGACTAACTCCCGAAATAGATGATCATCAATAAGGCGGCTGTTCGTCATGGTAACTTTTGACGAACAGCCGAGGTGTTTAGGATGTGGCCGTGTAAGCTGAGTCATGACCGTTATCGTCCACACTCATGTGACCACTCCCACTTATACCACCGTGAACCATTACAGGATTGAATCCAACTCCCAGCGTTCTCCGTTGTTAATCACGGTGTCGATTCCCGCCTGTAGCTAGGTTTTTCGATGGAGAATTATGTAGCGGCGATAGAGCCCGAACATTGCGAGTTTGCGTTGTCTGGGGGCTTATCTTAATGGCCCAAATCCTATCGAGCCATTGCAATGCAGCCATTCTGAGAATGTACCACCGCCACACTTACCATCGCCCCATGCGCCTGTATTATCGTCTTGATCTTCAGCTTGGCGGATCACACCATTGACGATGATGTAATCCACCTGAACATCACGATTCCCGCCATCATTTGTAAAGCCAACACGAATTTCACCGGTCGCATTCGTATTGACAGTATAGTCAGCCATATAATTTGTCGCTGTCCACTGCTTGATAGTGTTTCCTCCTATTTGCAGGTTAACGCTCTCATCGCCAACAACGCCACTTAACCGAACAACGATGGTGTTACTTCCCGTGCCATCATCAGCACCGGTATCTACCAATTGCAACATTTTGGTTGCATAGCGCCGACCCATTTCACGTGCGCCTGCAGAATCAAAATGATATTGATCGTGAATATTCAAACCCGCTGCACTGACAACATGTGCGTTGGTAATCAGTGATGGCAATTGTGCGATTAAACGATTATGGCTAGAACAACAGGCCGGATAAGGCAGTTCACCTGCAATGAAAGGAATATTACCAAGACCCAAGTCGTTACGCATATCGGTCACTAATTGTTTTACACGTCCTGGCCAAGCCGGATCACCCGTATTACTTTCACCTTGATGGAAAATAATACCTTTTATGACACCTCTCTGCTGCGCTCTGCGTGCAAGATCGATTAGCCATTGATAGCCACCCTTAAAATTATTGGGTGTTGAACCAAAGGTTGGTGTACATGCGTTAAAATCACGACAATTTTTTAGAAAATATTCTATTTTTTGACCGCCATGTGCAGCACCGACTAAACCAATCGTTACCTTCGGATCAGAATTGTTTGCCATGACTTTGCCAAAATTATCGCCGGGGCCTAAAGCACCGGAACAACGAACTAAAGGCGGTGATGCGACACGCCATTGACCGTAATATCCGATACCCCCACATGATTCGTCTTGTAAAACCATGACTCTGGGATTCGTGATACGGTCTTGCGATTCAACCGGTGAAGCGCCTTCCATATTTGATTGCCCGACCATTAAGTAAATATGAAAGTTTGGATCAGGATCTGCCATCGCTGACATCGACATCAAAGCAACCAGTGCCGTTATTATATATTTCATGATCATCACCTTAATTTGGTGTTGTAAGGTTTAATGTGGCAGTCAAACATGCACTTCCACATTATGATTTTATTCATATCGCCACCCGTTATCGGGTGGCGATAGCTGACTGCATGACTATTTTTCGCTGATTAAACCAAGTCGATAAGGTAAGCGATTGTAGTCTGATACACCTGAATTTGGATTTTGCCCTTGATACAAATACTGCATATTACATGCATTAATCGTAAGGGTTTGATCATATCCTGAACGTATCATCTCACCGTGGCTAATATCATCTGTCCATTTTCCGCCTGGGAAAGAAACATTTGCCGCGCCTGCGAAAGGATTTGATTTGGTATCCGCTAAAGGTGTCCAAGGACCATCTAAACTTGTCGAAGTCCAAGAGCGGAAATAACGTGGCGAATATGCTTCTACTAATAATAAATATTTATTAGTGCCTTCCACTTTATAAACGTTCGAGGCTTCAAACAGTTTCGCAACGCTATCCTGCATCACAACTTCATAACCGGAAAAGTTCGGGAAGTTACCAATCGAGACTTTTGAACGATACAACTTACCGTCGTCACCAGAGAAGAATAAATGACAATAGTTACTGTCACAGATCACCCAATAATCGATACCATTGCTTAACCCATTTCTTAATAACGGTTTAGGCGATGTCCAACCTGCTGGATTACTAATATCGGTGTTAGTCGAATATTTAGCACCCCATTGGTAAATCATGTACCATCTTTTTTCTGGTTCAAAATAGAATACTTGCGGTGCAACTGTATTGCCTGCTCTTGTGGTGCTCATATCTACTTGATTTGCAGAACCGGCTTGTCTCCAGTCACTGAAGTTTAAGTAAACGCCACCCCAAGTGTTTCTGGCCGTATCAAATACCGTCGCAAATACGTGATACTTATTGTTGTATCTAACAATCGTTGGATCTTTAATTGATGCCCAATTCGATCTTTGAGGCGCAATTAACGGACCAGTTGATGTCCAGCTGTAGTTTGATTTCAGCCCACAGGTTTGATTGCCACCGCCGGCTTCACCTCCAATTGAAAAATCATCCGCATAAAAACTTACGGTTTCATTGTCAGATTCGATAATGAAGTGCTCAAACGGTGTACCGCTTTGTGTATAAAAGCCGTGTAATAGCGTCCAGTGATTTGCCGATGCAACAGCAGTTGCAATCTGTTCATACTCATTGAACGTTGAGCTATCACCGTCTTCCTGGCGTTTGGCTGTTAACGTAATGGGTACATCAGCTGAGCCTGCGGCTAGTTTAACCCAAACTGCCACGTCATATTGATTCCCATCCACTAAAGAGCCGACATTAAAGGTAATACCGTGCCATTTTGCAGTGCGCCCAGTAATCAATACACTTGATGAACCACTGTGACTTTGGGTATTGCTTAAACTGATCGAGCCGGCCGTTGTCGACCAATTCATTAAGCTGCCTTCTGCACCGCCGTTGTCAGCAAAGTTATCACCGGGAACTTGGTAATCACCGTCATCACCGCTATCACCGCCACTGTTATCAGCAATTAAACGAATGTTACCTTGTGCAGCATTGAGTGTAACTTTATCTAACTTAGCGCCATCTTCGCGTCGTAAAATCCTCAGCGTATGGTCGCCGGCAGCAACGTTATTGAACGTCTGAAGCGTCAGGTTACCCCAGCCATTTGTCGGGGTGTTGTTTTGCGTGACCCAACCCGCCGAATCTAACTGATAATAAAATGAATCATCGTTGCCGTTAGCCAATAACGCTCTGATTTCAAAGCTGACATTCGTGGTTTGAGAAACATGGAAGTTTATGGCCACCTGCCCGCTGGCAGAATTGGAAGGACTACTTAAGACTTGATGACTGCCGTTGTTCGGCCATTCAATATATTTGCCGTTAGAAGCGCCACTATCTGATTTCACCGTCAACGGGCTAAAGTTGTTTTGTCCGGATAAAGACTCTAATTCCACGGACAAGGTACTACTGCCTGCATCTCCGCCACTGCCGATAAACTGATACCAGTTCAGGTTATGCCATCCATTGGCGCGCAAATACACATCATGCACACCGCTTATCGTGGTGTTTAATGCAGTTGATTGAGTTTGCCACGTTTGCCAGCCACCTGTGTCTTCAATATCAATCGTAGCCACCGGCGCGTTATTCAGATTGTCCAGAATAATGTCTAAACTAGAGCCGGTCTCTGTTGCTGCACGTAGTTTTAGCGCCTGAGCACCATTGCCAAAATTAACACCAGATACTTTTATCCAATCGCCGGTTCCCATCATGATATTTAGGGTACCATCAGCCGTGTTCTCCGTTTCGATGCCATTTTCTTCATCAAACATTTCGGCCTGATTGATATTAAATGCATTAACCGTTTTAAGCTGTGGTGCGCCAGCGCGCCCGGCATTCACTTGTTTTATGCTACCGTCAGCGTTGTACTCTAAAAGGTCAACATTGACTGAACGCTGAAAAGTACTCGCGCCACGTGCATTAGCCACAGCCCGATTATGATAAAAGATGTAACTTTTACCTTTATAGTCAACAATTGAAGCATGATTGTTATTGGAGTTATTTTCCCATGGATTGGGTAAAATCGTACCCCGGTAGGTAAATCCTGTGGTCGGATTATTACTGGTCATATAATTAATTTTCATGCCCGAACTGGTGTCGGAAGAATATGATAAGTAATAAGTGCCGTTATGCTTATGCATGTAAAGCGCTTCAAAGAAGTTTGGAACGTCGATGGAGATGGCACTACCACTGGTGCTAATCATGTCATCATTTAATTTGATCACACGGGCATTGCCCGGACCGCCGCCACCAAAATACAAATAAGCTTGACCATCGTCATCAATAAACACGCCGGGATCAAAGATCCACTGCACACTACCATTTGGTGTACTGCTATCCACCAGTGGGTGACCGAGTGGGTCAACATAAGGACCTTCTGGCTTATCAGCCACGGCTACACCGATTGAACCGCCACCATCAGGGAAATATAAATAATATTTGCCATTACGCTCGATAAAATCAGGTGCGTAAGCCAAATTGGCCCAGCTAGTATTCGTTTTAGAATTCCAAATAATGCCGTGATCTTGCCAGTTCACCATGTCGTCGGAAGAAAACAGATAGTAATCTTGCAATTGGCTATAATCGGTTTGGGTATCCTGATCGTGCGTGGTTACGACATAGACCCGCCCATTAAAAACACGGGCAGCAGGATCAGCAGTATATACATGTGATACGATAGGGTTCGCAGCAAGCGCAGCTTCAGGTACAGTCACACTGCCTGCCAGTACTCCAAGAACTATAGCTGCCGACGCCTTGGCATACATGTTCTTAGAGAGACATTTTATATTCATTGTGTATTCCTTTTACAAATTAATAATGTCTGGTTAGATGTTGTGATGATTCTCAATTCAGAGACCTAATTAAAATAAGGATAATCACTTCGTTATCATCATTGAAAAAATAATAAACATCAGTTAAATATGTCACGTAATTGAATAATTTTAGAGTGGTTATTTTGACTGTGTTGTCAAATATAATTTAGGTATTCATGTTCACCTAAAACATAGTCTTTAACTTTGAAAGTGCAAAGTTAAGAAATTGTGTATAGATTATTTTCCTGATTATTTTTTGATCTTTACCACTACTTTGAGGTGCACTATTAATACAATTAACAAAATTGTTTTCAGCTTAAATAAAATTTAGACTCAGTGAGTATGTAGTGCCTGAGCTTGAGTTTTTTGTCACCATCTCTCAAAGCAGGGTTCATCATGGAAATGAATTTTTTGTTATTTATTTCAAACGGTTAAATTGATATTGGCTGTTCTGGTACCGCAGTGAAAGAGCTGCTCTGTGTATTTGTCGTAAACGATGGTAAATAGCTGTATGACAGACAAATTAAATGTGTTTGTTGATTGTTTTAGTCTGAATATAAATACATCCCAATGAGTTGAAATTATTATTAACAAGTGAGGCGTATATATGTGATATGAGCATTATAAATATTTGTTTTTGTTAATGGTTATATCACTACTGTGATTTTTATTTCTAATTTCGGTTTTTGGATAATATTGTGATGGTTGTTGGTTTACTATTTTTTATTATCTGTTTACCATTTTTTATTAAACGTGTCGGTTATTCCAAAATAAGTAAATGATATCTTTTTATGACTCAGTATTACTCAAAACGATCTTATAAACACCCATCATATTTTTTATATGAGTGACTTTTACTCCGAGTCAAATCGATAAGGATGTTGCGTCACGGACAGGGGATCATCCTGCTCCCCGAATATTTCCGGTTCTGGGTCGGGGGCATGAACATCCCCCGCTGGAATAATAGCCATAACTATTGAAAAACTATGAACTTCTTCGAGTCAGTTCACTTTTTGGAGTTGGCTTTGAGATGCAATTCGGCTAGTTTGTGTTGAGCGAGAGGGTGGGTACTTCGATCAGCCAGTGTAAGGAGAGATGTTTTGAATAACGTGGAAGTGATTTTGGTGAACGCTTTTATTGAAAATGGCAGCGGTGGGAACCCTGCGGGTGTGGTCTTGGATGCTGATGGCCTGTCGGATCAAGCAAAGTTAACCATCGCACAAGCTGTCGGCTATTCCGAGACGGCATTTGTTTCGCAAGTTGTATCTTCACAAGGTCATTCACAAGCGCGTGAAGCCGATTTTGAAGTATCGTTCTTTACTCCAACCGAAGAAGTCGACTTTTGCGGGCATGCCACGTTAGCCACGTTTTCAACGATGTATCAAAGAGGATTACTGAGCGCAGGGCAATACACGCAAAAAACAAAAGCGGGATTGCTCGGTGTGATGATCGAACCGGATGGTCACGTTGTGATGCAGCAGAATTTACCTGAATATATCAAATTGCTTGATTACGAGGACATCTCTCCGTTAATCGGTATTGATGCGGCACGGTTAGCATCAACCGGATTACCCATTGAAATTCTCTCGACCGGGTTGCCGGATATTATTGTGCCGCTCCCGCACGGTTACCTCAATCACATCCAAGTCAATCACGCTTTACTCTGCGATTTCTCACAGCAGCATCAGGTTACCGGGATACATGTGTTTGAGTTATGTGAGGCAAATAGTGAATTTACCGCAAAGTGCAGAAATTTTGCGCCTGCTGTCGGGATCCCAGAAGAGTCAGCGACGGGGAGTGCCAGTGGTGCACTGGCATGTTATTTAACCAAACACGTATATGCGGGACATTCTTGCGCTTTTACTTTCGAACAAGGCCGGGCAATGGGCAGTTGCTCAAGAATTACAGCGCTTGTTGAGTCAGACGAGTCAGGGATTACTCAGGTGCTGGTCGGTGGGTTTGCGCAAGCATTTGGGGTACAAACAATCTCTGTATAACCTGTTTTGTCTGTCGTGAAGATGTCATCATTCATTGTGAACCAGCTTCACCCAGAATGAACATCCCCGCTGTTAAATATTCGCTCATCAGTCAGAGGGAATGTGACTGGATAAAAATTGATTTCTTAGCCATTGATGTGCCGGGTCATGGTGCGAACGCGCATGCCACAGCATGACGAGTTCAAATGCCGGTAAATCAATCGGGGCTGCAATGGTTGTCAGTTCGGGATCATTCACGGCTAACCTTGCAGGAACTAAAGCGACTAAATCTGATTGTTTTAACGCCGTGATAAGCGACTGAAAATTCGGCACCGAAAGAACCACATTCCGGTGCTGTCCCTGTTGCCTGAGAATCTCATCGGTTACTCCTACAAAACCCCCGCCATTCGGTGAAACAATCGCGTGAGAGAGTTGGCAAAAGCAAGGTAAATCAATGGTGTCTTGCAACATCGGGTGATTGCGTCTTCCGGTTAAAACATATGTTTCTTTCAGCACAGTCCGACTTTTCAGGGTGCTCAATGAATCCTCCCGTAAGTGAAAAGCAAGGTCGATTTCCCCCCGTTCTAACTGTTGCGGCAGGCGTTCGGGGATCATATGACTGATCGATAAACGGCAATGTGATGACATCCCTAAAATCCGGTTCATCATCGGCTGAATCGCAACCTGTTCTGCGTAGTCAGCAGCGGCGAGTTTCCATGTTTTGTCGAATTGTTCAGGATGAAAGGTTAACGAGTGATGTAATGCTGTTTCTATCGCAGATAACGCCTCTCGAAGCGGGAGCCGTATCTCTTCTGCAAAGGCGGTTGGCCGCATACCTCTTGAGCTTGGGATCAGCAATTGATCGTGAAATAGCGTTCTCAATTTATTCAAATGAACGCTGACAGATGGCTGTGATAAATTGAGTCGTTCAGCCGCACGAGTCACATTATGCTCTGCTAACAGCACATCTAATGTTCGGAGTAAGTTCAGATCGAGAGTATTGACATTAACCATATTAATAACAGCTATTGTAGAAATTAATTTCAACTATAGCAGATGTATTCCTAAGATGAATCACCTACTTATCTGAGGAAGTTATTCGATGAACATCTTGATTGTTTATGCACACCCGGAGTCCCAGTCCCTGAATCATGCGTTAAAAGTTCACATGGTTGATCACTTACGAGCCACCGGCCATTCGGTACAAGTATCAGACTTATATGAGATGAACTGGAAAGCAGTTCTGGACCGGCACGATGTGTTATCCAAAGACCCATCGGAACCATTTCACCCGTCACTCGATTCGAAACATGCTTATGAAAGTGGCACTCAATCGCTTGATATTGCTAATGAACAAGAAAAATTATTATGGGCTGACCATGTCATCTTCCAGTTTCCGTTGTGGTGGTTTTCCATGCCGGCGATCATGAAGGGCTGGTTTGAACGAGTCTATGCCTATGGTTTTGCTTATGGATATGGCGAGCACTCTGACACCCATTGGGGCGATCGCTACGGAGAAGGGCGCTTATCTGGCAAGCGCGCGATGTTAGTTGTGACAGCCGGTGGTTGGGAATCCCACTACAGCGCACGGGGCGTCAACGGACCGATTGATGACATTTTGTTTCCGATCCATCACGGGATATTATTTTATCCCGGCTTTCAAGTCTTACCCCCTTATGTGATGTACCGGGTCGGAGCCATGAATGAGGCTCGGTTTCAACAAACCTGTGCGGAGTTAGAGGCGCGTTTGGATAGCTTAGCAACAGCCGATCCGATTGCTTACCTTACTCAAAATGGCGGGGCTTATGATATTCCGTCCTTAACGTTGAAATCAGAGATGAATCCACAATTAAGCGGTTTTTCTGCTCATATCGATCAGCGTTAACTGGGGGATGCGTGCCGGTTACGCTCCTTGTGTCACCCGGCTCGCAGGTTGTCATTTAAGTTTAAATTCCCCAACCCAAAACGAGCCGCAAACGCGGCTCGCGGATCACCCATACGGATCATCATTTGCAAACAGCCCTGACAGCGGCTTCATTTTCTCCCGGACCGATAGTGCGTGTGGCTTAATTGGTACTACATACCGTCATATCCTGCCACTGACTGGCTTGATAACAGAGCTTCGGTGGTGTTGCCGATAAATCGCTGGTCTGGCGGCTGCCATTGTCACTGAAAATTACATTCAGGGAAGTGAGTTCCTGATGAAAATCATAGCAATAGCTGTTGTTTTCCTTCGTCATGGCGACACCCGGCCACGATACCGCATTGACAGGAGAGGCTGCTTTGACATTCCAGAAATAGAGATAAGGCTGATTAAAGTGCTGCCGGTTGTCATAACAAATTTTGTTATTCTGCACCGTAGGATTGCCGTTATCTCCGGATTGAATGGTGAAGCCACATTCACTCAGCGATTGCCAGTTGCCGTTGAAGTAACAAGTACCGGACTGTGTGGTGAGATCAACAGTTTTAGAGGCACCCTGATCCGAGAAAATGACATTCACGGCTGTGAGCCTGACTCCGGGTTCAAAGCAAGCAAAGTCACCATTTTTCGTCATCGCGACCCCGGGCCAAGTGGTGGCTTGTAATGCGCCGATCGGCTCGACGTTCCAATAATAAAGGGTGGGGCTATTCAACGCGGTATTGTGGTCGTAGTAGCAGATCGCCTGAGCACTCACTGCTGTTGCAGGAACGGGTTCATTCGGTTGCGGTGGTGGTGTTCCGCCATCGATTTTCGTCCCCATGTGAATCGCTGCTGCATTTTGCAAAGGGACATGGAATGTGGCGTTACCCTGACTATCGACGTGAATGATATTGCCGCTGCACGCACCATGATTCGGGTCAAAATTACCGGAGATAATATCGCAGTAGTCCCCTTCAGGCATGCCGGTATTCAGCGTTTTGTCCAGTGCCGCGGTATCACTGCGATTAATGACCACAAACCCAAGTCCGCCACGGCCGAACGCGATCTGATTGCTACCGTTGTCCCACCAGTGAGTAACTTGTTGCTGCGTGGCGGTAACGTTGCGAAAGGCAACCATATTGGCAACACCGCGCCATTGATGGGTACAGATCCAGTCACCGCCATTCAAGCGGCAGGCATTTCCTGAGTGGACACCAGTCGCCGGCGGTGCATCATCACTGTGATTAAACTGATAGCCGGACATAATTTTCGGATAGCCATAAGGGTAGGCCAACATGAACACATTGCCGAGCATGTATAAATTGCCTTGGTCTTTATAGGTCAGCTCGTTGCTGGCATTGGTGCGTTCATCATCATGATTGGTGACAAATACAACGGCATCTTCGCTGGGGAGCCAGCCGCTCCAATGATTCAACGCTTTCAGCTCATTGATGTGGCCGTTTTTAAATTTGCTGCCAAGGGTACGGGCAAAGTTAAACTCTGTGACATCCCCATTGCCAATATATTCTGAGGGCTGGATCGGCTCACCGCCTGCGCCAATCACCTCCTGAAAGATATATGGATTGCCGTTGAGTTTACTTTTTATCGCAGCAATATCGCCTGCCGGAATATGTTTGGCAGCATCAATTCGGAAACCGGCAACCCCCATACTGATGGCATCATTCATATAGTCCGCAATTTTTTGCCGCACATCGTCTGATTCGGTTTTTAAGTCATTCAGGCCGACCAAATCGCAGTTTTGCACTTGCCAGCGATTCCCGTAATTAATATTGTCGGTACAGGTGTGGAAATCGTTGGGGCCATAAGGCACATCGGGGAAGCTACGGTTTAACGCGGCCATATGATTGATCACGGCATCGAGATAAATATCAACGCCTGCCGCTTTACAGCGACTGACCATATCTTTGAACTGCTCGCGGTTACCACTGCGGTTATCAAACTGGTAACTCACGGGCTGATAGCGAGACCACCATGCCGCTTTATCGATGCTTTTCTGAGGCGGCGAAATCTGGACGGCCGCAAACCCTTTCGGCCCCAGAAAGTCTTCGCACTCGGTCGCAATGTCAGACCAATGCCATTCAAATAAATGAACAAAAGCGGTTTTAGGTGCATCTTGTGCATAGGCGGGAGAGAGCCCCCACAGGCAGCCGCATAGCATGATTCCGGTCGATAATTTGTTGTTCATATTCTCATCCTAACCATTTCAGTTTGTATTTATTGTTTCGTGAACATGTTTCGTCAACATGCCTCGCAATCGTTTGAAAATTCACGGGGCGACACATCAACACGCATTAGCATAGAAACAAATCATGGCGGAGTGCTCCTCCACCTGTTCAAATGACCGGGAGGAATGCGGCAGGCGTAGAATGGTATGATCCGTCTGTTCTGTGCGAATCGTCACCGAATTAGGGATGAGAATCATGCAACCGGATGAAATATTCATCCGAACTATTGAACTGATCACAAATTCATTTCAGGAAGGTTGGTTGTTGCAACAATAGCTGCGCTGTTCCATTCTGAAAATCGAGTGTACTTTTTGCAGAAATTGCTATGCTGGGATCCTCGGAGATTCAAGGAAACCAGATGATTCACTTATATTTGCTGCGACACGGGAAAACCGAAGGCAAACCGGCGCTGAACGGACATACGGATGCCCGTGTCGATGAAGTGACCCAACAAACGATGGCACGGGCTTTACTGAGCCAGTATCCGTTTCAGACCATCTATAGCTCGCCGTTATCACGTTGCCGCGATTTGGCAGAACAATTAACGGCATTGAATCCGGCCCTGAATTTAACGGTAGATGAACGGTTCAAAGAGCAGCATTTCGGTCGGTTTGACGGGGTGCCGTTTGATGCGTTGCAAGACGAATGGGAGACCTTAGAACAGTTCTGGGCGGATCCGGCGCATGCCCCTTTGCCGGAGGCTGAACCATTGGCCCACGGCGTGGCTCGAGTGACTGAAGCGTGGGAAGCCCTGCTTGAACAGTGCCAGCATGATACTTTGATCATTGCCCATGGCGGGCCGATTCGCTACATACTGGCGCATGTACTCGGGCTGGACTGGCGCAACCCGCAGTGGTACACCGGGCTGGCGATTCCGAACCAGAGTGTGACGCATCTCACCCTCAACCGCTATCAGGGACAGGCCTATCTGACCGTGAACAGCATCGCATGTCCGCTAACGGTATGAAGAGGGCGGCTTCCCCTTATTCTATCAACTCAGCCAGCTCGCTGATGTGGCGACAAGTCGCCTGAAACGAAAGCGTGGCATGTTTTGCCGCAACACCGCCAATCACAATCAATGCGGGAGATTTGATCTGAGCTTCTTCTACACGCTGGGCAATATTGGCAACAGTGCCGGTGACCACTTGCTGATTGTCCCGGCTGGCATAACGAACCACAGCCGCCGGGGTACTGAGCGGTTTACCGCCATCCATCAGCCGTTGACAGATGTGTTTGATTTGGCTCATGCCCATCAGAATCACCAGCGTCCCGTCCAGTCTGGAAAACTGTGTCCAGTCGAGCGGATCTTTGCCCTGTTGCAAATGGCCGGTGACCACATGAAAAGACGACGCACAATCACGATGCGTGACCGGAATCCCGGCATAGGCGAGTCCGCCAATCGCTGAACTGATGCCGGGAATGACTTCAAACGCAATATCGAATGCTGCCAGTGCTTCGGCTTCTTCGCCGCCGCGACCGAACACATAAGGATCGCCGCCTTTCAAACGCACCACATTGTGGCCCTGCAACGCAAACTGGATCAGGCAGTCGTTGATATCATCCTGAGGAATGGGATGATAATGAGGCAATTTGCCGACATTAACCATTTTGCAGTGGGATGGCGCTTCCTGCAAAATCTCATCACTGACCAGACGGTCATAGACGATCACTTCGGCCTGACGAATGCAGTAAAGTGCTTTCACGGTCAGCAATGTCGGATCGCCCGGCCCGGCGCCCACCAACCATACTTTGCCTTTCATCGTTTTACCTCATATTCATTGGTCGGAGTGACCGTTACGCTTATTAAACGTTCGTTTATTGAACTTTTCGTTTATTGAACACTGCCCGTCAGAAAAGATCGTTGATCCAGACAGGGGTTTATCGGCTACAGATGAATATTTTTGGGCGAAGGGAAATCGATCTGTGAACAATCGGCACTACTGCGATTATGTGACGATACATTGATGATTATCAATGCAATCTGAGCCTGTTCTGTCAGTGTGTTCATACGAATAAATATCATTGCTTTGATGATGATTTGATATTCAGCCCCTGGAAAATACAGCGCGAAAGTGCTGGCTGTCAGGGCTTGCCGCCTGTGTTCGACTCGCATGGTTCATGCGATGTGGCGGTGATTGGGATATCAAATCGGAAGTGAGGTGCAATTCCTCCACAGCCCCCGCTGCTGTAATGCTGACGACCTGATCAAACCACTGTGTAAACGGGAAGGGATCAGGAAGGTTGACGCTAAGTCAGAAGACGAGTCGAAGCAATGCCGTAACTCCTTCGGTGGGAAGCGAGTAAGGTGCAGTCTTCAAATCGTCGATTTGAAGACAGTTGCTTCATACCCGCAATTCACCCGTAAAACGAACTTGGTTCAACCCGTCTTGGTGCAATAAGACTGGGTTCAACGGTTCTTAGTTAAGAGTGATTGATGGTTTATGAAAGCGAACGCCAACTCAGGTCAGACAACAAGTCAGCCCCCGCAACCTTTTATTCAACAGCCGCAGCAAATTGAAGCGACCAGTTTCGAGATCATTGATCAGATCATTGAAACCGATTTTCCGGCCTATCGTTTTCATCATCCGCTTGAGAAAAAAATCATGACCCGGGCGATTCACACGACCGCCGATTTTGACTGGCTGGAGATACTGAAATTTTCCCCTACGGTGTTGACGGATTTACCGGGTCAGATTGCCGCCGGATGTGTGTTTTATACCGACACGACCATGGTGCTGGCCGGGATGAATAAATCCCTGTTACGTCAGTTTGGCTGTGAGGTGCGTTGCTATATTGCCGACCCGGATGTGGCAGCGACGGCCAAGGCACAAGGTAAAACCCGTTCGATGGTCGCAGTTGACAAGGCATTGGCGGAAACTGAAAACGCGGTGTTTGTGTTCGGTAATGCCCCGACCGCACTGTTTCAGCTGCTGCAGAGTGCCGGTGCAAACCGGCCTGTGACCATCGGTGTCCCGGTAGGCTTTGTCGGCGCGGCTGAATCGAAACAAGCCCTGTACGACAGCGATTTTCCTTTCATTACAGCCCTCGGACGCAAAGGCGGCAGCAATGTCGCTGCCGCGATTGTCAATGCGGTGTTGTATCACATGCAGGAGGCGTGATGACCGAACCTGCACTTCAGGATCTTATCTGGCACCGTGGGAAAGCTTATCGCAAGGGCTATACCACCGGCTCGTGTGCGACCGCGGCAGCGAAAGTGGCAGCGCTGATGTTGCTGCGTCAGCAACTGATTCATCAAGTCTCTATTGTGACACCTTCCGGTGTGTCTCTGCATCTGAGCGTGGAACAAGCCTCTGTTGCCGAGTCCGAAGCGGTTGCCGCGATTCGCAAAGATGGCGGGGATGATGTCGATGCCACCCACGGGATGTTGATCTTCGCCCGGGTGAGCCGCCATCCCGGAACCGCGATTGAGATTATCGGCGGGGCAGGTATCGGCACCGTGACACGGCAAGGGGTTGGTTTACCGGTCGGCAGTGCGGCAATCAATAAAACCCCGCGGCATACCATTGAACAGGCGGTTCGTGAGGTCATCGGGCCGAATCAAGGCGTAACGGTCGAGATTTTCGCCCCGGAAGGGATTGAGCGAGCCCGGCAAACCTACAATGCCAAGCTGGGGATTGAAAACGGGATTTCGATCATCGGCACTACCGGGATTGTGACGCCGATGTCTGAAGAGAGCTGGAAACGTTCGTTAGCCATTGCGCTGGAGCAGAAAAAAGCACAGGGACACCGCCGGGTCATTTTGGTCCCGGGCAATCATGGCGAGCGGTTCGTGCGTCAGCAACTGCATCTGAATCATGAAATGGTCGTGACCATGAGTAATTTTGTCGGCTACATGCTGCAAGAGGCCAATCGTCTCGAATTTGAACAAGTTTTGCTGGTCGGGCATATCGGCAAACTGATTAAGATTGCCGCCGGTGTTTTTCATACCCATTCGCATATTGCCGATGCCCGGATGGAAACGCTGGTCACTCATCTGGCGTTGCTGGGGGCACCGAATGCTTTGTTGCAACAGGTTTATGCCTGTCCGACCACCGAAGAAGCGCTGGCATTGATTGAACAGGATGGCTATCAGGCGGTGTATACCGCGCTGGCGCAGCGGATCTGCACGCGGATCGCAGACATGCTGCGCTATGCCAGTCATCCGTTGAAGTGTGATGTGGTGCTGTTTTCTTATGACCATCAGATCTTAGGCTCGCAGCGACCGATTGATGCCATTCTGGAGGATTACCAATGATTTATGTCGTCGGCACCGGCCCCGGGCGGGAGGACATGTTAACGCTTGCGGCACGTCAGTTGATTACACGGGCTGAGGTGTTGGTCGGCTGGCCGAGATTATTGCGCCTATTCCCTGATTTTCAGGGGGAGCGGATAGCGATGTCGGGCAGTATCGACGCCATGATGCAATCTCTGGCGGCACTTGCTTCGCGTCAGGTCGTGGTGCTCGCTTCTGGGGATCCGATGTTATTTGGGATCGGCAAACGGATCTGCCAGCATTTTTCGCCCGATGAAAGGCAAGTCGTCCCCGGGATCAGTTCGATTCAGATGCTGTTTGCTGAAATCGGCATGGATATGAACGATCTCTACATCACCAGCAGTCATGGTCAGTCACCGGATTTTGACTTTCTGTTCGCACACGACAAAGTTGCGTTAGTGACCGACCAATATCTCGGGCCGTATCGCATCGCGCAGCAAGCGCTGGTCCGCCAGCTGAAACGGACATTCATTATTGGTGAAAATCTGGGTTATGCCGACCAGCGGATTTCGATGTTGCAGGCAGCGCAGGTGCAGCGGAACTATGACATGAATGTGCTCGTTGTTCTCAATGAATCCCCTGAACGCATGTTCTGAACAAAAACAGGTTGAATCAAAGTGACTGAATGTAAGAGGAAACGATGAAAGATAGTCAATTTCTAAGGGCCGATAAAGTACCGATGACCAAGCAGGAAGTCCGTGCTGTGGTGTTGGATCGTTTAGCACTCGGTCAGGCGCAGCGGTTTGTCGATGTCGGTGCCGGAACCGGAAGTGTTGCTATTGAAGCGGCGCTGCGTTTTCCTCAATTGATGGTGACCGCGATTGAAAAGCATAGCCATGCCATTGCAGTTATGCAGCAAAATCTCAGGCACCACGATGTCGGGCGGGTTGCGCTGGTGCAGGCTACGGCGCCTTGTGAACTCCCGATAGTGGCCGATGCGATGTTTATCGGGGGCAGTGGGGGGAATCTCACGGCGATTATTGACTGGGCACTGGCTCATTTGACGGAGCAAGGCCGGTTGGTGATGACATTTATTCTGCAAGGCAATCTGCATCAGGCGTTAGAACACCTCAATCACTGCCCGATCCGGGAGCTGGACTGTACGCAGATCATGGTGTCCCCGCTGACCCCGCTGGGGAGCAGTTACTACTTCAAACCCAATAATCCCACGTTTGTGATTTCGTGTACTAAGTCTACCAAAGGGAGTCAACAATGACCGAGATACCGGACAAAAGTAAAGTCTACTTTGTGGGGGCCGGTCCCGGTGACCCTGAACTGATGACCCTCAAAGGTTATCGTTTGTTGCAGCAGGCGGATGTGGTGATTTATGCCGGTTCACTGATTAATCCGGCGTTGCTCGACTACTGTAAACCGGAAGCCGCATGCCATGATAGTGCGTCCTTACATTTGCAACAGATTATTCAACTGATGGTGGATGGCATTCGCCACAATCAGCTGGTGGTGAGACTGCAAACCGGTGATTTATCTTTGTATGGCTCGGTTCGCGAACAGGGCGAAGAACTTGCAAAACAGCAGATTGGTTTTTGCTGTATTGCCGGGGTGTCTTCTTTTCTCGGTGCGGCGGCGGAACTTGGCGTCGAATACACGGTGCCGGAAGTGTCGCAGAGCCTTATTATAACCCGCATGGCTGGGCGGACGCCGACCCCTGAACTGGAATCGCTGATACGCTTTGCCGGTCATCAGACATCTATGGCAATTTTCTTGTCAGTTAAAGGCATTGATGCGGTGGTTGAGCAACTGGTGCTGGGCGGGTATCCGGTACAGACACCGGTCTCGGTGGTATATAAAGCCACTTGGCCTGACTGTCAGATTCTCAAAGGTACACTGGCCGATATTGCGCAAACGGTGAACGATGCCGGGATTCAAAAAACAGCGCTGATTCTGGTCGGCCGCTTCTTGGGAGAAGAATACCACTACTCCAAACTTTATGATGCGGCGTTTAGTCATGAATACCGTTAATGGTCACGTCGTCTCACTGTTTAGCCTGACCCCGGGCGGACAGCGTATTGCCCGGCGTCTGCGTCAGGCTCTGCCGACACTGTCGATAACTTGTTACTGCGCTGAAAAGTATCTTCAGAGCGATTTTCTGCCCTTTGACGGCACACTAAAGCAGACCGTGGCACAGCGGTTTGACTGTGACAGCGCCCTGATTTTTGTCGGTGCCTGTGGCATCGCGGTGCGTATGATCGCGCCGCTCCTGAAAGACAAATTTACCGACCCGGCTGTGTTGGTGATCGATGAACAAGGGCAACATGTCATCAGTGTCTTGTCGGGGCATATCGGGGGCGCGAATGAACTGGCCCGGACGGTGGCCGGAAGCATTGGCGCACAGCCGGTGATCTCGACGGCAACCGATGTCAATCAAACCTGTGCTTTTGATGTGTTGGCGCAGCAGCTCAATGCGGCCTGTGCGCAGTTTCGGGTGGCAAGCAAAACCATCAACCAACTGCTGGTTAGCGGTCATGATGTCGGAATTTATATTGACCCGTGGCTTGAAGCTACCCTCGGCTTTGAGATTCAGCAGTTTGATATTCGCGGCTTAACCGTGGTGACTGAGCAAGAGGTTGGCCGGGGTCAATTGTCCGCCTTGATCGATGTATCGATGCAACACACGCGGCCTGACTGGCCGATCCCCAGTTTTCAGTTGATCCCGAAACGGCTGGTGGCCGGTATTGGTTGTCGAAAAAACATCGCTTCTGAACGACTATCCGCGTGCTTTCAGCAACAACTGCAACATCTCAACATGCATCCGCTTGCGCTGGCCGCGATTGGCAGTATTGACCATAAAGCCGATGAACCGGCGATTGTACAGCTGACGCAGCAATATCAGGTGCCATTTAAAGTGTTCAGTGCCGCCGATTTAAGCACCTGTGCGGGGCGCTTTACCCAATCGGAATTTGTCCGGCAGACGGTGGGTGTCGGCTGTGTGTCTCAACCGGTCGCCTGGCTGCTCAGTGACGGCTGTCTATTGGGCGACCCCTTTAAACAACAAGGTATTACGCTGACCTATGGAGTCATAAAAACATGTTATATGTCGTAGGAATTGGCCCCGGTGGTCAGGAAATGATGACCGCAGAAGCCCGCGCTGCCATTGAAGCGGCAGACGTGATTGTCGGATATAAAACCTATACCCATCTTGTTAAAGCCTTGGTCGGTGACAAACCGGTGATTAAAACCGGGATGTGTAAAGAGATTGAGCGGTGTCAGGTGGCTCTTGAAATCGCCCAATCGGGCAAAATCGTCGCTTTGATCAGCAGTGGTGATGCCGGGATTTATGGCATGGCGGGTTTGATTCTGGAAATGGTGACCAAACAGACGTGGCATGTTGAAGTGAAAATTGTCCCGGGTATGACCGCAAGTATCGCCGCCGGTGCAGCACTGGGCGCACCGCTGATGCATGATTTCTGTCATATCAGTCTGAGTGACTTGCTGACACCGTGGCCGGTGATTGAGAAGCGCATCCGTGCTGCCGCTGAAGCAGACTTCGTGATCTGTTTTTATAACCCGCGGAGCCGCGGACGGGAAGGGCACTTGCGTCATGCGTTTGAATTAATGTCGCCCCACAAAACAGCGGATACGCCGGTCGGTGTCGTCAAAGAAGCCGGGCGACGCAAACAAACCCAATGGCTGACCACCTTTGCCGAAATGGATTTTGAACGGGTTGATATGCGTACCATGGTGATTGTCGGCAATCAGTCAACCTACATTGAACAAGGCCTGATGATTACCCCGCGAGGGTATACATTATGAGCCCTGCGCATGTGCTGGTGTTCGGTGGTACGTCCGATGCAGTGACACTGTGCCGGATGCTGGAACAAGCCCGGATCCGCTATACCTTATCGGTGGCAACTCCGACCGGTCTGGCTGCGGTGCAGTCGTTGACAGCACCGGTGATTCAGGGCCGGCTGGATGCCGACACAATGCGTCGCTGGATATGCGAACATCAGGTCGATTGTGTGATTGATGCCGCCCATCCTTATGCGCAGCAACTGCGGGAAACCATCGTTGCGGCCAGTCTGAAAACCGGGTGTCCGGTGATTCGTTATGAGCGACCGATGCCGGTTGAGTTTGGCACGCATCCGTTACTTATCAAGGTCAACAGTATTGCGGACGCCTGTGACCAGATCACCCCGACACAGCAGAAAGTTTTGCTGACCACCGGCAGTAAAGACCTCGCCCGGTTTTGTCAGCAACTCAGTGATAAAACGGTGTATGCCCGCGTTTTGCCGACCGCAGCCGTGGTGGCGGAATGTGAATCCCTCGGGTTGAATTATGCACAAATTATCGCGATGAAAGGCCCTTTCCCTGCGGCGATGAATCACGCGCTGTACGAGATGATTCAGCCTGATGTGGTCATCACCAAAGAGTCCGGTCAGGCCGGTGGTTTTGCCGAAAAAGTGCAACCGTGTCTTGCGCTCGGTATCCCTTGTATTGT
Organism: Vibrio rhizosphaerae; assembly: GCF_024347095.1. NCBI lineage: Bacteria > Pseudomonadati > Pseudomonadota > Gammaproteobacteria > Vibrionales > Vibrionaceae > Vibrio > Vibrio rhizosphaerae. Next base: position 824,816 of record NZ_AP024904.1, on the reverse strand, counting down.
GATTCGACGACCGCCCCAGCGTTTTGTCTCCCACTATATTGAAACGTTACACGATCTTGATGCGTGCGAAGCGCTGTTTTGCTCGTGGCAACAGAAGGAATGATGTGATGAAAAAAGCACTGCTAGTGATTAGTTTCGGAACCAGTTATCCGCAAGCACGGCAAAAAAATATTGAGGCGTGTGAACAAGCTTTGGCCAATGCATTTCCCGACCGGGATTTCTTCCGGGCTTTTACTTCATCGATGATCATCAAGAAGTTATCGCAGCGGGACGGTCTGGTCATTGATCAGCCGCGTCAGGCATTGGCGGCGCTGCAACGGGCCGGATATCAGGATGTATTGATTCAGTCACTGCATATTATCAACGGAGACGAATATGAAAAAATCGTCCGGGAAGTGGCAGATTGCAAAGATCAGTTTGCGCGTCTCGAAGTTGGTGTGCCGCTGCTCAGCCATGAAGATGACTATCAGCGCTTGATTGATGCGCTTGAACATCAGTCGCCACCACTTGCCGCGGATGAACGCTTGGTGTTGATGGGGCATGGCACCACTCACCATGCCTTTGCGGCCTATGCCTGCCTCGATCATATGCTGCAGGCACGTCAGCGACCTTTTATGGTCGGCGCGGTGGAAAGTTATCCGGGCATCGATACCCTGATTGCCCGGCTACAGCAGGCGCAGGTGCGCAAAGTGTATCTGATGCCGCTGATGCTGGTTGCCGGAGATCACGCCATTCATGATATGGCATCCGATGACCCGGATTCATGGAAAGTTCAGATCCAGCAAGCCGGCATTGTCGCCGAGCCGATTGTGCAGGGTTTGGGTGAAAATCCGCTGATTCGTCAGTTATTTATTGACCATTTAGCGGCGGTTTCATCTTCAGAGATGACTGCACAGGCATCGGGAGCAGCAAGCCAGACGCCGCAAACGGTTCAACCATCCGTCATGACGTCACGACCTGTTAAGGAGTCAGTCGCATGAGTGATGGAAAGTTAAACAATGGTGGGACGTTAAACAATGGCGGGATGTTAAACAATCGTGGAAAGCTATTTGCAATGGGCACCGGCCCGGGCGCAAGTGACTTAATCACTGTCCGTGCGGCCCGGATTCTGGGGCATCTTGATGTGTTGTACGCCCCGGCTGGCCGTCGGGAGGGGGATAGCCTTGCGCTGTCCATTGTGCGTGAGTATCTGGGGGAGCAAGTGGTCATCAAAGCGCGTCATTTCCCGATGACTCGTGATGACGCGGCGAAGCGTCAGGTCTGGGATCACATTGCCGCAGAGATGGCCGAAGATGTTACCGCAGGCAAGCAGGTTGGTTTTATCACGCTGGGTGACAGCATGCTGTTCAGTACTTGGGTGTTTTTACTGGAGCGCCTTGCCCCGCATGTTGAGATTGAAGTGGTGCCGGGGATTACATCGTTTGCTGCAATTGCTGCCCGGGCGCAGTTCCCGCTGTGTATGGAACAACAATCGATGGCGGTTGTGTCTTGTACCGCTGATGAAGACGTGTTGCGTCGTGCTCTGAATGAGCATGAATGTGTGGTGTTGATGAAAGTCTACGGGCGATTTGAAACCATCCGCACCTTATTGGCTGAGTTGGGATTGCTGTCATGCGCGATTCTGATGGCCAATGCGTCAATGGACAACGAGAGCTATTACCCTGACCTGAGCGCGATTGAACCGGGGGACGGGACGGGGAGCCGACTCCCTTATTTTTCAACCATTCTCGTCAATCGGCGACGCTCGTTCACTCTGGTATCAAACGACACATAAGGAACAAAGGTATGTTTTCTTCATTTTTCCGCATTCCTGCCGGGATATTGCTCGGGGCGATGACGTTGTTGATGTTTCCGAACAATGCCAATGCCATGCATATCATGGAAGGCTTTCTGCCACCGGTATGGGCGTTGAGCTGGTGGGTATTCTTTTTACCCTGTTTGATGTTGAGTATCAGAAAAGTCAAGCATCTGGTCGCCAATGACAGCGATAAAAAGGTACTGCTGGCGTTGTGCGGCGCATTCATTTTTGTCCTGTCAGCGTTAAAGCTGCCTTCGGTGACGGGCAGTTGCTCTCACCCGACCGGTGTCGGTCTGGCGGTGATTCTGTTCGGCTTGATGGTGGTGCCGCTGCTCGGTGGCATTGTACTGCTGTTTCAGGCTTTGTTACTGGCGCATGGTGGGCTGTCTACGCTGGGGGCCAATGGTATGTCGATGGCTGTCATCGGGCCTTTGGTTGGTTATGGGGTGTGGGTGGCGGCGAACCGACTTCACTGCCGAAAAGAGATTGCGGTGTTTCTGTGTGCTGCCGGAGCGGATCTTGCCACATATGGGGTGACTTCTGTTCAGCTCGGACTGGCATTCCCGGATCCGCAGCTCGGGCTGATGGCCTCGGTGAGTAAATTCATGGGAGTTTTTCTGCTGACACAACTGCCCATTGCGATTGCCGAAGGGTTACTGACGGTATTGATTTATGAGCAACTCAATCAACGAGGATTGCTCGGAGCAACACAAGGTGCGCTGAGATGAAAAAGAATGGATTGATACTGTTGTTGGTCGGCTTGCTGGTTATCATGCCGTTCGTGTTTGGCGTTACGGGTGACTTTGGTGGCTCAGATGGTCAGGCGGCCTCGGTGATTAGTGAGATTGCGCCGGATTATCAGCCGTGGATTGAACCGATATTTGAACCGGCCAGTGGTGAGATTGAAAGCTTGCTGTTTACATTACAAGGCTCGCTTGGCTCGGCGGTGATTTTTTACATTCTTGGCTTTTATCAAGGGCGTCGGCGTCGTCATGCTACTGATCGATAAATATGCCTATCGGAGTCGGTGGGTTGGTGTGTCACCAATCTACAAAGGCGGGCTTTACCTTCTCTCGTTGTTGTTGGCCCTGACACTGCCGGTCGTCTATCAATGGGGGCTATGGTCGTTGCTGACAGGCTTAACCTGTATCGGTGGCCGGATCCCGCTCAGGCAGTACCTGCGCTGGCTGCGGTTGCCGGTTGGTTTTGTGCTGCTCAGCATCATGGCAATGGTGCTGACCTATCATCCAAGCCCGGACGGGTTGATCATCAGTCTGCCAGTGGCTGACGGGTTTGTCGGGGTCAGCCGTGAACTGTGGGGGATGGCTGAACAGACTTTGATGCGCTGTTTATGTTCAATGGCGGCCACTTGCTGTTTTGTGGTCTCGACGCCATTCAATCAGTGTATCCGGCTGCTGAAAGCCACTCGCTTGCCCTTGGTGGTGATTGAACAGGTACTGCTGACTTACCGGTTCATTTTTATCCTGATTGAAGAAGCGCACGCTATTTTTACCGCCCAGACGCTGCGTTTTGGTTATATCCGCTATCGTCATTGGCTGAAATCTCTGGCGCTGTTGGCGGGGATGCTTTTGCAACGCGTGTTGCTGCGCCATCAGCAAATGAAAGTATCCCTTGCGGTGAAGCTATATCAAGGAGAGTTTTTCTGATGACGTTATCGGTTCAGGCGATGGGTTTTGCTTATGAAGATGATTCGCCGGTGCTCAAGCAGGTGACGATGGATTTCGCGGCACATGCTGTCGTCGGGGTGGTCGGGGCCAATGGCTGTGGCAAATCAACGTTATTTAAACTGTTACTTGGCTTATATCAGCCCGCTCACGGTCAGGTTTTATGGCAGGGGCAGCCTTTGACATACACTAAAAAAGCGCTGTTTGAACATCGTCAGCGTGTCACTTTGGTGTTTCAGGAGCCGGATCAGCAAATCTTTTATACCGATGTGTTTGATGATATTGCATTTAGCTTAAGAAATCTGGGAGTGGATGAAACGGAGATTCAGCGACGTGTTCACCAAGCCCTGTCACTGGTGGATGGACAGCGTCTGATCCATCAGCCGGTTCAGTCTCTCAGCTACGGACAAAAAAAACGGGTCGCGATTGCCGGAGCACTGGTGCTGGACAGTCAGTATCTGTTGCTGGATGAACCCACCGCCGGATTGGATCCCGCCGGGATGCGTCAGATGAAATCTCTGATTGAGACATTTGCGGCACTCGGTAAACATGTGGTGATGTCCAGTCATGATATCAATCTGATATATGAGCTGTGTGATTACGTGTATGTGATGGCTGAGGGCAAGGTGGTGAACGCAGGAAAACCTGCCACCGTTTTCCTTGATCAGGCCGAGATGGAGAGGATCGGCCTGACGCAGCCGTGGCGGATCAAAATGTATCAGGAGTGGGGAATTCCTTTAGAAGAGTGAGTTTCCCCTGAACATCGCCACTAAAATCAAAAAGCCTGAATCGACATTTTTCGAATCAGGCTTTTCACGGTATAGCGGTGAAGCTCACGATATAGCGGTGAAGCCGACGGATCTGGCACGGCGTTTAGCAGACCGTAAAACAGAGCAGGTGTTTTGCCATTTCGTGCTATTTGTAAGGGGGAAGATAAAATTTAAAATCAACCTGTTACATGATAGAAATGAGCTTGAGTGCACCTACTATAACAAAAATCACCACGATAATTTTCAGGATTTTATCGGAGAGTCGGTTTGTCCCGGCTTTCCTTTTTTTCCTCATTGAATGTGAAGCGGTTTTGGGTGCTTTAGTCTGACTTTTTCTTGGGCTGGGTTCAAACCATGCACTGCTGTTGTCGCTATGACCATCATAACGGAATCTGCTTCTGTCATTGGCATCATGAGTCGTGTGCATATCTGACGAAAAGTCCGCATCAGCTGGCTTATTCACAAGGGCATAGATCAGCCGATTGAAGTCTCCATCCGATATTGAAATCTCTTGCTGAGCCAACTGTTGTTCGACTAATTGTCGGGCTTCCTCTTCTGAATATTGTTTATTGGGATCAGAGATAATTCTGACTTTCCCTTCTTCGGCTTCATTCATTAATTGGTTATAAAAGTCACCCATAATATTTTGAGAAACCTGGTCACCAAGTATGCTGGAAGCCATGACCTCAACCAGTTCTGGCGGGGCATCATGCACCCCCTGCGCTCTGAATTGTTCTTTGACAAGCGCGATTGCTTCTTCTTTTGTTGAAGGTTTATCACCCTGCCATTGAAACTGATATGAATCCTGAAGAGCAGAAGGCTCACCGTTCTGAGAATTAAACGATGAATATGAAGAGTTATCACCCTCAATCGTTTTGGTTTTGAATGTAAACTTATGACTGGTTTTAAATGTATCTTTAGACATAACAGTTCTTCTACCTGCTCATGATTGAAAACTTGAAATATGTTAGTGCCGACACACTATACCATATAAATTTTAATCTAATCATTTCTAACAATAATTAAAATAACAATGCATTAACAACATTCGTGAGTCCGGGTGTGAGTCCGGACGATGCAGTGAGACACATTCGATGATGCTTTTATTGTATATGTAGTGGTCAGCGAGATTTCTGTCTGTGAGCCGAGAGACATGACCTCATTGACAGCCACTGGAAAATGATGACAGATGAGGTTCAGGCGACCATGAATGTTCAGAGCAGGGTTGTAACCTGCTCTGATTTGGGGGTGACTGAACTTGAATGGCCCGGGCTTATCCGCGACAAGCGGTAAAAATATCTTTTCCGGGGCGATAAAGTTGCGTGGATACATTGAGTGCACCAAGCAGTGAATCAAACAGATTATCTTGTGATACCTGAGCAGTCTGAGCCTGTTTTTTCAGGCAGGATTCATCAAGATGCTGCGCGGTCCGATATCCCTCTGACAGCCACACCATCAACGGGACGTGTTTTTGTTCCTTCGGTGCGATTGAGTAGGGTAAACCATGCAGGTAGATACCATTTTCCCCGAGTGATTCGCCATGATCGGAGAGATAAATCAGGGCGGTATTATATCGATCAGAGAGCTGCTTTAACCGGGTGATCGTTTGAGCAACAACGTAGTCCGTGTAGCGAATGGTGTTATCGTAAGTATTCATGAGCTGATCAGGCGTACAGTTTTCGATATCATCCCGCTGACAATCCGGCTTAAAGTAAGCAAACGTTTTTGGGTAACGTTGAAAATAGGCGGGCCCGTGACTGCCGATTAAGTGGAGCACCACTAAGCGGTTGCCATGCAATGCATTGACATCCTGCTCGAAATCATTGAGCAAAGCCATATCTTTACACCCGGCGAGACTGCATAGCGGATCGTGAGAATTCCGTTTCAGTTCCTGATATTTCACATGTTTCGGGATCCCTTTGCTGGCACCATCATTCTCTTTCCAGAAAATATCGATACCCGCTCTTTTCAATACGTCGAGCAGATTGTCCTGATGGTAGGCTCGTTGCTCATTATAATTTTTCCTGTCGAGCCGGGAAAACATGCAGGGAACCGAAACCGCAGTTGCCGTACCGCAAGAAGCGACGTGTTGGTAGGAGATAACGTTCAGTGCATCGGTGAATGGGGTGGTTGGCCTTGGGTAGCCATTTGCATGATAATTGTATGTTCTGGCGGTTTCACCCAAAATAAATACAACCAGTGACGGCTTTTGTCCGGGGACTACTGTTTGTTTGGCATCCAGTCCAATATGGACATAAGGTAATGGTTTATAAAAATAGTTTTGATGAATATATTCGACAATACCATTAATGTAATACGTCGGAATAATCATCCGTTTGATATATCCATTATTGCGGCCGATCGATGCATAATCTTGATAATATGCGGAGGCAATCAGGATAATACCCAGCCCGGATATAAACATAACCCCTAATTTTTTCGCAATCAAAGGCAGTATTTTTTCGTGTTTGATGGGCGTTAAAATTAACAATACGGTTGGCAGTACGCCCAGACCGATAAACCAGAACACCGACCTGAAACTAAGGTAAGAAGAGGCCTCACCGACGTTAGTTTCAATAAAGTTTTCTATCATTTCTGCGCTGAATATCGTGCCATAATTATAGGTGGCATAACTGACAAGACTTGAGGTCAAAAGCAGAATGGAAAAGAACAACTTTGTTATTTTGGGCCATGAAAACAGACTAAAAATAATGGTTAAAGCGAAGGTGAAAAAGAATGGAATCGAAATAATGAATCCAGTATCGACTGCATCCAGTTGATTAAATATCTCATGCAGTGCTTTATAAACTGGTAAATTTAAAATAACAGCGAAATAAATAGCAATGATGATTGTGATTGCATGATAAGAGAACTTAAATTGTTTAATATTATTTATTATTTTCATTTTGTCATGGCTTGTTAGTCAGGATCACTGAGAAATTTCTGCAGCACTCATTGGCACGGCTCAGTTACCTATGAGTCGATTCCAGATGAAAAGTTGCGTAACGGTATATCTAAAAGTGTGATATGTCACGCAAAAATTACACATAACTGAGAATGATATTCACTTGGAGTCGTATTGGTATGACTCGGTTATCGCCATTTTGATGAGACTAAAGGTGTCACAATCATATTGATTTTTAGGGAGAAATAGTAAGGGGTTCCGAATGGCTGGGTGAGGTGATGTGGTGTATTCGACGGTATGGATATAAAATAACCACCGCGCCATGAAGACTCGATTCGCAATCATGGCATGGTGTTGTTAAAGGTTAGTGCACGAGGACAGTCACTTAATTTTGCTTGCTAACTGTGCTGTTTTATTCAGCCAAGCTTCCCGGTGCTTGTGACTCGAGCTCATCATCGGACCAAAATACGTTGAAGTCGTATTTTTAATTCCGCAAAAGTCCAAAATAGCATGCTTTAACTGCTTATATATCGGGTTGCCATAGATAAATTTGTACCAAAAAGATGGGGTATCGAGAGTAATGATCAATTCAGATGTGCGCCCTTTTAATAACTTTTGAGGAATTGATTTTCCCTCTGAATATTTGAATGCGAAACTGGGTAAAAAGGTTCGATCAATTGCACCTTTGAATTTTGCCGGTATTGTTCCCCACCAAACCGGGCTAATAATGACAATATGTTCTGCCCATTGAACTTTTTTCTGAAAATCTAACAAATCAGGCTCTAATGTCGCTATTTGATCATATCCTTCGTTTAAACTGGTTTCGAAATTCAAATCACCAATGTGGACTTGTTCAACGTCATGTTTATCTGCCGCAATGGATGTATATTTTTCAGCTAAAGACTTACAAAAACTGCTAGATTTGGGGTTCGCATTGATGACTAGAACTTTTTTCATAATCTGATTGCTCCTTGTTGGGTCAAGGGCGGTAGTTTAAACTCTGACCTAAAGGTCAGAGTCAACCCCTCGTATACATTGATTAATCGAAATACGATAATCTGCAATTCGCTGTTTCTGTATCTCTAACGCTTTTATTTTTTCTTCAACGATTTCTTGCTGCTGAACGAGAAAGTCGCTCACTAATGACCAATCTAAGTCTTCTTGCTCACTTTTTAAGGCGACTAGGTCGGAGAGCTGAATCCCAAGAGTTTGTGCCTCTTTAATGATTTTGATCAGGCTAATGTGCTGTTGGTTGTAAACACGATATTTCCCTGATCTGGAAACATTCAATAGTCCGAGAGATTCATACAATCTTATTGCTCGCTGAGTTGCGCCAGATTGTTTTGATGCTTCATTGATGAACACATCTATCTCCTTGTTCTCTAAACATTTAATGACTGATAAGAATTGTTGCATATCATAATGGAAAGGCAAGTCAAATCATTGCAAAAATGCGCTGGAGCGCGAGTGTTTTATACGATAGTTTTTTACTTGTGAGAGAATCGATCTGTGAAATGAATTATTTTGCTAAAGGAAGTGAAGAAGGAGTTAAGAGAAAAACTAGGTTTAAATTTTGTGGCATCAACAAACGCTGATGCCACATCAAGTATTACATTACAGTCACTTGTGCTGCTTGTAATCCTTTTTGACCTTGTTCAACAACGAACGATACTTTTTGGCCTTCGTTCAGTGTTTTGAAACCAGTCGATACGATTGATTGGAAATGAACAAATACGTCATCACCACCGTTATCTGGAGAAATAAAACCAAAGCCTTTCGTTTCGTTGAACCATTTGACTGAACCAGTTGTTTTATTAGACATAGATACCTCTATATTTGATAATTTTTAATGTTAAATGTTGTTAGCTAATAAGCGCTATTATCTATTTTAGAGATATATATTTTATCGTAGGTACGCAAACGAAAAAATCGATGTAGAACCGAGAGAAATTTGATCTTAAAGTAAATAAATAGCTCTTTTCTTAAGAGCTGATAAGCAGTATACAGATAAAATGACCAAAGGCTATCTTTTTCTCGTTTTATTTTTTATTGCCTTTCAATATGCTCAGATTTACAACACCGTGAAGCCTAATGAGTTGATATACATGGGCTTTTATTATTACTTGTGTTCGGCGTTATTCTCTCGCTTCAGAAAAAAATTGGCTGCCATTAGAAAAAGCAGAAAATCACTATCTATTTGCTGTAATGAGTGTATAGTGCTTCCAGCTCCTAAACGTGGGCTATTAATGAAACATATAGTTCGAGTATCTTCTTAGTTTTCTTTCGAGTCATTTCGTTATACAACGCCTGTAGCAACTTCTTCTTTATCTTCCATTAAATAGTCTCATTTTTATCTGTTTAGGTGAATGATTCATCCTGAAAAGATGAATGTTTGGGATGTGGCTGTCACCAAAAATGACAGTATATGTATATAAATTTAGTGTTTAAATAAAAATGGATGTTGATACTCAGAGGGGATGAATTACGTATTCAATTGCACTGAGTGTCGGTGATTTTAATAAAAATAAAATGGCTCTAAATTTAATTTTTACCCATTACCTTTGCAAGATTTTTAGAAAGGAACGAGCATGAGAAAGAAACGCGATAAATCACCCAAAAAGCATAAGAAAAGTGGCTATGAAGCTAAATTCGAACTAATGGTCAAAGAATACCACAATGCCCAAGAAATTCTGGATGGTATGCCCAAGGATTCTGCTGACTACGAAAAGCAGAAAAAACACTGTGAATCTCTCTTTGCCAGCGCAGAGCGCTTCTTCAAGCAAAATCAATAATCTCCAACTTCTCCTCATAAACTGACTGAACCTGATTGACAGCAATCGCCTTGTACGGTGGGCAAAACACAATAGCATGGCGAATGCTGTCAGTGATGTGAGAAGAGAGAGGGCGTTATAAGCCTCCGGTTAAATCCAAATAGTTACCCGTAGAGAATGATGATTTTTCAGAGGCTAACCAATAAATGGCTTCGGCCACTTCTTCAGGCAGACCGCCTCTTTGTAACGGAATCACATTTTTCAGCCTTTCAATGCGTCCGGGTTCTCCACCGTCAGCATGCATGTCGGTGTCGATAACACCGGGACGCACACAATTGACCCGGATCCCTTCGGCAGCAACCTCTAACGACAACCCTTTGGTTAAGGTGTCAATGGCGCCTTTTGATGCGGCATAATCGATATACTCATGCGGTGAGCCTGAACGTGCGGCACCTGAAGAAACATTGATAATGACGCCACCTTGTCCGCCGTGTCGGGTGGACATGCGTTTCACGGCTTCCCGGCAGCATAAAAAGTAACTGGTGACATTATTGGTCAGGATGGTATTGATTCTGTCTGCGTTCATCTCTTCTAAACGCATTTGGGTTTGCAATATACCGGCATTATTGACCAGTGCTGAGACCGTACCAAGCTGTTGGTCAACCGTTGCAAATAAACGCAGGACATCCGCTTCGAGAGACACATCAGCTTGTACGGCGATACATTGTCCGCCCTGAGCCGTAATCTCTTGTACCACATGACTGGCTGCCTTGGTATTCGATTTATAGTTGATACAGACAGCGTAGCCATGCCGGGCAAAAAGTTTTGCCGTCGCAGCGCCAATCCCCCGGCCACCGCCGGTAATAATGGCAACATTCGGATGGTTCATATTGTTGATTCCTTTCAAGCTGAAGAATAAGTTGAGCACATGGAAGCGTTCGTGGCTATGATACGACCACTAATGAAACGATTGATTCTATTACAATAAATTGATGCTATTGCGATAAAAAGCGGAACAAAATGTTGCCAACCAACTCGGGGCTTTCCTGATGGGCGGCATGAGCCGTCATGGGAATATTCGCAAATGCCGCTTCTGTCATTTGCGATTTTAATGCAACGGCTTCATCCAGTGAAAATAAGAAGTCATTGTCACCACGCATGATTAAGGTTGGGCAACGAATTTGTTTCACCAGATCAAACGGATAGCCGGATGGGGTGGTATCAAGCCACACGTTTTTTACGGCATTCACGAGTTTCGGGAAATCCGGCTCCGGATTCGATGCATGGTAATCTGCCACATCGTCAGCAAATCGTTCTGTCCAAAAATCTGCTGTCAGGCCGTTAAAGAGATCAATCGATGGGTCGTCTGCTTCTAACCGCCAATGAGCCCCCAGAGTGATCAGACTCGAGACGTTGTCCGGCGCTTGTGCTGCGATGCGATAACCGACAATACCACCGTCACTAAAACCAAAAATTGAATAGCGTTCGATCCCGAGAGCGTCGAGGACGCCTTGGATATCCCGCTGATATTGTAAGTAACTGAGCGGCTGATCACCGAGAAGAGATTTGCCATGTCCCCGGAAATCAATGCTGATCAAGTGATAGTCCGGCGCAAGATATGGGTGGAGGGGTAACAGATCGTGTTGGGAACCCAGACCACCATGTAACATCACTAATGGCTCACCATTCGGGTTTCCTGAACATTCGTAATAGAGAGAAGTGCCATTGATTTCGATATAACCCGGTTGACTACCCATGCCATCTCCTTGTGATTTACTGATGTATGAACTGTTTAAATATACAGTCTTTTGTGAGGGCTGTGAAGCCTGAATCACAACCCGGCTTTTGCCCGTTGGATAGCCGCGTGAATCGCTGACTTTGCCTGTGGGCTGTTTTTCCAACACGTTGTGTGACAAATTGCGGCAATGCTCTCTGCGATTTCATCGACTTGATCAGTTGCCAGCGCAGACAGGGTATCGATTCCCACTTCCTCAAACCGCTGTATGACTATCGGGCCGACACCTTTAACTGCTAAAAGTGCGGCCCTCTCTGGTTCAGAAAATGCCATAAATTACCTCCAATCGGTCAGTGGATCTCAGGGGATCTGAATTGGTCTAGCAGTTCTCCGGGGCGTTACGTTTCATTGATAACAAATAGCGGATGACAAATAACGGGTAACAAAGCTTAGCATTGGATTACCCATGTCGGTAACTGTCAGATTCGTGAATGCGTCCGGAGAATAAAAAAGCGCATAGAGTGTTCCCCATGCGCTTTGATGATTAACAGTGATATTCAATCAACTTTTAATCGGACATTATCTCAGACTCAGAGTCACACCAGAATAAGCTTTGTAAGCATTCAGCATGACATGGTAGGTTGTCCCGCTCCGAGTATTGATGGTGCATGACTCGTTGTTGCCTGTTTTGTACGGACGACAGTCATATGCATTGGACTGTGGACGGCTGCCTGCTCTGACATAAAGGTCTGCATCACCAGTGCCACCAGAGATTTGAACGGTCATGTTCGAACCGTTACCCGCAAAGGTATAGAATTTTTGTGAGCCACTGGTACCAGAGACGGAGATTGAGTCACCTTTCTTCAGGACGGTGCCTGTTGAAGCTGAGCTACATGAAGCATTCACACCAACGGTCTTAAATGCACTGGTAACATCTGCAGTACTGTAACCGAGATCTTTCGCTGCTTTGGAAACACCACAAGCGGCTTGGTCAAATGTGACAGTCGGTGTCCAGTACAGTTGGTTTGCGACCGCGAAGACTTCGAAACCTTTACGAGCGTTCCAGCCTGATTTGTTAGCCAACAGGTAATATGCACGGTTAAAAACACCACTGGAATAGTGGACGTTCAGACCATTGTAGTATTGAGATGCGTTGTCAATTGACTGGCCATCGCGAGAGGGTTTGTCAAAATAACGCAGTGCACCAGAACCTTTGGTAATGTCCGCACCGATTTTCCAGTCCACACTGCCTTTCATGAAGTATTCAGCAGCTTCACCAGCAATATCAGAGAACGCTTCGTTAATCCCGCCAGACATGCCTTCATAGACCAGACCGGAGTTTTGCTCTGTAAAGCCGTGGCTGACTTCGTGGGCACTGACGTTCAGATCCACCAGCGGGTAGAATCTTGAGGCACCGTCACCATAAGTCATACTTGAGCCGTTCCAGAATGCATTTTCATAGTTCGAACCATAGTGAACGCGCATGGTGAGCTGGAAAGATAGCGGAGCGGTGTTCAGCCAGCTTTGATACATATCGAACACAACTTTACCGAAATAGTGCGCATCGTTCAGGGGTGAATAGGCACCGTTAATCGCTTTGTAATCGTTGTAGTTCGATGAAGTGGCACAGCGGTAGCTATAAGCGGTGCTACCTGACTTGGCCCCATTGAGGTTGACCGTCTTCACTTTGCTGTTATTCATGGTACAGGTTGAGCCTGACTTATTGACGATGAAGCCCGGAAAATCTGACCCGTAGTTATATTTACCGGTCTTAGTATTTCCGCCAGGGCCGGTGCCGACCGCTTCAGCATGGTTCAGACCATCCCAAGTTTTAATGACATCACCGGTGAGAGCATCGATAAAGAAAAATGGACGAGCTGGGTGATCGTCGGCGACGAAGAAATCAACCTGATAAACGAGCTGGGCATGATTATTTTCATCTAACCGTACCAACAGTTCTGCTTTTTCATTTTCAAATTCAGCAGCACTGGCAACGACAGTTTGCTGTTGATAGTAAGATTTTGCCAGTGAAATGGCTTCTTTGAGTTCAATTGCTGGTGATGCGTTGGAAAGATCGTCTGCAATCCCTTGAGCGACCACACCATAAACATCGGTTGTATCTGAGACCACACCTTTCGTTACCGTCGCAGCGACTGAGGTATCATAGACCGGAATACCCATATAAGTCTGTTGATAACGCACTTTCACTTTACCATTTGGCAATGTGACTTGTTTAACTTCTTTGAAGCCGGTTTCGAGAGGTGCAACACTGTGAGCTTGCGTGTTCAGAACTTGATCAAGCTGTGAACTGTCGTTCATCGTGACCATTTCTGCAGCGGAGACTGGTAATGCAGCAGTCAGGCCTGCAGCGAATACCCAATGAATGTGACGTTGTAATTTATTCATTTCTCAATCCTAGAGATTTGTTCTTTATTCATTAATTTCTGAAATGTCAGCAATTAACCCTATGCGATCGCTCATGCGATAAAACGCATAATAACAATGCTGAACATTTTTAAATTCGTCTAGTCTTTAAAGCAAAAAAAAAGCAAAAAATTTTTATCTATGTTTATTAAAATTTACATATTAGCAGATGTAATCGATTAAATATTTGAGTAAATAAAATTGAGGGTTTTCTTGAGGTTAGTCCGCACATTGTATTTGGGTTAATTAATAGTTTTGTGACAATTAATCAGAACATAAATATATCAGTAATGATGAAGGGATGTTTATTCATACTTTTACTTATAGATGTATTATTTATATTTTTATCACAAAGAAAAATTTGTGATGTAATATTTGGCACACTTCAAAATATACTATAGACGTATTTTTCATCAATGAAAGAAAATTTCTCTTAACACCTTGTAATTATTAGGAAATGTTAAATTTTGAGAGCGATTGTATATTTTTTGTGTGAAATGTAGTGGTGTTGTTTTGCTGTGAATGTGGCCGGGTCTCTGGATCGGATCGACCGGCGATGTGGGCGTATCAGAGCAGAAACCATACCCACAATTGGCAATATGTGAGTATGGTGGTGTGTTTAAGCGGGGGGTGGAAAGGGGGGGGGCTTATGATCCACTTGCCGGATAAAGATGGCACGAAACCCAGTGCTCATCTTGCATTTGTGTCAGTGTCGGCGCCTCGCGGGAACAGCGTGCAGTGGCATGTGGACAGCGCGTATGGAAGGTACAACCGCCGGGCGGATTCAATGGTGAGGGGATATCACCGGTAAGCGGTATATGCTCGCTGTTGTGGGTCGGATCCGGCACCGGGATTGCCGATAACAACGCTTGTGTGTAGGGATGTTTCGGCTGACGATAGAGCACTTCCGCAGGTGCTCTTTCTACGATTCTGCCCAGATACATCACGCCGACTTCATCGCAGGTATGTTGTACAACGGCCAGATCATGGGCAATGAACAGAAACGAGATCCCCTTGGTTTCCTGAAGTTCCGCAATCAAGTTGAGAACCTGTGCCTGAACTGAAACATCCAGTGCGGAGACCGGTTCATCGGCGATAATCAGCTTTGGTTCTAATACCAGAGCCCGGGCGATACCGACACGCTGCCGTTGGCCGCCGGAAAATTCATGTGGATAGCGATTGAGTGCCTGAGGACGCAGCCCGACGGTATGCATCACCTCGGCAATTTTTGCTTCACGTTGCGCGACGGTTCCGATTTGATGAATATCCAGCGGCTCGCGAAGAATGTCATGGATTGTCATCCGCGGACTCAGAGAGGCAAATGGGTCCTGAAAAATCATCTGCATTTCTCTACGCATGGCTTTGAGTTCCCGGGGATTCATCCGGGTAATATCTTGGCCGGATAGCGTAATTTCTCCGGCGGAAGGTTCGATCAGACGGAGAATACAACGTCCTAAGGTGGATTTTCCGCATCCGGACTCGCCAACCAGTCCGAGCGTTTTTCCCCGATGAATTTTAAAACTGACTTGATCGACCGCTTTACAGACCGGGCGGGTTCTTTTGAACAACGATTTCCCGGCATAGAAATGCTTTTCTAATCCTTTGACTTCTAACAATATATCGCTCATCGGGATGCCTCTGCTATGTGAAAACATGCCGCCTGATGGTCTGGCGGCCCGGTCAGGATCGGCTTATTTTGCCGGCAGGTCTGAGTCACCCGGTCACAGCGGTCAGCAAATCGACAGCCGGTCGGTAAGTGGAATAAATCTGGCACCATACCTTCGATGGTCGGCAGACGAGCAATTTTTTGCTGTCGTACAACGGGAATCGACTGAAGCAATCCTTGGGTATACGGATGTTTCGGGTCACTAAAAATCGCTTCAACCGGCCCTTGTTCCACCACTTCTCCGCAGTACATCACCACCACGCGCTGACAGGATTCGGCGACGACGCCTAAGTCATGCGTCACCAGTACGACGGCCATATTGAGGGATTGTTTTAACTGTTTAATTTCATACATCACCTGCGCCTGAATGGTTACATCCAGCGCGGTGGTCGGCTCATCGGCCAAAAGTAAGGCCGGACGGCAGGAGAGCGCCATCGCAATCATGACCCGTTGGCGCATCCCGCCGGAAAGCTGATGCGGATACTCCCGGATACGTTTTTCGGGAGAGGGAATCCCAACCATGCGCAGCATTTCAGTCGCCTGAACGGCGGCCTGTTTACGCGATATTTTCTGATGGTTACGGATCACATCCACCATCTGGGTTGCGATTCTCAGCACCGGGTTCAGGGCGGTCATCGGCTCTTGAAAAATCATTGAGATATCATTGCCGCGCAAGCGTCGATAGGCTTTTTCATCCATGCCAACCAGCTCTTGCCCCTGAAAACGAATACTGCCGGAGACAATTTTTCCCGGCGGGTTGGGGATCAGTCCCATAATCGCCAGCGAACTGACAGATTTGCCGCAGCCGGATTCTCCGACAATCGCGACACTTTCACCGGGCATGACTTCAAAGCTAATGCCATTGATGGCCCGGGCGATGCCTTTATCGGTCTGAAAATCAACGGTCAGACCGTCGACTTTGAGTAAGGGTTCCGTGGGAACGATATTGTCTGTTGCGTTCATGACACCTTCCTTGGATCTAACGCATCCTGAAGCGAATCTGAAAATAAATTGAACGCCAGTACCAGCACAAATAACATGCCTGATGCGGCGAAAAAGTTACAGAAATGGCCTGATGTCACTTCGGTACTGGCTTCCGCGATCATCAGCCCCCAGCTGATACTTTCTTTGACGCCTAATCCGAGAAAGCTCAGAATCACTTCACTTTTGATGGCCGTGATAAACAGTAATGTCATTTCAACCAACAGAATATGGCTGGTATTGGGCATTAAATGGCGGAAGATAATGCGGTAGGTCGGCACGCCCAGTGCATGAGCGGCTTCGGTAAATTCCATATTTTTCAGTTTGATCACTTCTCCCCGAACCACTCGGGCAGTACCGGTCCAGAATGCCAGTGTCATGGCGGTATGCATCGCATAAGGATTGCCCGCCATCGCGACGGCAATCGCAGCCACCAGCAGAAAATAGGGAATACAGTCGATACAGTTCATCACCCACAGAATGAATTCATCGAGGAGCGAGCCGGCATAGTAGCCCATCAGCGAGCCGGTCAGCGCGCCAATCGTGGTCGCTAAGAGCGCCACCACCAGCCCGACCTCAAAGGCCGTTTTGGTACTGTAGATCGCCCGCTGAAAAATATCCTGGCCGTTGATGGTCGTTCCAAACCAGTGTTCGGCACTGGGGCCACTTTGCCCGGCTGTCTGGAGAACATCCCATTGCTGGGCAATCAGGCCGAACCAGACCAACACCGCAATGACAAAGTAAACCAGCACCACTGACAGGCTGATCATCCCGATGCGATCTTTGCGGAATTTCTGAATAGCTTTGGACCAGAGCGACTCTCGCTTTTGCGATGTATCTTGAGTCAATGTATCAATTGTTTCAGTCATCGGAAGCGCCCTATCTGAGTGAGATCCGCGGATCGACGAGTTTGTAAAGAATATCCACCGTACTGACGATGACGATAAACACCAGCGTCAGGAGCACGATCACCGCTTTGAGGACGGGCAGATCGCCGGTGGTGATGGCGTTGTAGGTAATCAGTCCGACCCCCGGAATGCCAAAGTAACTCTCCAGTAATAGCGAACCGCCGATCATCACGAAGGGGATTGAAAATACGATACGGGTCAGGATCGGAATCAGGGCGTTCTTCAAGACGTGTTTGAATAAGACTTGCAGATGAGAATGGCCGAATGCCCGGACAGTACGGATATGATCCCGGGTCATCTCTTCGACAAAAAGAGCGCGGTAAAACCGGGTGCTGTATCCCACCGAGACCAAAATCGAGCACAGAGTCGGCACTGTGACATAGTACAAATAGCTACTCAGGGAGTTGACTTCCCATCCATACACCGGAAACAAATTGAGCCCGTAACTGGAGCAGAAAATCAACTGCATCACGATGATGATAATGAGGTAAGAAATGCTCATCCCGATCACCGAAGAAGACATCACTAATTTATCGGCCCAGCGTCCGCGGTGATGTGCCGCAAACAGCCCCATCGCGATACTGATCAAATGGCCTAAAATAAATCCCGGCAGCGCCAGCACTAATGAGATCGGGATCGTCCGTTCAAGGATGGTCGTTACCGACTCACCACTGGAGTCGGAATAACCAAAATCAAACGTGACCACTTGATAGATATAGTGCAGATAGCGGGTCCAAAACGGCTGGTCATAGCCGAGTTGATGGCGAATCGCGTTGATCTCTTCAACCGTTGGATTCCGGCCCAACAGATCATAAGTCTTATCCGGGCCGAAATAGACCATCAGCACAAAACTAATCAAGGTGACGCCAAAGAGCAGCGGCAGACTATAGATCAGTTTCCGCAGACAATAACGGAGCGTATCCATGTGTCACACCTTTACTGAACGTCAATATATTTGAGGTAGTTACCGAGAATCTCTCGTTGTGGCCACATCGTGACATCTTTGTGCCATAGACGAACCCGGGTACGGGAGAAGCTGCCGATGCCCACACAGTCATCGATTAAGATTTGGTTGAGCTGATGATAGATAGCCGTCCGTTCTGGCCCCGGTTGCATGACCGCCGCTTTCTCAAATAACGCGTTGTATTGCGGGTTATTGTAGTTGGCACTGTTCGAACCGGGAGAGCGGTTTGGCCCGTAGAAGAGTTGCAGGGTGTTTTCTGCATCGGGATAGTCCAGCCCCCAACCCATCGGAACCATCTGAGTGCGGCTGTTCTTGATATCCCGGTTGAAGTCGCCGAAGGTCGCATAGGGTTTAAATTTGATCTTATTCTTCGGATAGCCGATTTTCATCAAATTGCCCCGGAACTGTTCGAAGAACTGTTTATAGCGAACGGTGGAGGTTGCCGGATAGTAAAGCACCGGTAAATTACGCGCGTTCCAGCCATTTTCTTTCAGCAGTTTCTTCGCCCCAGCTATATCCTGCGCAATCGAACTTTTGTCCAGATTCGGATCAAACGCATCGGTTCCGGGAACAATGAATCCCGGATAAGCTTCACCGAGTCCTAAATAAAAGCGTGAAACACGCTGCGGCCAGTCAAACGACTTGATGATGGCACACCGCAGCGCTTTATTCTGTGCATTGGTTTTCGGATCATCCGAGTGACCCAAATATTCATCATCAAAGTTGAAGACGTTATACACCATGCCGGCTTCACGCTGAGCACGGAAGTTATATTTTGCGGCATATTCCGGTTTGAGTGTGACCGGATGTTTAGATGCCAACACGGTATCGAGCTGTTCATTTTGCAAAGTGGTATTAACGATTTCATTGCCTTTGCTGAATGAATTCCACCGTGCAGACAGTTGTTTGACCCAGTTGACTTCGACACGATCAACGCGTGGGAGAGTTTTCCCGTCCAGCGCCGCAACGCCCGTTTCGCCGTGAACTTTCGGATCGTAACCTGCTTCAGCAAGATGGAAAACTTCATGGCGATAGTTTGGATTTCTCTCCAGTACGGTTTTAGTTGAATCGTGTGAAATCAGTTTGAACGGGCCGCTGCCGACCGGATGGGTGGCAAATTCACGGCCATACTTTTCGACGGCTTCATGCGGGACGAGCGCGGAATAACCCATTGCCAACGTATAAACCAGTTGCGGATAGGGCTGTTCCAGCTTGATTTGAATCGTGTACTTATCCGGGGCACTCAGACCTTCAAGCGGTTTACTATAATCCGCACCGGCTTCTTTCCATGCTTCGATACCCACAATTTTATTCGTCCACAACCAAGCGCCTTGTGAACGGTTGGCCGGATCAAAGTGACGTTTCATTGAATAGATAAAATCGTCAGCCGTGACTTCTCTGCCTTTGCCATCGGGAAATGCTGGATCATCGACAAAATGCACGCCCTGCTTGATATGAATGGTATATGTCAGCCCATCACCGGAGACTTCCGGCATCGCGGTCGCGAGATTCGGTTTTAATTCATACGGGCTCTTCAGATATTTATATTCGTATAAGGTGTCATATACCGCAGTGACAATGGTGTTGCTATAGGTCGTTCCGGATTGGACTGAATCAAAGTTTGTCGGAGTACCGTCTTCAGAAAAGCGTAACACTTTGGTGGCCGCAGAGGCGGTCTCTGCCAATGCCGGGGTGCCAATATAAACAAGCGAAGCCGCAAGCACTACGGCCAGAGGGCGTAATCTCAATCGTGACATACAAATTCCTTTTGTATTTTATGGTTGTGTCGGGAGAAACCAGTCATGGATAAATTTCACTGCGCAACGCTATGTGAGTAAGCGGTTGCTAAACGACTATAAAACACAACTAATCTGCACTATGTCAATAATTGTATGCAAAATATGAATTAGACCGGATTAAAAATTGTGTTTGATCACAAAAAATGGCGATATTAAAAAGTTGTACTCAAATAGGATCGGGTAAAAATGTGCTTTATCTCATCACAGAAATAATGTGAATGACGAAGTGAAAGTTTAAAGATTGCATTATTATGCCATTATATTCATATGTGGTTTATCAGGTGAGCGGAGTAATCACCGATTTGAAACAAACAAGTAAAAATAACCATCATTTCAGATCTGTTTTATTGATACGAATCTATTTATGGTCGTGCGGTTTTTATATTTCAGTTAAAGATGAAATCACTTTATTTTAATTATAATCGTATCGTTATTATGGTTGTTAATTTCTAATCAATGAAATGGCTGATGATAATATGTGTTGAGTGATTTTTAGCCGTTATCATGTATGGATTACACATTTTGTAACTCTGATTATAATCACATTTTTCACTAATTCTCTCCTATGCAAAAAAAATCCCCGATAGGCAAAAACATTATTTATTAAAATCAATTAACATATTATCGAACATGATATGACCTATGGGAAATTCAGTCTTTATCCTGATTTTCCTTGTATGGTGAGGCTTAAAGTCACCATAAACCTGCCCCCTAATCTGTATCTGAGGTTATCGGGAAATATAGGTATCTGATAGGGATAACTTTAGGATGGAATTTCAAATGAAGAAAAAAATAATTGCGACAATTATTTCATCAACGCTGTTCGTCAGTTATGGATTATATTCGGCTAGCGCTTTGGCAAAAACTGAACCTGTGCAAACATCAGCCAGTAGTGAACGACTAAAATCAGAACAGATTCAGGCAAATTGGCATCAGCATATTAATTTGTACGATATTTTGGCTAAGGCTATCGTTGCCAGAATGACCGATGAAGAAAAGCTAAAAATGTTAGTCGGTGCAGGGATGGACCCTGATAAAGACGACGTGGTTAATTTAAAAGCATCCGTCAATGGTGTGGCCGGATATATCCACGGCGTTTATGACCCCAAACGGCTGTTAGATGTGCCGGCATTGAAACTTGCGGATGGCCCGGCGGGGATTCGGATTGATCCGACCCGTGATGGTGACAATCAGACCTATTATGCCACCGCCTTTCCCAATGGAGCCTTGATGGCATCAACCTGGAACCCCGATTTAATTCATGACGTCGGTGAAGCGGTTGCCAATGAAGGCAAAGAATATGGCGTCGATTTCTGGTTGGCCCCGGGGATGAATATTCAACGCAACCCGCTCAATGGTCGTAATTTTGAGTATTATTCAGAAGATCCGTTGGTGAGCGGTATGATTGCTGCTGCGATGGTTCAAGGGGTACAGAGTAAAGGTCTGGCAACCACGATTAAACATTTTGTCGCCAATAACTCCGAAACCAATCGCTTATTTATCAATGCCGTGGTTACCCCGCGTGCACTTCGGGAAATTTATCTGCGCGGGTTCGAGTATGCGGTCAAAGAATCTCACCCGTGGGGCATTATGTCATCATATAATCAGATCAATGGTGTCAACAGCGGTGAACGCGCTGATCTGATGACGGATATCCTACGTCATGAGTGGGGATTCGATGGATTAGCGATGAGTGACTGGTTCGCCGGTTATAACCCGATCACGCTCCTGAACGCTGGGGTGGATGTGATTCAACCGGGGGGTAAAAACCCGTTTGTTCCCGATTTAGGCGATTGGAGTGAGTATGTGGTTGCAGGCTATAAAAACGGTGAGTTAACCAAAGCAACCCTTGATCGTAATGTCCAGCATATTGTCGCTCAGGCTTTAAAAACACCATCTGCCAGACATTATCCCATCTCGAATCAGCCGGATCTGCAAGCCCATGCGACGTTGGCGAAACAAGTGGCCGATGAAGGGATTATTCTGCTGAAAAATCAGGACTCGGCTTTACCGCTTGCAACATCACAATCGATCGCTTCTTTTGGGATTACCCAGATTAATACCCTGAAAGGGGGGACGGGCAGCGGTGATGTCCACCCGGATCATGTGACGACTATGATTGACGGGCTGGCGAAGCAGTTTCCGGTCAATCAGACACTGGCGTCATTCTACAGCGACTATTTTGAAGCCAACAAAGTGATCACCACTGGCGGCCTTGGTGTGTCGAAAATCGTCAGTTGTACCGAACCTTCGGCTGCTGATCTGGGCGCTCAAATCAGCGATGCAGCGCAAAACAGCAATGTCGCCGTGATCACCCTCGGACGGGTTGCCGGTGAAGCCGCTGATCGTAAGGCTGAACGGGGTGACTATTTGCTGTCTGACACTGAACTGGGGCTGATCTCCTCAGTATCCAAAGCGTTCCATGCGCAGAATAAAAAAGTCGTCGTGGTGCTGAATATTGCCGGTGTGATTGATATGAGTGAATGGCAGGATCAGGTCGACGGTATCGTACTGGCTTATATGCCGGGGCAAGAATCCGGTGACGCCATTGCCGATATCCTCTCCGGTCAGGCGAATCCAAGCGGTAAACTGGCACAAACTATTCCATTGTCTTATGCCGATGTTCCGTCTGCGGCAACGTTCCCCGGTGTCGATGAAAATAATGACGGTGAACTGGACCATCAATATTACAACGAAGACATTTACGTCGGATATCGTTATTACCAGAC
Source organism: Vibrio rhizosphaerae (assembly GCF_024347095.1). Lineage (NCBI taxonomy): Bacteria > Pseudomonadati > Pseudomonadota > Gammaproteobacteria > Vibrionales > Vibrionaceae > Vibrio > Vibrio rhizosphaerae. The sequence continues at coordinate 801,681 of NZ_AP024904.1, read as the reverse complement.
GTTTCACAAAGAAGTCGCTTATCCGTTCGGTTACGGATTGTCATACACATCATTCAACTTATCGCGCACAAAAGTGCTCATGAATGATTTGAATCACCGTCATCCGAGAAAAGGGTTGTTGCTCAAAACGGTTGTGACGAATACGGGAGATATGGCCGGTAAAGAAGTGGTTCAGGTTTATGTTACTGCACCGGAAGTCAAACTGAAAAAGCCTGACATTGAACTGAAAGCATTTGCGAAAACGCGCAAACTGGCCCCCGGAAGATCACAACGGGTACTTCTGGAAATATCACCGGAAACGTTGGCGAGTTTCGATCCGGATAAAAATCAATGGATTGTTGAACCCGGCACTTATCAGGTCTATGTCAGCCAGTCATCCGATATCAGTTCGGTCACACCGGTTTCGTTTGTCGTGCACAAAGAAATTGTGGTTGAGAACACCACGCCGGGCGCACTGGCTTTAGAAGAAGGCGTGACGGCAGCTTCATTCGTGACTGTTGCGGAATAATGTTTTTTTCATCCTTTGGCGGGCCCAGCCCGCCTTTTTTATGCGTTGAATATGGTACTGGCTCAGTTACGGATGGAAGAAGCCCGGTTGTCTGAGGCAGAAAGTCATCGCTAATAACAATGAAGTTATTAATAGTGATGGAGATTATGATTCATATGGCACATTTATATTTTGTGGTTGTGTTGCATCACTTTATCACCACTCGATTTCTTGGCTGGTCATGATGTTTGTTAAATTGACACCAGATTTTTTCACGTTTCAGAGCAAGCATCATGATCAATGGCAGATATGAAAAAAGTGTCTCGAATCTATTAGCTCGCAATATGATTCAACAGTTATCGCAACACGATATTGATATTCACCCGATTTTAAGACGCAGTGGCATCAGCGAGTATGAACTCAACCGACCCAATGGCAGGCTGGCTGAGCGAACCCATTATCGGTTTATGCTCGAAACGATGAAATATAACCGCTATATCTATGAGTCATCGTCGATTCAGTCATTATTTAACCGGTTTCCGGAATTGATTGGCTTATGCATGAATCAATCTTCAGCGGTTGAGGCGATCGCGAATTTTATCCGCTACCGGATGCTGATTGGCAATTGTGATCGCTGTGATCTGAAAATTGAAGGTAACCGGATTAAGTTAACCTATATTGATGACGGCCCCGAAGAGTTGTCGACCAGTGCACTCGGAAATTTCATTATCTGCCGGGAACTGCTGAAAGTTTATTTACCGGTGATGTCTGTACAGGCCAGCCTGACACATGTCGGATCGCTCTCCCGACAAGTCGTCAATGATTGTCTGGAAACACAGTGTTTATTACATCAGCGCGAAAATTACTTGATGATCGAAAGCCCTGATCTGCACAAGACCCATCACCATTTCAACCCACAACTTAATCAGCTACAACAAGTGCACTTAGCGGGACTATGCCGTCAGATCGATGAACAGCAAACATTTGTGGTGGTGGTGGAAGAACTGATTGAGTCACTGCTGTTGCAACAACACATTCATAATGAAAATTCCTTGCTCCAGTGTGTATGCGGTCAGTTAAAAATGAGCCGTTGGACACTGAACAATAAGCTCCGGGAAGAGCAGCAGTCTTTTACCGATGTGTTGAACCGGGTGCGGCTGAAGAAAGCGTGTGAATTGCTGGTTGAAACTCAAAAAAGTATCAAAGAAATTAGCGACTTAGTTTACTTCTCTTCACAGGCGGTGTTTTCAAGATTTTTTCGGCTGCATGCCAACATGTCACCGATCCAATACCGGAAAAAGTTGGCAAACCGCTCACCTTCAGCGATGGAAGCGTTTTAACACGAGATGCAGGAGACATGACCACACGAGCTGATCGGGTTGTTCGTCATCAGTTCGTGCGGTCTGTCGGCCGAGTCTTCAGTGTGTCGTGTGTGGCGAAAAGATTGGCTAAAAGAACTGCCAAACGACACTATGCTCAGAGCCCATACTCCAGAGAAGTACCACCACGGCCAGTAAGGCTTCCAAAATCAACACACCCGCTCCGAGCGTGGCCCCCGAGAGAATGAAGCCGCGTTTATGGCTGATACCCAGAAAGCTGGGGGTCCCTTTATAGAGCAGATAAGCGGTATAAATCACGCCGCCGATCAGGGCAAGCAGACACAGCCAGAACACCGGATAAATGGCAAAAATACCACTCAGGAACATGGGAGTGGCGACATATCCGGCAAAGATAATACAGTCTCGCTGGGTCGGGCGATTCGGGATCTTACGGGCGAGCCAGTAGATCAGGCTTCCGACAAGGCTGACAGCGAGCAAAATTAAAGCATAAAATGCCACGCCAAGCGCAAGTCCGTTCATCAGCGACACTTTGTAGGTCTCTTCTCCTCCAAATGTCCAGCCCACTTGTGTGGTTCCGATCAAGGAACAGACCACCGGGATCGCCGCCATCCACAATACATGATGTAAATAGAGGTGACTGATCGTTTCGTGTTCAGCATTAATGTTACGCCATTCGCGTTCCGGATGGTGTAATAATCCCCAGACATGATTACTCATCGTTAGCCCCTTATTTGCGGTTGTCAGTACGGCCATTTTGTTAAACATTATGATTAAATGTTAATCATTTGTTTATTATAGATCGAACCTTCTCAGGATACACCATAAGAATCATTTACATTTTTCTCCCCGTTTAACCTTGCTGTTTCACCGCGAAATTACGTGGCTACCTCTCTAATCTATCGCTATATGCATCATGTGTAATTGATGTGATCGGTCAGCATCAGAATGAGGTAATGAATGAGAGCAATGCAGCAGAAATTAGCGATCGGGGAAAGTTGTCTGAGCGGGACTGAAAAAGAAGCGATCCTGTCAGACTATTTCATCACACTCAATCAGCAGAAGGCATCTTTTTTGGGATATCAGACCAATCAACGGGTTGATTTCCCCGCAAGGCTATTGCCTTTTCTTTCCTTGAATTTGCTTAATCTCGGTGACGGATTTGAAGAGGGCAGTTACCGGATCAACGCCAAACAATTTGAGCGGGCGGTACTGGACTATTATGCACAGCTCTTTGGTTTTGCCGGAGCACACACCCAGCGCCGGTACTGGGGATACCTCACTGCAATGGGGTCAACCGAAGGGAATCTGTATGCACTCTGGAATGCGCGGGATTTCTTGCGGGGCTATCCGGTTGAAGGTTATGCGGAGGCCGTCACGACTGAGCATCCCCCCGTATTAATTTGCTCGGGCGCGACGCATTATTCGATGCATAAAGTCAGTCAGATGGTCGGCGTCAGCTTATTCCATGAGATCGGGCCGCAACTGGGCACATGCCCGATTAATCAGGGGGACTGGCAGCAACCGCTGGCGGTTGATGAATATGATGCGGTGATCGTGGACGATTTATATGCGTTGGTTGAATTTTTCGTCGCGATGCAGCATCCGATTATTTTAGTGTTGAATCATGGCACCACCTTCAGTGGTGGCAGTGATGCGATTTATACCATTCTGACGCGTCTCAAGCCGCTTTTGGGCCAGAATACCCCGCAGCAGCGGCGTTATTGGATTCATGTTGACGGCGCGTTAGCTGCTAACTTTTCTCCCTATTTGCGTACCGGTACCGCCCCTTCGTCTCTTACCGATGAGCCCCATGAATTTCGCCATCCGGAAGTGATGTCCTTGTGTACCAGCCCTTACAAATGGCTGGGAATGCCGTGGGCTTGCGGGGTTTATCTGATGCAGGAGCGCTACAAAGTCGGCTCATCGGCGCGGCCGGTGTATATCGGCAGCCGCGATTCTACCGTCTCGGGTTCCCGTCAGGGCATCTTTGCTCTCAACCTCTGGGATATTCTCACCCAGTTGGGGCAGACTGGCTTACAACAGTTGGCCAGAGCCAATGAATCTCTGGCAAATGAGACCCAGCGTCGTCTTGAGCAGTTATTTCAACACTTGGATCCGGGCAGCAAACGGTTACGGGTGATGCCGCGGCCGCATCACAGCAATATTGTCCGTTTTACTACGCCCAATCCTACGGTGATCGAACAATTTTCTTTAGCACAGAATGATGTGGTGATCGGCGGGCGACCACAACGCATGTGTCATGTCGTCATTTTAAGCCATGTGACCCAAGCCATGATTGAACGATTACTGGATGCCCTTGCTCAGCCCGGTGCTTTTTTTACGCCGTCCCGATCCAAAAATCCGCTGACCGATCTGTGCTCGATGCGTCATCGTGATGGTTTTTGTACGGAGTATCAGAGATGAGGTATCAAAGCATACGAGCAATCGTTGCCAGCTTCATCTGGCTCTGTTCCCCTGCGCTATACGCGCAATATGTGGTGGATACCTCAGTTTCGATCAACAAAATCTATGGGGTGAATACGGTCGATCAGACGTATAAAGTTGACGGCTATCTGGTGACGTCTTGGGATGAACCCGACCCGACTTACCGGCCCGCCAGCGGTGAGCGGGTGTATGAGAATCGCCATGCCGAGCAACTGATGAATGACGGGCTGTGGGTTCCGGCATTTGAGTTTATCAACATTATCGGCCAGCGTCAGACGGCGAACCGACGGGTGGTGATTACGGCGGATGGGCGCGTGACTTACAATGAGCGCTTTCAGGGGTTATTCACGACCACGATGGACTTTCGCCAATTTCCTTTTGACCATCAGATCTTTGTGCTGATGATGGAACCCTTCTCTTATGAACAGAAACAACTCATCTTTGGCTCCGCCCGGATTAATGTGGAAGCGCTGGAGAATCAAGCGCTCAGTGAGTGGCAAATGGAAGGTGCGCCTCAGGCCCGTGTGAGTCGCTCCGATTATGCCCACTTACACAGCGGCACCTTGAGTCATTTTTCTCGCTTAACGATTAGCATTCCGGCATTACGCAAACCGGACTACTATCTCTGGCGCTTCATTTTGCCGCTGTCTCTCATTTTAGTGGCGTCATGGGCGGTCTTTTGGATTGAAGGTTTTTCTGAACGTCTGATGACCTCGTTTACCATGATGCTGACGGTGGTGGCCTACACCTTCTATACCAGCAGCTTATTGCCGAGACTGCCGTATACCACGTTGATCGAGCGGATGGTCATCATGGGATATGTCAGTATTTTTGCGGCGATTGTCGTGATCGTCTTTGTCAAAATCCGGGCTGAAAAAGGACGGCCTGTCGAGTCGGTGATCCCGCGCTGCCGGATCATTTTCCCAGCTTTATTTCTCATTGCTATGAGTGTCTTAATCGGGGTGAACAGCGACTTATGAAATTCTCTCAATCAACACGGACATGGTTTGATGCCACCCTTGCCGCGACGGTTTTTATCGGGCTGTTAGGCATGACCACTTATCTGTTATATGCCAAATCGGTCAGCGCTCTGGAAGATCAGATTAAAGCCGGGCTGATATCCACCGTCAGTGCCTCGGCAACCACTTTAGACGGGGACATCCATCGCCATTTTCAGGCCGATACCTCACCGGATGACCCCCAATATCACACTATGGCGATGCATATGGAGCGAATCCGGCAGGCCGCGACCGATGTGCGGTATATCTACACCTGTATTCTCCAGCCGGATGGCGTCTATTTTGTCGTCAACCCCAGCCCGCAGAATGATGGGGACGGAGACGGATTACCCGACCCGCCACCGGCATTAATGACGCTGTATGATGACGCCCCGCAGGAACTGGTCACGGCATTGCAGCATCAGCAGGTCAGTGTTTCCAGCGTGCCTTATCAGGATCAGTGGGGCACATTTATCAGTGCCTATGCACCGTTTTATGATGCGCAGGGAGAATTTGTCGGCGTGCTGGCAATGGACTTGGAATTAAGCGGTTTTTATAAGCGACTGAGTCATATTCAGCAGGTGTTCAGCAAAGCCAAGATCATTATTTTGTTTATCGGGCTGATTACAGGCATGGTGGTCTGGTGGATGCGTCGTGCACATGTCAACAACCTGAACGCGCTCGAAACCACAAGGATGCACGCAGATCAGACGCTGGCCCAAATGCGTTATCGCCGGGATGTCTTGCTGGAAGTCGTGCGATATTGCTTTCATTTGTTACCCGAATCGTACCGGGAGCAACCGACTGACCGTGAGCGACAATCTGACTCTGACAACATCAGCACCGGAGCCGCCGGACAGACCGATGCAACGGATCGGGTCGAAACTGTGCCTCAGCTTCATACCGCAGAACCCCATCATCAGGCCGTGTATGGCTATGCGCTGAGCTTTGGTGATATGACGACAGTGATTGAGTCGTTCTACCTGACGGATTGGTTCGACAAGCTGAATACATACATCCGACAGGAAGCGTATGGGTCGCATCAATGGCTCGGTGAGATCGAGCATCCGGTGCAAGGGGACTGCCAAATTTTATTGGATACGTTTTGTGAATTTTACAGCAGCCTCAGTCAGATTCTACATCAGCCTGTCAGCGCACAAACTCAGATTGAGCGGGAATGCCTTGATCACTGGCAATTACTCACCGTGATTTCCATCCAGGATGAAAGGCAGTGGACCCGATGCCGACGGCTGTTCAAGATTTCAGCCGCACAAAATATGACCCATCGTCTGGCTGCGTTGTCAGCAATGGAGTTACATCTCTTAAAAGTCATTTATTTGCTGCAACAGTTAAGCAGCGAACTGACCCTGACCGATGACGGTGTGCTGAGTATCTCTTGGCAAGTCAGCAAGGAGAGAAGCGAATGAAAACGTATGCACCGATCTTACTGATTATGGCCACGCTACTGGTTCAGCTCTCTTCGGGGATCAACTATGTCACGATACCGGTGGTGATGGATGCACAAGGGATTGGCAACACGGCTATCGGCATCGCCATGGCATTTGAGATTATCGGTGTTTTACTCTTTTACCGCCCGTTGAGCCGGTATCTCGGCCATTTTGGTATTTTGGTATCGCTACTGATATTAACGTTATCCAGAGCCCTGAGTCTGTTGCTGATGGCCCACGCCGGCTACTATGGTTTATGGTTGATCGGCATTTTTAGCTACGGCTTATCAACCGGGATGCTGCTGGTATTACTGCAAACGTGGTTGAATATCAGCGTGCAAGGCAAAGCGAAAGGCTTAACGATGGGGCTGTACTCTTCGGCGCTCTCTTGCGGGATCGCTTTGGGGCCGATTATCGTCCAACTGGTTCATCTCACCATAAACTGGCGGTTTGAGACCGGCGCATTGATTACATTATTGCCGTTACTGCTCTGTCTCGGTCTGAAAGCGCGGGGGCAGGCGATGCATCGTTTGGGTGTTGTCCGGTTCAGCTTTGCATTCCGACACGCCAAAATTATTCTGGTGGCTGCCTTTGTCGGCGGCATTAGCTTTTTTGGACTGCCGGGATTTTTGACCCTGTACGGGTTGCATAATGGTCTGTCTGAACCACAGGCTCAGCTCTTGCTCACGATGTTTATGATTGGCAGTGTCAGTCTGGGGATTCTCATGAGTGCTTTTGCCTCGATTCTGAACCGGCGGACGGTGGTGCTGTGTTGTATTTTTGGCTCCGTGGTCTGTGCGGTTTTTTTATCTATGGCGGTCTATGCAAAATATTGGGTGGCGCTGGTATTACTATTTGTCTGGGGGGGATGCATGGGCGGCATTTACGGCATCGGTCTCACGGTGATGGGAGAGCGTTTTTGCCAACAGGATCAGATGTCAGCCAATATGAGCTACACCTTGATGGATTCTTCCGGCGGGATTATCGGTTTACTGCTCATTGGCGCGATGCTCGATACATTTGGCTCTGAAGGGATGACGACCGTATTGATTGTCTTTGGCTGTTTGCTGCTGATGTTCGCAGTGTATGAAATGTTAGCCCCGCGGCGAACGTACGAGTAAATCGGGCGGGCGGATACGCATGACCGGGAAGAAAACGCTTTCAACATAGCGTGTTGCAAAATGAGAAAATATTTTCATTTTGAGAGAATACTATGTGTCAATATGCTATGAATGGATTTATTAATAAATAATTTTCAATAAAAACAATTAGTTAAAATGATAAATAAAGTTGGCATGTATACTGCATTAATCTAAGTGATCCTTTTTAAGCCGAAGGATCACCTAGCCAACTGACGTTGTTAGTGAACCTTATTTGTTCATATTGATAGCCAATCACCATTTTGTGATTGGCTTTTTTTATGGGTGATTGCCTATGGGGGATCGGTGAGCCGCGTTTATCAGAGCCTTCGATATGATTGATACATATCCGCTTGTATGCCTGACTATTTTAAGGCTGCCTTTGATGGTGTCGGGTTGGGTTGAGGCCGGGAAATAAACTTAATCGGTGTGTGTAACTGACCTTCAACGGTTTTTCCCTGCAGGGCTTCATGAATTAACCACACCCCCTGATAGCCCATCTTAAACGGAAGCTGAATGATATAGCCGTACAGTGTGCCATCTTTGAGGCTTTCAACCATCATTTCTTGTTCATCAAAGCCGATGTGAATGATGTCCGATTGGGTGGGATGATTTTCTCGTGCTATCAGCACTCCGATTGTCGTGGTGTCATTGGGGGTGAAAATGCCATCGACATGCGAGAATTGATTCAGGAGTTTCGCAGCCTTTGACCGCGCATCACCGACTTGAGTGCCCAGATAAGTATCGGCGATAATTGTCAGCCCAATTTTTCGGGCCTCATCAGCAAAACCGCGTTCTCGGGCATCGGTTGAAGCCACCCCTTTTTTCAGACGAAAAAGCAGGACTTTTCCCTGATTCCCTAATGCTTCCCCCATTTTTTGAGCGGCCAGTTGTCCCGCTGCATAGTTATCTGTTGTCACGGAAGCCAGTCGGTCACCGCCGGTATCCCGATCAATATAAATGACCGGAATGCCCTCTGCTTTGAAGCGGGTCATATCCTGATTGCGACTGACATCTGAAGGGGCAATGACCAGACCACGGCAGTGAAACAGCTTCATCGTATTTTCTAAGACAAATTTTTGTCCGGCAGAATCGGAATCTTCAACGGTTCCTCTGGCGTAAACTTTCATTCCCAATTCTTTACCTGCCTGAGTCGCGCCTTCAATCACCTTTGACCAAAACGGTCGGTTGGTACTACCGGAGGTAATCACGGTGACACAATTTTGTCTTTCTTCGGGGGCTGATTGGGCGCTCAGGGGAATCATCAGCGTGAGAATAAAACCAGTCATGAAAAGTGATATCATCTTAAAATTCATCATTTTCCCTCTTCTTCTGCTCGTGACATCATCCTGATCAGTATAAGTGTGATTTCATAACTGAGAGGAAAGAAACGCAAACTTGCCGCCAATGTCACGTCAATTGGTTTTATTCGTATGCGCCGGAAGGCGGTCTTCGTTCACTTTGGGGCCAGTTTTCGAGGTCATGTGCGGTGAATGGTTCTGAGCATATGAATGGTCCTGAGGATATGAATTGCTCTGAGGACATGTGCCTTATCGCGATGTATCTCATAGCAATGTAGCTGGGTGACATGGATTTTTTGCAAAATGAGACTCGGTTTTCATTTTGCATTTTAACTATGTCGGTGTATGCAATAAAACCTCGCGCAATTGAAAGAGTGTCAATCACAAAGTAAATAAAATCAATTAGTTAACTTTATTTTAAAAAGTTGGCACACATTGTGCTTTATTTATATTGACCCTTATTAAGCCGAGGGTCACCTAGCCAACTGACGTTGTTAGTGAACCTAATTTGTTCATATTGATAGCCAATCACCACTTTGTGATTGGCTTTTTTTATGCCGGTCTGTTTATCTGCTCTGTGTGATGCGCCTGATGGTCGTGGTCATCATCAGCTTCCCATTTTTTGCAGGCATCCCGTGGTCATTGTTATATCGGTAAGGGGAGGGGATCTCTGGATACTCAGTACGCTCATCCGGCTAACTGCGGGTGCGGCTATATTGTCGAAGAGCAAGCGTTGAGAATATATCTGTCTGAAATTTGGTGAAGTTTGAATAAAGGAAATGGCAAACTCAATATGAATTGGTTGAAATATATAATTACCGATAAATAAAATTGAAATGGGTTCCATCATGTAAGGTTTTTTAAATGGTTGTAAATAGTGATTTTTTGGAGTTTGATGATATATTTTGGGTGTGGTGTTTAACATTTATATATTGGATTTGGTATTGATGTATTATTTAACATAATGAAATAAAAGCTGTTTTTAAATCTAACATTAAATGGTGTTAAATATTGGATTGTTATCACGGTTGGTTCTTATAAAGTGAAATTTTTATTATTTTTCATAGTAGGATTATCAAATTAATTTTTATTTTAAGTATGTTCACCTTCGGCAATAATTATATTGTTCATTCTGGTTGTGGCTTCTACAATATTTACCACTTAACTCTTTTCATCATAAAGTAGTGTGTTAAGTCAAAAAAGTTTGTTTGTAAGAAAGCAAATTGTCCTTAAAAAACGGACTGCGCTTAAAAAACAACTTGTACTTAAAAACCAACTTGTACTTAAAACCAACAAATTGTGCTTAAAAACAAATTGTTCTTAAAAACAAATTGAACTTAACGGCCCCACCTCTGTAAGTGGTATTGGTTGAGAGGCCAAACTGGAGAATTAGAATGGCCATAATGAAAACCACTGCCAGTCGCACAAAAAAACTTTTGACGATTCTGACCGTCACTGCGGCCGCTTTGTCAGCAACTGTCAGTGAAGCAAAAACACTCACCTCGAACGAAACGGGGACCCATAACGGTTACTACTATTCTTTCTGGACTGACGCCCCGGGCACCGTCTCGATGACGTTAGGAAACGGCGGTAATTACAGTTCGCAATGGCGCAACACTGGCAACTGGGTTGGCGGTAAAGGCTGGAACCCCGGCGGACGCCGCTCCGTGAACTATTCAGGAACCTTTAACCCATCCGGCAACGGCTATCTGGCACTGTACGGCTGGACAACTAATCCGCTGATTGAGTATTACATTGTCGATAACTGGGGCAGCTATCGTCCCGGCACTGGCGGAACCTATTACGGCACCGTGAATACCGACGGCGGCACCTATGATATTTATCGCACCCTGCGGGTCGACAAACCTTCGATTGAGGGGAATAAATCTACATTCTATCAATACTGGAGTGTGCGCCAGCAAAAACGCACCGGCGGAACCATTACCACCGGCAATCACTTTGATGCATGGGCGAGCAAGGGCCTGAACCTCGGCAAATTCAACTACATGATTATGGCGACTGAAGGCTATCAAAGCAGTGGTAGCTCGAACATCGTTCTGGGTAGTGGCAGTAATAACGGTGACAACGGTGGTGGCAGCGTCGGCCCGAGCAGTACCGACATTGTGGTTCGCGCAATGGGTATCAGCGGTCAAGAACACATCAACCTATTGATTAACGGAACTGTAGTCGCCGACTGGAACCTCAGCAACAGTTTCCAAGAGTATACCTACCGCGGCAGAGCCGCCGGCGATATTCAGGTTCAATATGACAACGATGCGACTGGTCGTGATGTCGTATTAGACTCGGTCTATGTTAACGGTGAAACCCGCAAAGCCACAGATATGGAATACAACACCTCTACTTATGACAATGGTAAGTGCGGTGGCGGCTCCTACTCTGGCAATATGGACTGTAACGGTGTGATTGGCTTTGGGAATACCGATGCTTGTTTTAGCGGCAACTGCTCTGCCAACGGCGGAAGCAACAACGGTGGTAATAATAGCCAGTGTAACGGTTATGTCGGTATCACCTTTGATGACGGCCCGACCAGCAATACCAGTACACTGGTCAACCTGCTGAAGCAAAACAATCTTAAACCGGTCACATGGTTTGTCTGGGGGCAGCGCGCCAGTAATAATCCGTCGCTGATCTCTCGCATGAAAGAGGTGGGTCAGCCACAAAACCACAGCTATACCCATCCCCACATGACTCGTTACAGTTATCAGCAAGTTATCAACGAGCTTAGCCGGACCAATCAGGCCATCCAAAATGCTGGCGCACCGGCACCGACTTTGTACCGTCCGCCATATGGTGAGGTGAACTCAACCATCCAGCAGGCAGCACAAAATCTTGGAATGCGCGTGATTACCTGGGATGTGGATTCCCAAGACTGGAACAACGCCAGCACCAGCGCCATTGTCAATGCCGCCAACCGACTACAAAACGGACAGGTGATTTTAATGCACGATGGCTACAGAAACACCAACAACGCCATTGCACAAATTGCCCGTAATTTGAAAGCGAAAGGGTTATGCCCCGGCCGGATCGACCCATACAGTGGTAAAGCCGTCGCGCCATAGGCCTTCATCAGCGTGGGCGAAATATTTTTTGCCCACAATGAAGCAACACATTCGCGAGGAGGCATTTCAATCTGATACTTCTCGCGCTATTCAAGGCCGCAGATATTCGTCTGCGGCCTTTGCTATTCTGACGCCTCACTCGTACCAGCACCTCAACGTTGCAGCATAAAAATAAAGTGATGTGAAGTGACTCGGAAAAAGCAGCGATATGGATTTGATTCAGGCTATGATGATGTGATCATTGTTTCACATATCAAGAAAGATTTAAAAATTGGGTAGGTAAACAAAATAAAGAGACAAGCGGGGCTGTAAATCCTCTTGGGTAGAATACGCAGGAGCGAGCTAGTAGCCAAAAATATACTGTTAGAGATTACGAGTTAGATATGAGCCATGATGAGTTGGATTTCGACCTTACGCATACTATTAATTTGGAAGAGTTGCTGGTAGGTTCTGGGAAATTGGATCGTTTATTAATTCTTTTATCAAAAATGAAAAAGGGAGATCTCTATTTCCTTCAGGATGGGAAACGTTCAAAGGTAGTTTTTCAAGAGGCGGTAGAAATATATATCAATGGGCAGTTTATTTCAGCCATAGCACTTGGTTTCTCATTTATAGAACGAACTATTGCTGGGAGACTATGGTTTCTGGGTGAACGAAAAATGTCAAAGGAAAGAAGTGATAAATTGTTAGAATAGGCTGCTTGTAGGGGCTGGATAACTGAAGAAGAGTGTATCTCTCCTTAAGAGATTAAAAAATATAAGAAATTACGTTATGCATTTTCAAAATCCATCAAATGATGAATTAAATGTTAAAAATATTTTTGCACCAAATCCTAAATCTATAGACTTCGAAAATAACGCAAAAAATGTAATGTTGGCGGCAATTAGGGTTTTGCAAAAAACATCGATCTAACAAGCTAGGTAAGATCGTTTTTCTCGCATAGTTAATGTAAATATTTATCGTTAGTCTATGATTTATATATGAATTTTGGAAGAATTTCTAAATACATAGCTAGCCCTAATAGAAATGTAATAATTGGAAAAATAATTACATGTTTAAAATAAATTAAAGTGACTCCATATGGAGTGACTATTGGTCCTGAACTACATATTGACACTGAATCTTCGCACAACGCATATACATATCCTCGGGTTATATTGTAAAAGAAGCTATAACCATCCCACCAGTGTATGTTGAAGAAAAGGGCTAAAGAACCAAGTACACTAGCGATAATGATAAATATACCTATTTTTTTCTGCATTTATGGCCCCATAATGACAATCCAATATATTATGTAGTAAGTGTCATAATAAAATATTTACCGACTTGACAGATACCTTTTAGTCAATTCTAGACTGTAATTTCGTATCTAGCTTTGCTCAACGACGCTTTGCGCTGGTCAACCGTAACACGTTTATGTCCAGAATCTTGCTCATTAGGCGGCGTTAGCACTCAATTCACCATAAGTTGATGGAGTACAAATCCAATAAGCAAATAGTTTGTTATATTGGGACAAATTTATTCACTGGAGAATAAACATGCCTTTAAGTCATTCTTTTGAAGATCTTGCTCAAACATTTAGAGTATTAGTTGAAGCTAATTTTCGTTACAAGAAGCTTATTTCAATTGATCGTCCAGAAGCTATTGGGAACGTGGAAACAGCAGTAAATGCAATGCTAAATGCGTTTCACAATTTGTACGATTTAATGCAACAAGAGCTTGATGCTCCAGTTGATTGGTATGACACACCGGAGCTTTGTGTGGTATTAGCAATCAGAAATGCTCGCCATCTCAACAAAGCAAACAGAATAAGAAGCATATACAATTATCATGTTCAAACTGCAGCGACACCTAACACAGAACATACGTATTATTATGCTAACTTTCTTGCTAACCCAGAGGAAAAAGGGGGCCGCTTCTTTGACATTCCGATCTCATGGGGAGATATAAAAGAGCTTTTAGAACTCCCAAGAGCGGAGTCAAGGCTTCGCGCGTCAGCTTCAGATATCATTCGCAATTATGTTAACGCTGATTTAATTGAGTTTTCTGCCAAGGAAGCAGGGGTTGGTGAGAACGATATTTTTATTAACTTCGTTCCATTGGCTATGAATGCTGGTATCAAACTACACAGTTATATTGAAGCACATGTAACGCCACAATCTGTAGAGGCGACATCATTTTTAGACTTGTTTGGTTCGGTAGTTCCATCAATTACATCAGAGCCTGACTGCGATACGATGACATTTAGCTTACCTGAGTAAAAGGGCTAACAAGCAATCAAGGTGACCCGTTACACTCTGCGGTTTTGGTATGAAGTTCGATGGCTCAGTGTGGGGCACATTATTGCAGGCGTTAGACGAAGTTTAATCAATGAGAATATGATGACACTAACTAAAGACATTCAAAGGAAAGAAGAAGAGCTTTCTTCACGACTTGAGCATATGCGCGAGGAAGCGTTGGTTCGCTTTTCCCGGATCCTTGGTCGCAAATCGAATGTTCATCAAATGCACGCTCACATTGGTAGAAATAACAACACCTTTGTAGATAGTGTTCGGATGCAATTTCACTCTCCAGAAGACTTTATCGCGCGGTGGCTTAATGGGCTTACACAACAAGTGATTGAGAAAAAAGCGCATATCGCCCGTCGTCGCCATTTCGGGGATCGAAAGCGAACAGAAGAAATAATTCCAGAGATGCTTCAGGACGAGCTTCTCCATGACTACATTCATCGATTTTTAGAGAGGAATTTCTACCGTAATTTTGAAGCTCGAGTGAGAGCAAAACCCGACCAAAACCTTTGGCAAGTCTGGTTTGGTTCCGGGAAGCTGGTCTGGGGGCTTTTGATCTCACCGACACATCGTTTTGGCGAATGGACAAATGATAAGAGCCAGATGCGACGTGAAAATTATGCATACTGGACCGTCGAACATGTTTTGGAGACTGGCTTGATAGCGCCAGAAAGTGAAGATCCTGTGATATTTCCAGATATTCAGGCGTTCCTGACCTTTTATCAAACGGTATTGGCTCGTGTCTCTAATTCTGAGTATGAGCAAGCGATTTCAACGCGATATTTGGACTACATCAGGGAAAGCGACGCCCCAGAGTCTGTGCCTTTGTTAATCCCAGAGCTTCGGTATGCAGGTAAAGAGGTCAAACACCTTTATCGTTTGGATTTTTCAGTACTTAACCCATACGCCATGAGAATGGTTGGTTTTGAAATAAGCCCCGCATCTTCGCATATGTCTATTGCAGGGAGTACTAAAAAAACTCAAAAGACACTTAACGAAGAGCTTTCGGTGAAGTGGAGTAAAGAAGCAGACAAACGTAACGCTTATTTTGAAAAATATGGCATAACAACTGTCACTTTTACTGACAGGGATTTAACTGACGTAGATCAGTGTTGGGAGCATATAAAAGGCATCCTTGAGGAAAGGTCTGCTGGCCCATTAACGGTAGAAGGTGCTGAACGCGAGCTACAAGCTGCTTATGCCTCTGTGTCAGTCTAACAAATTCGTCAACGGGACCGATTTGTTCCGGGGCACCACAATCGGCCCAGTACGCAGGCGTTCGCATGATGGAGCAAAAATGAGCGATTACAGAATAAAACAAAGCCTAATTTTTGGGGCTCCTGAGCCTTACAGTTCTAGCGATGAGCTTATTAAATATTTAGATAGCGTAGGTATGAACTTGTCACGTGTAATCATAGAGTTCAATGCACTAGAAGACGAGATCTCATACTATATTTGTGACTTATTTTCTGCTGATGACGCTGAAAAAATATATGCGTTTATCGGTGAAATGATGTTTAAGAAAAAAGCAATGAAGCTTCTACAGCTTTATCACATCGAATGTCGTAGCAGAGGTTTAGACTTCCAAGATGTCCTCAAAGACTTGGATAAAAAACTAAAAGATACCGCGACACAGAGAAATAGTGTTACTCATGGTGGTTGGTTATTCTCCAGTCCAAGCAAGGGTACTCCAGTATCACTGAAGTCAAATAACAAAGGTCTTTCTAAAACCCATGAGCAGTTTGATGTTGAAAAATTACAGAGCATTATAAATGACATCACTACCGCAAGAGCGCATTTAAGTCACTTTCATACTCGCTTTAAGAAATTATGCTAACAACATGCTCCAATGAATGCATTTAAAATTGCCACTTGTATTTTGAAATTATGAGTTTGTGGTAACTATTGTGGAGGTACCATTTAGCTTAACGTTAAGCCATAGAAAATTTAATCCGAAACTCACCGAATAGAGTTGAAAATCTAACACGTTTCTGCCCAAAAAATAAGTTTGAGTAGAGATTGAGACCTTTTCCATTATTCTGACGCCTCACTCGCACCAGCCCCTCAACATTGCAGCATAAAAAATAAAGTGATGTGAAGTGACTCGGGAAAAGGCAGCGATATGGATTTAAACCGATGAAAACCCATAGACTTTTGTGCGGCAGCTCGCCACACTGGGGGCATTGTTCATTAACCGATGCAAATCATTCAGATATGAAGACTTCACTCGATCATCTGCCCGAACGTAAACAGCATGAGTTGGCGCTGATTTCCACTATTTTGCGCGATACGCTGGAAGAATACATCGTCGGTAAGCAGGGGAGTAAAGCCGAGTTTCGGATCCTGAAAATCATTCTGTTCGGCAGCCATGCCAAAGGCGGTTGGGTGAGGGATATTCCCAACGGCTATGTCAGTGACTACGACATTCTGGTGATCGTTAACCAATCCTCACTGGTGGAAGACGATCTGGTCTGGCGTCGAGCGGAAGAGCAGATCGACCGCAAAGTCACAAGTGCACCGCTGGGCTTGATTGTGCATACCTTGGCAGAAGTGAATGAACAGCTCAGACAAGGTCATTATTTTTTTAAGGATATCCGCGAAGAGGGCATCGAAATCTTTGCCGCTACCCCGAAGGAACTGGCCGAGCCGGGCGATCTGACCGATGAAGAACGCCGTGACATTGCACAAGGGCATTTTGAGCAGTGGTTTCAAAGTGCAGGAGAGTTTTTAGAATTTTCACAGATTGCGATAGACAAAGGTTATGTGAATAAAGCGGCTTTTGAATTACACCAAGCCGCAGAGCGGTTTTTCGCCTGCACCTTGCTGGTTCTGACCAACTACCTGCCGAAAACCCATAATATCGAAAAGCTGAAAAAATACTGCGCAGAGCAAGACCGTGCCTTTGCCGATATTTTCCCGATGGATGACAAATTCCACCGCCGCAGCTTTCGCCGCCTGCAACGCGCTTATATCGACGCGCGTTACTCAATGCATTATGAAATCACTGAAGAAGAGTTGGCGTATCTGCAAGGTGAAGTGGAAAAACTAAAAACGCTGGTGGAAGCAGTTTGTCTGCGGAAGCTGGAAGCGTAGTGGTTTTTCCACCGATAACGAGTTTAAATCGTATCTAGAAAGCTACGCTGGAAGCTTGGGTGTTACAGAAGCTGATCGGCGTGTTGATTGATGGCCTTAACGACTGGAGAATAAGGGCTTTCTATGCGGCTCCTAAGACATATAGTGCTTAACTGATTTCATCATTTTTTGGAATGACGGGCACTCTAAGTGAGATGGTTGAGGGCAAGTTGCTACATGATTTAGGCTATCTCGTACCGCTTTTAGCCGTTTAATTTGCGCATCAATCTCTATCGTTTTTTGAGTAAGCAAAGCTCGGTCAATAGCCAATTCATCGTTTTCATTAAACATCGTTGAGATTTCACTGAGTGATAATCCAGCCAAACGCCCTAAAGAGATAATATTCAATTTATTCAATACATTTGACGCGCCCCTTAACGCGGCGTTAGGCTAGCATCTTTGACTACGGGAGAATTAATCATGACAGTGCCACTTGAATATGAACAAGCTTCAGCAAAATTTTATGAATACCTTGTTGATGCAAGAGATACATCAGGACTATGGAGTACTCATGTCACATACACGATGACGCAAAGTGTATTTCAAGTTTTTCGCCGAAGAATATCCATACAAGAAGCAATTGCTTTTGCTAATGTCCTTCCAACATGTCTCAAAGCCTTATTCGTTACCGACTGGGATGTTGATGAGAAAAGAGAAGCTTTTGAATCTCGTGAGAAAATGACAGAGGAAGTGAAACTATTACGAGCAGAACATAATTTTTCAACAGAAAATGCGATTCGCGATATAGCGCAAGCGTTGAGGCGCCATGTGAATGAAGAAGCTTTTGATCGGTTACTCTCACAACTGCCAGACGGTGCGTTGGAATTCTGGAAACCTTAATTTTTTCACCAGAGCCATACAAACTTTTTAAGAGTGATTCGCAACGCGTGGCATTTTTACTGTGCCACTAATTTTTACTGTGCCACTAATTTTTACTGTGCCACTACAAGGGGCGCCAAAAACGGTTTTTGGCCGACTAATAAGTGCTATGCTTTGCTTTAGGAGAAAAATATGAACCACTATAGTGGAAGTTGTAAGTGTGGGGAGATTCAATTTCAGTTGACTGGTGATATTAAAAAAGTTGTCAACTGCCATTGCAATCAGTGCCGGAAAATGAATAGTATGCCAGTGTCCACATACGGCGTTGTATTAGAAAATGAATTTGCATTAACCACGGGTGAATTAAGCGCCTTTACGTTAAAAGAAAACGCAGTGAAGCATTTCTGCGGTCATTGTGGAACCGCTATTTACAACAAAAACCCTCGTCTGCCGGGTTTAGCGTTAGTTTACTTGTACAGCCTTGATTCTGATCATTTACCCGAGCCACAGGTAAATGTTTTCTGCGAGTCAAAGCTCAATTGGCTGGACAACTTGGGTGAGATACCAAATTTTGAGCAACACATGAGTTAAGACAAAACAAGAAAATGGCATCCCGCCTTAATTATTTTCCCTAATCTGTAAAAAACGCTTGAGGGGCGATGATCAAAATCTCCCCCAAACCATTACGATTTAACATCGTTACTCTCGATTTTATATTTGCATAATAATAATTCGTTTGGACGATTTTCCAGTCTGCGTGTCTCATACCGGATTTGATCTATCTAGGCTCTGTAAACAGTACAGTTGAAACAACCAGGATTCGCATTATGAACCTGTAGGTATTTAACATTGGCGTCGGTCAACATATTGCAAATAATCTTTTCCAAACCAGAGCCCAAAGTCGTTTCAGCATGAATCATCAGACTATCTTCACTATATGCTCTTACAGACAGTAGTCGTTGAGTTAATATTTCGGGAATTTCATTGATGTTCAATTTTGCCTCTACGGCATCTTCACGAATGAAAATAGGGCCAGAAGCTTTATACGGTGAGTTTACGTCATGATATTTGTACGGGATGAGTAAAATCCTCTCACCAATCTCGGCTTCTTTTAAAGATACCCGACATGGGAAACCCGGCTTTGAGTCTGCAATCAACCATTTTGCGCTGAATTTTTCAAGTTGTTGATCATTGAGGTTCAAGTATTCACTAAACATGCTCTTTTCAATTGGTTTTATAATAAAGTTTGTATTCATTAGGTGATACCTGATTGGTCGTTTGGGTTTTAATGAATACTCATGTTAGCGATGTGAACCGCTCTTAAACATCCGAAAATTGCGCCATATTCAAATTAAGGGATTAATCAACATACTCGAATTAACCAGCAAGAATCGGATGGTATCATCAAACTTTGTGTGATGAGATACTGATGAATCACGCGAAACAGTGAGCGTAGCTATGCCAAAGTTATCTGATAATGAAATGAAAAATGCGGTCGCGCAGAGAGATGGATCTTTTGACGGACATTTTTACTATGGCGTCATCACCACCGGTGTATTCTGTTTGCCTTCCTGTTCAACCAAAGCGGCAAATCCAGAAAATCTGAGATTTTTCTTAGATATTGAATCTGCAATGCGAGCAGGTTTTCGTCCTTGTAAGCGTTGCAATCCAACAGGACAGGGCGAGCGTACTCATCAGCTAATCGATGTGGCTCGCTATATAGAAATGCATGCCGAAGACAAAATAACACTAACTCAGTTAGGCAATATTGCAAGGCTTTCACCTTCCAGATTACAACGCTCATTTAAAGACATGTTTGGTGTATCTCCCAAGCATTATCAGGATGCAGTACGAATGCGAAAATTTAAGCGTTCGTTAAAAGAGGGAGAGAGTATCACTGGTGCGATTTATTCGTCAGGTTATGGCTCAATCAGTCGGGTATATGGTGAAGCAACCAGAAATATAGGCATGACGCCAAAAGCATACAGAGCTGGCGGTAAAGGTGAAATTATCCATTATGCGTGTCGAGAGACGGTGCTTGGGGACATGATAATGGCTGCGACAGATAAGGGGGTATGCTCAGTACAGTTTGGTGATGACAAAAATTCTTTGCTAACGCTATTAAGGGATGAGTTTCCTGAGGCTCGGCTGGTACTTTCTGCGGCACAAGACAAACCAGAGCTGGATAGCTGGATATTGGCTTTAGATCAGCATATTAGTCAGGGCGCTCCCAGACCCGATGTCCCTCTTGATATCAGAGGAACGGCGTTCCAAATTAAGGTGTGGCAGTTTTTATTAAGTATCAAAGAAGGGGACGTGATGAGCTATGGTGAGGTTGCAGAGCATATTGATAATCCGAAGGCGGTTCGCGCTGTAGGAACCGCTTGTGGCAAAAATCCGGTTGGGATTCTTATCCCCTGCCACCGGGTATTGCGTAATGACGGTTCTTTAGGCGGTTACCGCTGGGGGCTCGAGCGCAAAAAAACATTGTTGGGTATGGAGAGAGCAAGGCGCTAATTCACCTGACCAGCAGGATAAATGAAAGATTGAATACTCACTGATAAACCCTGCATAGAATAAATCTAATCGTGTTGATGGAGAATCGTTTCTGTCCAGAACCTTCAAGGTAGGCACTTCTAGCTCAGAAATGCCAAAATGATTTTGAGCTAAGACCGTCAGCAAAGTCTTGTCGATAGATTGACCTACTTTTCCTAATACAGTATCTGTAGTTCTCAGTGCCTATAGTGGACGTGAATTGCCTGAAGCAATTGGTATGGGTATTTTGAGTGGTGAGTGGCTTGGTATATGGGCTAGAATCTTAAGCCTTACATGCGGTGTTGAATAGCTTGATCAAAGATAACATTAAGCCCTTTAAGATCGCCATAGAAGCCATCAATGTTTGCTTTTATCCATGTTTCCTTCGAGATTGCGGGCCACGCTATCTCGTAACCAGCTACAAACAATAACTCTTCAAAGAAGAAGCGAGTGGAGCGGCCATTGCCTTCACGAAAAGGATGAATGACATTTATCTCGCAGAAAATATCCGTAGTGAGTGCCACAACCGCTTCTCTATCTTCACACTCGCGCAATGTAGGAAGCCGTTTAAGCTGTTTAGCAAGTTCACGACCTATAAACTGACAATTACAAAAGTGAGTTTCGCCTTTGGAAATATCAATATTACGGAATTGTCCAGCCCAGGCGTATATATCTTGAAAAAGCACATGATGTGACTGCAAAAAATGCTCTAGAGTGAAATCTTCTAAAACATTTATTTTACAAACATATTCCATATATCTGAAGCGCACAAACTGAGATTCAGCTTCAGCAAGAGCATCTGCATCACGAAGATTTAGCAGGTTTATCAGTACATCTGAATCGGGGTAGCAGTAAGGGTCTTGGTTTACTCCGTATTTATCTCGCATATTGGCGTTTCAGTGCTTCCAGAGACTGTGGCTGCTTTCTCTTCAAACTTAACCCTTCATAAGACATACTAATCTCCAAGTTTCTCAATTGCGGAGAGAAATTACGGGAAGCTACTTGTGTTTTCTTTGGCGCTTCTGTTTTTTTCATGTTGATTAGCCTCTTGCCTTTACTTGATTACATTTTAACGTATTCATTAGCTTTGATCCAAGATTTGTACAGTGGTTGACATAAATCACCCATAAATTCAGAAGCTTTCCATACATTGTTTCATCCAACATAAGGTGATTTAATTTCACTGCTAACGCGAAATTGTCCAAAAATAAGCTTGAGTAGAGATTGAGACCTTTTCCATTCTGACGCCTCACTCGCACCGGCACCTCAACATTGCAGCATAAAAAATAAAGTGATGTGAAGTGACTCGGGAAAAGGCAGTGATATAGATTTAAACCGATGAAAACCCATAGACTTTTGCACGGCAGCTCACCACACTGGGGGCATTGTTCACTAACCGATGCAAATCATTCAGATATGAAGACTTCACTCGACCACCTGCCCGAACGTAGACAGCACGAATTGATGATTTCGGCTGTCTTGCGCGATAGGCTGGAAGAATCATCACATCCGTTTCAATCAGTTGGTTTTAAACTGATGGCTCAGATTCAGGAGCTGTCTCGCACTGCTTTCCAGCTCAGCCGCCGCCCCGGAGACTCGTTCGGTATCGGCATAGGCCTGCGTGATTTGAGTGACGGTGAGATCCATGTCTTTCTGAATCTCATTCGCTTGCTGCTGTGTCTGCTGGCTGTCTTCCACCCAAAGGGTGATTTTTTCCTGTTGATTAAGAATCGTTCTGGCGCAATGTTTTAATTGCTCATAGCCTGACTGCGACGCTTCTGTCAGTGCCGTCATTTCATTGACTGAATTGTCCATCTGATGACATGCATCGCTGATGCTGGTGGTGATCCGGGAAAGCGTTTCTTGAATCAGTCCCAGATTTTTTTCGGTATGTACAGAGAGTGAACGTACCTCATCTGCAACTACCGCGAACCCGCGTCCCGCTTCTCCGGCCCGGGCAGCTTCAATGGCTGCATTCAGCGCCAGCAGATTAGTTTGATCGGCCAGAGAATGGATCATATCGAGAATTGAATTAATCTCTTTGGTGTCTTTACTGAGTGCGGTTAACTGCTCTGACAGGGTCAGTTCATTTTTGAGATTACGATTCACAGCTTGATCGAGATTGGAGAAGGTTGCTTCAATATTATGGAGTTCCGCGACAGCGTTGCTCAGCTCTGTTGAAAGCTGAGTGCTCTGATCGGCATTGGCTGCCAGTTGATCATACATGGCATGACTACGATGGTTGGTACTGCCGACTTGTTCCTGACTATGGGTCAGATTGCGCTGGATGCTGTGTGCGTTTTCAGACACTTGGTCAGAGAGCTGCACGTTATGGTTCGCGGCCTCACTGACCTGATTGATACCGGCAGCAAAACGAGTGAACAGCCGGTTCATATCCTCACTGATCGCACCGAGTTCATTTTTGATTTTGCTATCAAATTGGTGTGTTAAATCGAGATGCTCCGCAGCGGCAGCAAGCTGGGCGCGAATTCTTTGTAGATGGCGTAGTAAGGGAGTACAGAAAAACCAGAAAGCCATGGTAGATAATACAAAGCCCAATAAGGCAATTTCAGCGTTGGTCATCAAATACCCATTGAGGGTTTTGTTAATGTGGTCAATCGGTACATCAGCACCCGCGATATATAATTTGCCATTCGGGGAGTGAAAAGGAATAAACACCGACCGAAAATTGCCTTGGTCATCGGCATAGTCTTCGTAGGTCACGCGTGGGTTTTGAAAGACGCTTTGCAGCAGATCGCTCGCATCTTCATATTCGCTCATATAACGCTCGTATGTGCCATCGGCAATCGTGGTATCCGGTGCGCTGGTAAAACTCTGAAATATTTTGCCGTTCTTTTCGACCATGGTGTACACATAAGTCATGTGGGCTCGTTTGGCAAACGCAGAAATCTCTTTCACACGTTGCAGGTATTCATCATCACTGACGCTGGTTCGGTCTTGGTAGTCGGCCCCGAGAATGGTCGGTAATGCGGTTGCGCTGATGGTGAGTTGTGCGTCAATGCTTTTCAGTAAAAGCTCTTTCTCATTACTGTAAGAGAAGTAAGTAAAAAAACAGCTAATGAGTAAATTGATGAGTACAGCTAATATCAGTAGTTGTGAGCGTAAACTCTGAATATTCATACAAGCTCCATGTAATGAGTGGCCATATTGACCACGGTCCGGATAAGTGTTTTTTATCATGCCGAAATTTGGAATGACTCGGCATATTTCTTTTTGAGTCAGTATATTACGAGAATCTCTCTGCCAGATAAAAGCATTACATCAGAATAACCAATCAAAAAAGTCAAAAAGCATATCGATAAAATGATTGCGTGCCATTCAATGAGTATAGTTGTTTTGCAATTGAGTGCATTTGTGGGGGCGAGTTGGTGTACCGAAGTGGTGTGGACCGTTCAGTCTGTTTTTTTGCAAAATGGGAATTGATTTTTATTTTGCATTTTAGTTATGTCTGTGTATGCAATAAAACTAAGTTGTTTAAATAAAAGTATAATAAAATCATTATCTTAATAGGTTATGAAAAATTGGCACGTATTGTGCTTTATATGCATTGACCCTTATTAAGCCGAGGGTCACCTAGCCAACTGACGTTGTTAGTGAACCTAATTTGTTCATATTGATAGCCAATCACTACTTTGTGATTGGCTTTTTTTATGCCTGTCATTTATCGGTTGGATTGGCTGTATTTTTTTATGGTGGATACACAATTGAGCGTGGGAATTACGGTCGCAGTTTGCTATAAATAAATGCCAGTTTTATTGGTGTTGATAGGGACCTTTCGGGTGCGGAAAGGCGTTTACCGGCTTACAAAGGAAATTTTATGAAATCGGCAGTACTTGTGATTGATGTTCAGAATTTTTTATTTGAATCAACGCCTCAACCGTTTGAAAAAAATGAAGTTTTAACCCGAATTAATCAAATCACAAATTGGGCGCGCCATCAGCATATTCCGGTCATTTTCATTCAACACGAACAAGCGGGAACGCCTATGGAGTATGGCTGTGAAGGCTGGCAGTTGCAGTCATCATTACATGTGGAAGACCGCGATCATTTGGTACGCAAAACCACGCCGGATTCATTTTTACGTACAAGCCTGACGGCGTTGTTACAAGAGCTCGGTGTTGCGCATCTTTATATCTGCGGCTATGCCACAGAATTCTGTGTCGATACAACGACCCGGCGGGCCGCAGGTCTGGGTTATCCAGTCACTCTGGTGGCAAACGCACATACCACTCATGACAAAGCGCACGCGACCGGTGAACAAATTCGGGCTCATCATAATGCGACATTGCCGAATATATCGAGCTTCGGTGTCAAGTTAGAGGCCATAACCGCTGAAATTCTGGTGTCATAGACATGACGTATCAATAAGAAAATCAGCCATCTGTATCATGGATTGACCATCAGACAAAGGTGTATACAGTTGGCCGCCCGGTTTGTGGGAATAAAAGCGGGGCCTATATAGATTTTATTGCACAACAGAGTCAGTCAACTCAGAAGGTAATTCATTTTTTATTGAGTATATCAGATGCTGAATAGAGAGGATGTATGATCGGATAACAATTAAATGTCATTGATATTTACTTTGGTACACAAATTTGTTTCCACAAATGGTTTGTTCATTGTTTACATAAAAACGCACTCATGTCAGCGTTATGGAAAATAAGAGAAATTATGCATCCAATATTTATTTCAATCGGTTTACTGGTTTGTAGCAATGTCTTTATGACTTTTGCTTGGTACGCGCATCTGAAAGAGCTGAGTAATAAGCCTTGGATTATCGCAGCATTAATCAGCTGGGGCATTGCGCTGTTAGAGTATTTATTTCAGGTTCCGGCTAACCGTATCGGCTACACGGTGTTAACCGTCGGTCAGCTGAAAATTATTCAAGAGGTGATTACGTTATCGGTGTTTGTGCCGTTTTCAGTGATGTACCTCAAAGAGCCGCTCAAACTTGATTATTTATGGGCGGGGCTGTGTCTTGTCGGCGCGGTCTATTTTATGTTTAGGAGTCGGTTTGCATAATCAATGCATCCTATCGTTTTGCCGCCCGGCGGGAGCATAAAATGACGTATTGAATGGTTTATTTTGTGCCGCTCTGTTTTTTTTAATGAAATGCTTGCCCCTCAATCATCGGGGGGCAATATTATATGGGTCTCAGCTTTCTGAGCGATCAATTCAAGATGATGAAGGTTCTGTATGTTTGACTACTCTATTATCCATTGGATGACATTTTTATCTGCGGCGGTGTTGCTCAACCTTTCTCCTGGCCCGGACATGGCCTTCATTCTCGGGCAGACCTTGCGTCGTGGTCGTCGATATGGTGTTGCCGCGATGCTTGGCATATGGTCTGGCGCGTTATTGCATGTTGTGATGGCCGGGGTGGGGTTGTCGGCTGTTCTGGCAACATCTGCTTTAGCATTTTCAGTGGTCAAGTGGATTGGGGCGGTGTATTTGGTCTGGTTGGGTATCAAAATGCTCTTTTCGCAAGGTGACGCTTTTATCTCTGATGACAACCAAAGCGACAGTTTACGGATCCGGTCAGTTTATTGGCAGGGGATCCTTGTTTCAGCACTGAATCCGAAAGTTGCCCTGTTTTTCCTTGCTTTCTTGCCGCAGTTTGTTGTTGAAGGTGCAGGTTCCACAAGTGCTCAGCTATTATTGCACGGCAGTTTGATTATTGTGGTTGCGGCTTTTATCGAACCTCCGCTTATTATTGTGGCCTCAAAACTGGGCTCTTTTCTGCGAGCAAATAAGCGAGTCGGTTTATGGATGGATAGAAGCCTTGGCGCTTTATTCGTTGCCTTGGGCGTGCGTCTGGCGGCGAGTACCAAATAAAGCGATAGTAGGTGAGGCCCTTCTGTTCAGAGCCGGCGAGTTGTCTCTCGGTGGTCCCGCTGGTCCGCAACATATCATGCAACGTTGTGTCGCGGTATAAATTGTGTCAGTGTGATTTGCTATTTTGTATTTACAGAGTCATGGTTGAGATCCATTCGATGGATATATCACTGCGAGAGCGATTCATCTTCTTATCGAGGAGAACACTTTGGATATTGATTGGAAGCCTAAAACATGGG
Organism: Vibrio rhizosphaerae; assembly: GCF_024347095.1. Lineage (NCBI taxonomy): Bacteria > Pseudomonadati > Pseudomonadota > Gammaproteobacteria > Vibrionales > Vibrionaceae > Vibrio > Vibrio rhizosphaerae. The sequence goes on along the minus strand of NZ_AP024904.1, from coordinate 774,574 downwards.
TGGCAATTCTTTTCGGTGTATTTTTACAGGCGTTTACATTTCTATATTTAAACCGGCCTAAACTCTTTTGGGTTTATTTTCTGCTCTCTGTACTTGTGTCTATATTGGATTGGCGATATCAAACATCATATGTCGCCATGTTTTCCCTGATCTGCCCGATTCATGCTTATCTGGTGGTCAGACATTTTCATCTCTCTTGTGAACGGGCGTGGTATTCAAAATGGTGGGGGATCCCGACCATTTATGGTGTATTTCTCACAAGCGTTTTCCTCGTTCGCGCTTTCTTGTATGAGCCGTTTGTCGTTCCCTCTGTTTCAATGGCACCGACAATCAATGCGGGAGATTTTGTGCTGGTCAAAAAGTTTGGCTATGGCACATACGGAACCTATGGCATCAAACTCAGCAATGATGACGTTTCGTCTGCTGATTTAATGCAACGAGGGAAGTTATATGCCTTTTATCTACCGGGGAAAGATATCATTTATGTGAAACGATTAATTGCACTGCCGGGGGATACTCTGGCGATTACCGGTAACCAAGTCATACTCAACGGCTCGGTATTAACAACTGAAAAGCTCTCTCAGCAAGAGGGGTATACAGTCTATCAACAAGTGTTAGATGGGGTGACATACACGATCCGACACCTCCGGATGAGAGCATCTGGAGATATGCAAACAGTCGTCGTGCCGGCAAAGAGTTATTTCTTCATGGGCGATAACCGTGACAACTCAGTGGATAGCCGACATTTGGGGTATATCACCAGTGATAACATCGTCGGTGAAGTGAGCTATATTTTTAAGCCGTGATCTGACAGGCGTTTAACTGGGTAAATCATACGCCTGTCTTATAAATCCTAAGACAGCGTGTATGATTTCTGATACCTTGAACCGCATCAAACCAGCAACACAACAGCCAACTGATTCATGTTCTATCACCACTCTGATGCCAATAACGCGACGATTCATGGAATTGCCGATCTGATCCTTGCAATTGGTGAGCCGGAGTTTTTCGACAAACTCACCTATTTATTGCGTACTGCGGCAAGCTTTGATGATTATGTCATGCTGATCTATCACCCGTCCAAAGCGCCGACCGTGTTGTGCTCTTCATTTGCAGTCGATGAAATTGCGGTGTGGGATAAATACCTGCAAGGGGCGTATCTGCTGAGCCCGTTTTACGATTATTGTGCCAATCAGGGCAATGAAGGGTTAGTGACTTTAGATGAAATCGCGCCGGATGATTTTTATCACAGTGCCTACTATGAAGAGTATTTTCGCCCGTCACAGCTGATTGATGAAACCTGTTTTTGCGTGCAGGGGCGAAACAACAACGTCTATTTGCTCTCGCTTGGCCGTACCGAGACGTTAGCCAAGTTTAATCCGCGTGTACTGACCCGGCTGCGGGCGCTGTATCCGATTTTAAGTTCGACGGTAAAAATGCATGATAATCAGAAAATGCCGCCGGAACGTGACTCGAACATGCAGGTCAAGGAGTACATCTATAATTTTGGCGCCGGGGTGCTGACACCGCGTGAAAATCAAGTGATGCAACTGTTGATTCGCGGTTATTCCAGCAAAGAAGCCGCCCGGCTGTTGGAAATTTCATACGAAACTGAGCGGGTGCACCGCAAAAACATCTACAGCAAACTCGAAGTCAGCTCTCAACATGAATTGCTGGCCAAGATCTTTGATGACTTAGTCAACCTCGAACCAGCTTCGCACTTCTCTCGTTAAGCGTCTATACCTCAATCGGGTAATAGCATTGCCAAGTCACTTGTCGCTAATCTGTGGTGAACCGACCACAACAGCGACACGTGTATGAATACCATATATCTCAATTCACTGCGTATTAACTCATCCCGACTCTGCCAGTTCATCCGTGATATGGCGCAAATCGGCGCAACCCCAAATGGCGGTTGTAACCGTCAGGCGCTGACCGACTTAGATCGCCAGGGGCGTGCGCTATTTCTCGATTGGTGTGAGGCCATCGGCGGGCAGCCGCGCCTTGATAGCATGGGTAACCTGTTTGTGCGTTTTCGCGGTGACAATGATGCGCTTGACCCGATTTTGATGGGATCGCATTTAGACACACAACCCACCGGCGGTAAATATGACGGCGTGTATGGCGTACTCGCTGCGCTGGAAGTGATGACCACGCTGGCGGACAGCAACATCACCTTACCGCGTCCGGTTGAGATTGTGGTCTGGAGCAATGAAGAGGGAGCACGATTCAGCCCGGCCATGTCTGGATCTGGTGTGTTTGCCGGCAAACTCAAGCAAGCCGATATCTATCGCTCGTCAGATGACGATGGTGTGAGTTATTTAGATGCGCTCACCCGAAGTCAGCAGCTTGGCACGATCCCTTGTCAGGCATTTCCATTTAAAGCCGCGCTTGAACTGCATATTGAGCAGGGCCCCATTCTTGAAGCACAACGAAAAACGATTGGCGTGGTGTCTGGCGTGCAGGGCATGAACTGGTATCAGATTACGCTCAGCGGTGCATCGGTTCATGCCGGGCCGACCCCGATGCAGATGCGTCAGGATCCCGTACAAGGGATGGTGAATGTCCTGAGTCAATTATTCAGCAAAACGGCTGAATATGGCGAAGCAGCGCGGTTAACCGTGGGCAAAATCGCCACGCATCCGTCGTCGCCCAACACGGTGCCGGAACGTGTCACGTTTACTCTGGATGTCCGTCACCCGGATCAAGCCTGCTTGGATGCACTCTCTCAGGCGCTGTTAACGCTGTGCCAGCGTGCGGCAGAACCCCATCGTCTGAGCTGTGACATTGAGGTGTTATGGCAATCGCCGGCGGTGGCATTTGACTCTCCGTGTATTGCCGCCATTCAGACTGCGGCGGATCAATTGGCACTCGATTCGATGCCGATTGTTTCCGGTGCCGGGCACGACTCTGTGTATTTGTCAGGCGTCGGGCCGACCGCCATGATTTTCGTGCCGTGCAAAGACGGCATTTCTCATAATGAAAAAGAGCACACCGAGCCTGCACAACTGGTCGCCGGTGCCAATGTTCTGCTTCATAGCTTAATTCAACTTTCAGCCTAAAAGGATTTATTGAATATGACTTTTCCATTGCGTCGACGCCAGCCTGAAGGGGGCACTGAGCCGTTATCGGATTGGGGCATTTATTCTGAAACCGGTCGTTTACAAGAAGTATTGGTGGGGCCGATTGATTTTTATGAGTGGCGGACCGGTAACTCAACGTCGCGTCGCCACGTGAATGCGGGGGCACGCTATGACTTAGCGGTTGCGAAAGCCCAATACAATGAGATGCTCGATGTTTATCGTCAGGCGGATGTGAATGTCCATTTTCTGAGTGCCAAAGCGGAGCAGCCGTATAGTCTTTTTGCCCGTGACTCCTCGGTGATGACGCCGTGGGGGCCGATCATCAGCCAGATGTTCAGTCCGTGGCGGCGCAGCGAATGGGTGACTGCGCTGACGTTTTACCAGCAAGCCGGAATTCCGATTTACGATATCGTGACTGCCGGTTGTTTTGAAGGTGGCGATTTTATGCTGATTGAACCCGGTGTGGTGCTGTGTGGTTACTCCGGGGAGCGTACCAGCGAAGCCGGGCTGGCTCAGGTGAAAAGTTGGTTTGAAAAAGAAGGCTGGGAGTTCTTCGCTGTCCCATTTGACTCACATTTCTTACACATGGATGTGCAGTGCGTGATGGTCGCTGAAAAACTGGCGGCGGTCTGTACGGCAGTGGTGCCCGATGAACTGCTTGCATGGCTGAAAAGCAAACAGATCGACATCATTGATATTCCGTATAAACAGGCGATGGAGCTTGGCTGCAACATTGTTTCGTTGGGGGATGAGCGGGTGTTGATTCCTGAAGAAAGCCTGACCCTCAAACAGCAGTGCCATGCCCGCGGTCTGACCGTGTTTGACCCGGATATTGCGATGATCACCAAAGGTGGCGGCGGCGTGCACTGTATGTGTCAGGCGCTCAAACGCAGTGAAAAATAGCGTATTTCAGTCACTTCTGGAAAGGGAACTACCGGGCAGTAAGCCATTGTCAGCAACAGGGGAAATCGGGATGGAACTTGAGTTGTACCGAACATTGTGGGGCGTCAGCGAGCCATTAAATGCCATTGCACCTCAGCTCAAACAAGCGGGGTTTGATGGCGTCGAAGGACGGGTCATTCTCGATGACCACAAGCGCGCTGCGTTTAAACATCAGCTAGCACAAACCGGCCTGAGCTACATTGCGATTATCTTTACCGGCGGCGATGTAATTCCGGATCAGAGTCAAACACCGGATGATCATTTAAACACACTCGAAACCCAGCTTGAGTATGCTAAAGCGCTCAATGCCAGATTCGTCAATGTGTTGGCCGGTAATGACCGTTGGCCGATGGAGACGCAAGTGCGCTTTTTTCGTCGTGCCGTCGAGATTGCAAGTCAGGCCGGGATGACATGTAGCTTTGAGACTCATCGCGGTTCCTCTCTGTATAGCCCTTGGGTCACGCTTGAGCTGATGGCGCGTGTACCGGAGCTGGTTTTTACCATGGATATCAGTCACTGGTTTTTAGTCTGCGAACGTTTGCTGGACCGCCCGGAAGATGACTTAAGCGAGTTCTTACCACGCGTGTTTCACATTCAAGCACGGGTTGGCTATGACCAGGGGGCCCAAGTACCTCACCCTGCTGCACCTGAGTATCAAGCGGCTCTGGCGTTCCACCAAAGCTTGTGGCAGCAAGTATGGCAACATCATTTAGACAGCGGACGCTCTGCAACCACCATGACTGCGGAGTTTGGCCCGGATGGCTATCTTCACCATTTGCCGTTTACCGATGTACCGGTTGCGGATTTGTGGTCGCTCAATGACTGGATTGCCAAGGAAGAACGTGCGCATTTTCAGCGCTTTGCAGCACACACATAATGAGGCACTGCAATCATATTTTTTACCACCGTCATATGTTGCACCACGACAAATTTTGGACCAGAACAAGTCTTGTACCACAACAGTGTCAAGCGGATGAACAAAGGATTGAATCATGACAGAGACAACTAAATCGTTTACCGAAATACCGGTCGTTAATGTGCGGGGATTATTGAGCGATGTCCTGAGTGAGCGTCAGCGCGTCGCCGCTGAGATGGGCAAAGCTGCCCGTGAAGTGGGTTTTTTATATGTTACCGGCCACGGTATTCCTGCGGAAACCATTGCCGGGTTGCGTCAGGCGGCAAAACGCTTTTTTGCGCAGTCGTTTGAAGAAAAAATGCGTTACTACATTGGTCATTCGAAAACTCATAAGGGTTTTGTACCGGAAGGTGAGGAGATCTACGGCAGTGGCAAACCGGATCACAAAGAAGCTTATGATGTCGGTTTTCCCGCCCCGAAAGACAACCCGTATGTCCTGAATCAGACGCCATTGATTGGTGAAAATGAGTGGCCGGCACTGAGCGAATTTCGCGAACCGGTTCTTGATTATTACACCACGGTATTTGCGCTGGGACGCAAGCTGTTTTCAGGGTTTGCGTTAGCGCTTGGTCTTCGTGAAGATTACTTCGACGCGATGGTGACGTGCCCGCCTGCCAAGCTGCGTCTGATTCATTATCCCTACAATGGTGATGCTGAGGATCGCCCGGGGATCGGTGCGCACACTGATTACGAGTGTTTTACGATGTTGCTTCCCGATCAGCCCGGTCTGGAAGTGATGAATGATGACGGCGACTGGATTGATGCGCCACCTATTCAGGTGGGTGATGAAGAAGCGCTGGTGATCAACATTGGCGATATGTTAGAAGTATTCACATCGGGCCAGTTTGTTGCGACGTCGCACCGTGTGCGGAAAGTGGCACATGAGCGTTACTCGTTTCCTCTGTTTTTTGCCTGCGATTACGATACGTTAGTCAGGCCATTGCCTCAGTTTGATGATGGTCAAAGCGAGTATAAGGAATTGAGTATCGGTGAGCATATGTATAGTCAGGCGCTGCAAACGTATCGCTATTTGCGGGAGAAAGTGGCCAAAGGTGAATTGAGTTTACCGCCGCGTGCCACTGGCGTTGCGACCTTTGGTCATCTCAAAAAGCATAAAAGCTCACCGGTTGAAACCCAACAGGTCTGACACCTGTTCGACAGGCCTGAGAAAGGATGATTTGACCCGTCAGGATACGGTTATTCAGTCATACAAAAAGCCAGTTTTACATTACAGTCACAAGGAAGATAAATCATGGAAAGAATCAAATCACTGTTGGTTGGCGCGATGTTAGCGACGACGTTGAGTTCAGCGACGGCGACGGCCGCCAATACCCTCAACGCGGGCAAATTTGTCGTCGGAATGGAAATTTCCTATCCCCCGTTTGAGTCGTACGATAACGGTCAAGTTGTTGGGTTTGACCCGGAACTAACCGCGCTGTTGGCGGGCAAAATGGGTCTTGATTACAGTTTTAGCGATAATAAGTTTACCGGGCTCATTTTAGGCCTGAACTCAAACAAATTTGATGCGGTCATTTCCGGGATGTACATCATTCCTGACCGTCTGAAAAAAGCCGATGCGATTCCTTATGCGCGTACGGGGGCATCGATCATGGTCGTGAAAGGCAGTGATGTCTCACCTAAAACCAAAAATGATTTGTGCGGCGTGAACGTCGGTTTGCAGCAAGGGACAACTTGGGTCAAAGCGCTCGATGAGTTATCTAAATCTTACTGTGAGCCCAAAGGACTGGCACCGATTCACATTCAGGAATTTCCCACCGCGCCAGAAGTGACCCAAGCGCTGATGTCACGCAATGTTCAGGCGCAACTTGAGATTGCCGGTGCGGCACAAATGTTTGTTGAGCGCACCAAAGGCCGGATACAAATCAGCTCAGATGACTTAGTGTTTCCACAAACGCTGGGGATCTATGTCAAACAAGACAATGCCGCGCTGAAAGCGCAGCTTGAGACCGCAATGGCCGGGATTAAGGCCGACGGGTCGTATGACAATTTGCTCAAGAAATACGATCTCTCTCCTGTGGAGAATTAATTCGGTGCGCCTTGGCTGGCTTGCATGGTCGAGATGACCGCAGGCCCCGGGGCGTAAGCATGATTGATTCATATTCAAGCTGAGAAGCCAGAAAGTTGTCGGAGTTATCATGAGTTTAGATTGGGAATATTTCTTTTCGTTATTCACCATGTCCGCGTTTTATCACGCGTGCGTGACCGTCATCGTGTTAAGTACACTGTCGTGGGCGTTGGGCGCCGTGTTGGGATTTGTGGTTGCATGCGGCAAATTGTCAGATAAAAAATGGTTATCTTTGCCAACCTCGCTGTTTGTCTGGTTCTTCCGCAGTGTGCCGCTGTTGGTCGTATTAGTGTTTGTCTACAATATGCCGCAGTTATTTCCATCCACAGGGGCCTATCTTGGGGTGCCGTTTATCGCCGGGCTGGTGAGTCTGGTGGTGACCGAAGCCGCTTACATGGCAGAAATTCACCGGAGCGGTTTGTTGTCAGTCGCTAAAGGGCAGCGTGAAGCAGGTCATGCACTCAGCATCGGATTTTTAGGTGTACAGCGAATGGTCGTCATTCCGCAGGCGATTCGTGTCTCGATGCCGGCGATGATCAATGAGTTTGTCACCATCATCAAACTGAGCTCGCTGGTGTCGGCTATCTCATTGCCTGAACTATTGCAAACCGGCCAGCGCCTCTATTCTCAAAATTTTCTGGTGATGGAAACCTTGCTTGCGGTGGCGGTGTATTACGTGGCGATTGTGACGATTTTTGGCGCGGTGCTGCACTGGGCTGAAAAGAAAATGGATATTCCCTCACGCTCACCGGAAACCCTCTCAGCCCCGCAGTGTGATGAATTGCGCAGTCAAACCATGACGGTCAGCCGTTCGGTGTTACCAACCATCGGGAAAGGTCAGCCGAATGCGCTGGAGCTGCAAGGGATTACCAAATCTTATGGTCGTCATCAGGTGTTGAAATCGATTAACCTCAAGGTCAGACCCGGTGAAGTGTTGAGCATTATCGGCCCGTCGGGGTCGGGTAAAACCACCTTGATTCGCACCATTAACGATCTCGAAAAGATCGATGGCGGCGAGATCGTGTTGTATGGTGAGGACTACATCAAAGGCGGAGTCGTCAACAACAAACGCCGTATTCGTGAAGGGATCAAACGCATTGGGATGGTATTCCAGTCGTTTAACCTGTTTCCGCATAAAACCGCGTTGCAAAATGTGATGATGGCACCGCGTTATCACGGTAAAGCCGCATCGTATGATGATGCCAGAAAACAAGCGCTGTTTTTGCTCGACCGGGTCGGCTTGCTGGCCCATGCGAATAAATATCCGCATCAGTTATCGGGTGGGCAGCAACAGCGGGTGGCAATTGCTCGTTCGCTGGCGATGTCACCTGAAATTATGCTGTTTGATGAACCCACTTCGGCGCTTGACCCTGAAATGGTCGGTGAGGTCCTGAAAGTGATTCAAGACTTAGCCAAAGAGGGCATGACGATGATCATCGTCACGCACGAAATGGACTTTGCGTTGTCGGTCTCCGATCGCGTGATTATGATGGAGAACGGTGTGGTCGCGATTGATGCACCGCCGGGTGAGATTCTCAATCAAGCCAACGATAGTCAAAGCTTTGAACGTGTCAAAGCGTTTATGGGGAGAGTCGCTTGATGGATAGCCATGAAAAACAGTTGCGTCAAGATTTAGCCGCCGCTTATCGGTTGGCGGCGATGCTGGGCTGGGAAGATACCCTTTATACCCATTTCTCGGTGCGTTTACCCGGAGCCGGGGAGCCACGCTTTTTGATCAATCCATTTGGTTTGATGTTTGAGGAAGTGACCGCCAGTGATTTAATCGTAGTCGATGCCAACGGTGAAATTATCAGCGGCGATGCCAAATATAATCCGGCAGGCTTTACGATCCACAGTGCGGTACATATGGCGCGTGACGATGCGCATTGTGTCATGCATACACATACACTGGCGGGTATGGCCGTTGCCGCGTGTCATCACGGTTTGTTGAATCTCAACCAGATCAGTGCCGAATTTCACAATCAAGTCGGTTATCATGATTATGAAGGTGTGGCGTTTAACTTGGAAGAGCGCAGCCGCATTCAAACGTCGCTGGGTGACAATATGGCGCTGATTCTGCGTAATCATGGTTTGCTGAGTGTCGGGGAAACCGTTGCCGATGCGTTTCAGGTGATGTTTTATCTCAACAAAGCATGTGAAATTCAGCTGGCTGCGGGTCAGATGGCGGGGCTGTCCGACATCGACGTGATCCCTGACAAGCTGGCTGAGCACGTTTGCGGTCAGTTTAAGAACGTTGCCCATGAGCGGCATCTGGTATGGCAGGCCTGGCTGCGTAAACTTGAACGTTCAGACCCCTCGTATAAGGAGTAAGTGTGTGAAACCTGTGGTACTCGTAGCAACCAACAACCCCCGCTTCAGCAAGGTTTTGCTGGCATGTGCCGCGAAGTCTCAAAGCGATGTGGACTGGGTGCTAAACGACGATCCTCGCGCTGCAACGGCGCAGGTCGCGGCGTGTTGGTATCCCAGCCCGGCTTTGCCCCATGATTTTCCTGCGCTGAAATGCCTGCATTCTCTGGGGGCCGGTGCCGATAATTTGGGGGCATTGCTGAGCTCGGGACTGACGGTTGAACGCATGGTCGATGCCGAGCAAAAACACGGTATGTTTGAATACGTGCTGTGGGGCGTGCTTTATTACCAGCGTGATATGGATCGCTACCAAAGCTTTCAGCGGCAGAGTCTCTGGCAAGAATTACCGCAACGCGCTGCCAGAGAGATCACCGTCGGTGTTCTGGGTCTTGGTGAAATTGGCGCGTATGTCGCGACTCATCTGGCGCAGATGGGGTATGCTGTGCGCGGGTGGTCGCGCTCAGAGAAGTCACTGGCGGGCGTGACCTGTTTCGCGGGCGCTGACGCACTGACACCGGTGCTTGACGGGCTGGATATTTTGGTTAACCTGTTGCCGCTCAATGCTGAAACTGAAGGACTGCTCAATGCACAAGTATTCGCTAAACTGCCGGATCATGCTGCGCTGATTCACTGTGGCCGCGGTGCGCATCTGGTGGAAGCAGATTTCATTGCCGCACTTGAGAATCAGCACCTGCGTGGTGCTCTGCTTGATGTGTTTGCTACCGAACCACTGCCGGAGGATAGCCGGCTTTGGCAGATGACACAGGTTGTGGTTACGCCACATATTGCATCGAGCGTCAGTTTTGAGGCGATGGTGAGGCAGATTTCTGCTGTCGCCAAGCGGTATTCTGCAGGTTGATTTGATCGGTTGTCTGAGACGATGGCATGGGCATGTGTACCGCTGCCGAGCCAGATGTTGGTGACAGAAGAAGGAGAATCATGGAAGAATTAACCGGCGGCAGGGCATCATCGATCTATCGGGACGGCGACGTTGTTTACCGGCCGCTTCAGCCCTGGAGCGCGACGGTGCATCAATTATTGACACATCTGGAGCGCTTGAATGTTCATGAGTGTCCCAGAGTGCTTGGTGTTACCGACGATCAAGAGCTTTTAAGTTTTGTTGCCGGCGACACTTACAATTACCCTTTAGTCGGCCCGATTGCTTCAGCGGAAGCGCTCATGTCCGCCGCGACATTACTCCGAAAAATCCATGATGCGACGGTTTCCTTATTGTTTGCAACTGACCCGTCTATCACTGACATCACCTCTGCAACTCACATTATCTCTACAACGAACATCGTCAAACAGCCATGGATGCTTGCGCCTAGAGAGCCATTTGAGGTGATCTGTCATGGCGACTTTACGCCCTATAATGTCACGCTTGAAAATTGCACTGTGGTTGGTGTTTTCGACTTCGATACAGCACATCCTGCGCCAAGAGTCTGGGATTTAGCATACTCAGTGTATTGCTGGGCACCGTTTAAAACCAACCGGGCTGATCGGTTAGGGACCATCACAGAACAAATTGCCAGAGCAAAACTTTTTTGTGATAGCTATGGTGCAACAGGCCCCGAAAGAGAGCAGCTTGCTGAGATGATGGTGAAGCGGCTGGCAGCTTTGGTTGATTTCATGCGTCAGGCGGCAAGGGATGGTCATCCATCCTTTGCTGAAAATATCGAGCAAGGGCATCTTCAGGCCTACTTAAATGATATCGAATATATTGATGCTCATCAGCACAACATTCAGCGCGCATTGTGCGATGTTCTGCCCATCAATGAAAAATAGATGTCGTTATTCAATCCAGCAGATATTCATTCCTGAGGATATTCATGCCTGAATGGACAGGAAATATCTCGCGTCGCCAGTGACCAATCTCAGACAAGATATTTAAATGTGACAGATTGTGTCTTGTTGTCGCTTTTCGTGGAACCAGGCATATCAAAACTCACAACTGTGGTAGCGTCGGTCACTCATGAGCGCAGCGTGATCACCGTCCGACAAAGGAGTATCAATGAAATTCACCAATTTGCTTATCGTTTTTGCACTTGCCTTTAGTGTATTTGGCTGTGTGTCAAAGATTACAGCCCCGACTTCCGGTTCGACGGCAAAGCTCACCGTTGAAGTGCCGAACTTTGCAGAAAAGCAGAGTATTTTAATGAATGAAAGCGTCTGGTTTAACATCGCCACACCCGATGAAAGCTGGGGTGGTCAGCAAGTCATTAAATCGGATGAGCCGGTCCATACATTTATGATTCCTGCTGAGAAAACATTGAACGACTCGCTTAGCCTGTTACAGGGCGGTGGTGGTTTTGACAGTGTCTGTGCTTTACACCTTGAGATGAATCCACCAGAAAATGCAGATCTTAAATTGAGATTCATCTTAGAACGTCAACGCGGTGACGAAAAAGTAACCGGCTGTATCGCCGAGCTTTATTTAGATGGCAAGCTTGTCCATACCTATCGAGGTGGCGCTACGATTACACATTATATTGTTAAGTTTACATATTAAAACCATTCGTGATGCCGCATGCGCTCAATCTTCACAACGTATACGAATCTTCACGAACGCAGTGTCGCTTCGGGCGAGTGATGAATTGCATCAACATTTATACCGCCCCGCATCATTGATTTGATTCAGGTAATCCCATTAATCCGATGCAGAGAAATAGTAGCTAGAATTTGGCAAACCGAGCATAATCGGCCACAGCTGTTGGCATCTCAGGTGACGTAAGTGAGCTTGGGTTGAGCAGTGATAGAGATAGTATTGTGAATATGATGAGAAAAGAAAATGAAAAAATTAATCGTAGGTTTACTGTTATCGTTAACGTCAGTCAGTGTCTGGAGTGCCGAAGGCTATCAAAGTGGTAGTATCAGCAATATTACAGCCACGACCAATGGAATTATGATCATGATGGATAAAGGATTGCCCGGAAATTGCAAGGGGACACCGTATGGCTGGATGTTGATTAAACAAGAGAATACCGCGTTGACGTCTATGGTACTTGCCGCTTGGACATCGGGTAGAAAAACAGGCACAGTTTATACGTCCGGGCGAGAAGGAAATCAAGGTTACTGTTTGATTAACCAGTTTGATCCGGCCAACTAAATTTACCCAGCGAATGGCACCATTTTATCTCAAACAGTGCCTGAATCGGGTTGTGCTGTTCTTTTCAGTCACCCTATCTCCGTGGCCGGATGAGGAGCCAATAACAAAGCTAACGTCCTGAAAGCGGGGTTAGCTTTGTTTTTATACGGCGAGCGGCCTCGTCACATCTGCCGCAGTTGCAATAAGTTATCAGCCAGTTCCGAGAACCCATAGCCACCATTACGTTCGGTGATAAAGCTGGGCTGGTGGGTTAAATCGTCCATGATGGCGAGAATATTATTGACGCCAAAAGTCAGAGGCAGCCATGCAAACATGCCTTCGTCATTGTGTGAATCCCCGACGTAGGTCACGGTTGCCAAATCAATCTCATCTTGTGCGGTCATGCTGTGGAGAAACGATTGACCACTGCTTTGCTTGGTATGTTTTCCCACCCATGCGTTGATATGGATGGAACTCAGCATCACATTCACCGGCTCGCCATCGATATTGACTTCGCGAATTCGCCGGGCAATATCCTGAGCAATGGACTTCTCTACCGGGATGCGATCCTGACTTAAATTGACCGCAACATCGCAGATTCGGTAGCCTTGGTCTGCGGCAAAATCGACGCCCGGATAATCTGCCAGAATGGCGCTGACTTCATCCCGGAGCTGCGCCTGACGTAAGCGCATGGTTTCCAGCGGTTGCGTGTAGTGGGTTTGAAAACCATGGCGGTTCTTGGTCATCCAGAAGGCACCATTTTCGCCAATCACCCCGTACAGCGGCCACAACTTCGCGATATGATCACACCAGCCGGCACAAGCGCCGGTCACGGCAACCACTTTGACCCCTGAACGATGCAGCCGTTCAAGTGAAGCCAGTGTTTCTGGCGGCAGCCGGCCCCGCCACGTTAAGGTGTCATCGACATCAGTGAGCAACCATTCTATTTTTTTGGCGTGTTCCGCCGTCAATTGTTTCATCAGACTAACCATGCATCAGCTCGCTCTGTTCGGTGGCGGGTAAAGGCGAGGGCAGGCGCTGTTCACTGGTCGCATCGAACAAGTGAAGATTCTCCAGCGCGATGGTCAGTCCCAGCGTATCACCGATACGGTATTGCTGTTCTTCATGGATCCGAATGATCAATTTTTGCTCGGCATGACCGCAGATATGGCAATACAACAGCAGATCTGCACCTAAGACTTCGATCATCTCGATGGTTGCCTCAAACATCGGATTGTTTTCGACGATCTGAATATGCTCCGGGCGCATTCCCAGCTTTATTTGCCCCAGTTCCCAGCATGTGGTGTCGGTCTTCAGTTCATACGATCCCAGTTCAAGCCCGTTGGTTGTGACCAGCCCATTGAGAATATTCATCGCGGGAGCGCCGATAAATGTCGCGACAAATAATGAGGCCGGTTGCTGGTATATCTCCATCGGGGTACCGACCTGTTCAATATTGCCTTTGTTGAGCACCACCAGCTTATCGCCTAATGTCATGGCTTCGACTTGATCATGGGTGACATAAACGGCGGTGGTTTGCAAACGGCGCTGGAGCTTTTTGATCTCCAGACGCATTTGTACCCGGAGCTTGGCGTCAAGGTTCGACAGCGGCTCATCAAATAAGAACACTTTGGGTGAGCGTACGATAGCGCGTCCCATCGCGACGCGCTGACGCTGACCGCCTGACAGTTGTTTCGGTTTACGTTCCAGCAGATGATCCAGTTCTAACAGGGTGGCGGTTTCTGTCACCATCTCACGAATCTGCTCTTTGGGGACTTTACGGTTTTTCAGGCCGTAAGCCATGTTGTCAAATACCGACATATGAGGATAAAGCGCGTAGTTTTGGAATACCATCGCGATATCGCGTTGTCCCGGTTCGAGATCGTTGACCGGTTGCTCATCGATCATTAATTGTCCGGCGCTGATTTCTTCAAGGCCGGCGATCATCCGGAGCAGGGTCGATTTGCCACAGCCGCTTGGCCCGACTAAAACCACCATTTCCCCGTCATCAATTGCCAGATCCACGCCGTGGATTGCCTGAAATCCGTTTGGATAAGATTTTTGAATATCTGTTAATGTTAGCGTTGCCATAATGAATTTATTTCTCCGAATCGACCAAACCCTTCACGAAAGCTTTCTGCATGCCGATGACCACCAGAACCGGTGGCAGCATTGCAATGAGGGTAATCGCCATAATTTTGTTCCATTCCACAAGGCCATCATTGACGTTGAGGAGCTGCTTGATGCCCATCACGATGGTGTAGTATTTGATATCTGTGGTAATCAGTAATGGCCAGAGATATTGGTTCCAGCCATAGATAAAGGTAATGACAAACAACGCTGCAATATTGGTGCGTGACAAGGGCAGCAAAATGTCAAAGAAAAATCGCCACGGTCCCGCGCCGTCAATTCGTGCCGCTTCAACCAGCTCGTGCGGTACGGTCATGAAAAACTGGCGGAACAGGAAAGTCGCCGTGGCACTGGCAATCAGCGGAATCGTCAGGCCGTAAAACGAATTCAGCATGTGTAAGTCAGTAATCACTTCGAAAGTGGGCATGATCCGCACTTCAACCGGCAACATGAGCGTGAAAAAAATCACCCAGAAAGCCAGCATTCTTCCCGGAAAGCGGAAAAATACCACTGCATAAGCTGATAAAATCGAGATCACCAGTTTGCCGCCGGTGATACAGAGCGCCATGATTAACGAATTGGTCAGCATCAGGCCGAGCGGAAATTCGGAGCCATTGACTTTGTCGTGCGAGGCAAACAGCGCTTTGAAGACATCCAGCCCCAGATCGCCGAACCATAACGGAGTACCGGTGGCAAACTCGCCGTTACTGTGTGTGGTGGCGACAATCGCCAGCCAGACCGGAAATGCCACCGAAGCAATGCCGAGAATCAGCGTCAGGTGGCAGAACAATTTGAATAAGGGTCTTTTTTCAACCATCAGTACGTCACCTTTTTCTCGACATATTTAAACTGAACCACCGTGAGCAGGGCGACAATGATCATCAGAATTACCGACTGGGCCGCCGACGAGCCCATATCCAGCCCGATGAAACCATCGTTATACACTTTGTACACCAGCGTTGAGGTGCTGTTGCTCGGGCCGCCTTGGGTCATGGCGTGAATGATGGCGAAGGTATCAAAGAAGGCATATACGAAGTTCACCACCAAGAGAAAGAAACTGGTCGGGGTAATCAACGGGAAGCTGATAGTCACAAAGCGTTTAATGGGGCCGCTGCCATCGATAGCCGCTGCTTCATGCAGTGATTTCGGCACGGACTGTAAGGCCGCAAGAAAGAACAGAAAGTTATAGCTGACCTGTTTCCAGGTTGCGGCAATCACCACCATGATCAGGGCTTGAGTGCCGTTTAATTTGGGGTTCCAGTCAATACCGAGCTGGCCCAGCCAGTCACTGATAATCCCGATGGTCGGATCGAACAGAAACAACCACAGGGAGCCTGCAACCACCGGGGCGACCGCATACGGCCAGATCAGCATGGTTCGGTAGGCCAGCGCGCCGCGGACGACATTTTCTGCCACACCGGCCAACACCAGCGCACTGATTAATGCCAGACAGGCGACCGCACTGCTAAAGATGAAAGTGGTTCCGAGTGACTCAAGGTAATGACTATCGGTAAATAACCGCAGGAAATTTTCAGCACCGACAAATTCGGTAGACATGCCAAAGGCATCTTCCAGCTGGGTGGACTGGACAATGGCTTGCCCGGCCGGCCAGAGAAAAAATACGAAGGTAATAAACAGTTGGGGGGCGATCAGCAGCAGCGGTAACCACCGATGCTTAAACACCACTTGAGATGACATCATAATCCGTAAACTTATTCAGGTGAAAGCGGATCGCGTCGATCCGCTTTGGTGGAACATGTTATTTCTGGGTCCGCTCAAAGCGGCGCAGTTGAGCATTACCGCGTTTGACGGCATTGTTGAGTGCAACTTGGGCCGATTCTTTGCCAGCCCACACCGCCTCAAGCTCTTCGTTGATGATGTCACGCGTTTGCAGGAAGTTACCGAAGCGAATCCCTTTTGAGTTTGCAGTCGGTTTCTTCGATGTCATTTGAATGACTGCCACTTCTGCCCCCGGATTTTTCGCGTAGAACCCTTGTTGTTTGGTTAGCGCATAGGCTTGCCGGGTGATCGGCAGGTAGCCGGTAAACTGGTGCCAGTCAGCCTGAACTTTGGCGCTGGACAGATATTTAAAGAACTTGGCAACCCCTTTGTATTCGGCTTTTGAGTGACCCCGGAGAACCCAGAGCGATGCTCCGCCGATAATGGTATTTTGCGGTGATTTGATCACATGTGAGTCGTAAGGGAGCTGAGCGACTCCGACATCGATGCCTTTCATGTTTTCTTGAATCCCGGCGAGACCGGCGGAAGAGCCCATGCTCATCGCACACTCTTGGGTATAGAACAGTGGCATGGCATCAGACTGGCGACCGCCATATTTAAAGACGCCGCTTTTCGACCACTGAGCCATCTGATTGATATGATTGACAAACGGTTTGGTATTAAATTCAAATTTGGTTTTCAGGCCGCCAAAGCCGTTGTTTTCCGTGGCCATCGGAATGTTATTGCGGGCCGCGAAGTTTTCGATTTGCGTCCAGGATTGCCACGTTGTCGTGAACCCACAGGTTGCGCCGGATTGCATCAGTTTTTTCGAGACTTCACCCATGTCATCCCATGTTTTCGGTGGCGCAGTAATCCCGGCTTTTTTAAACATGTCTTTGTTGTAGTAAAGCACCGGCGTTGAGCTGTTGAACGGCATAGACAACATCTTGCCATCATTGGTGGTGTAGTAACCGGTCACTGCAGAAAGATAATCATTGGGGTTAAACGGTTCTTGGGTATCTTTCATCAGTTGGTAAACGGGGTAAATCGCTTTTTTTGCGCCCATCATGGTTGCCGTGCCGACTTCGAAGACCTGAACAATCGCAGGCTGTTCTTTGGCGCGGAAGGCGGCGATCGCACTGGTCATGGTTTCGGCATATGTCCCTTTGTAAACCGGCTTGATTTCGTATTGATCCTGACTCGCATTAAAATCAGCCGCAATCTGGTCCACTTTTTTTCCTAAAGCACCGCCCATGGCGTGCCACCATTGAATTTCGGTTTTGGCAAACACAGGAGCGCTGACAAGTGTCGTAGCGAGCGTTAAACCAATGAGTTTTTTAAGCGTCATGCTAATTTTCCCTATCATTCTCATTTTAAGATTCAAGCGAACATTCACTGGGGGTGAAAATCACGCTGTTGATGTTCATATGAACGCTACGCAAGCAAAATGACGCTTAAATGACAGATAAGTGAATTTATTTGAACGACAGGACTGTCATCTGAATGCAATCTTACCGTCATATTGGTTTGGAATTCTTCCTTCACGACCCCGAGTGAGGAACATGTTTATGCAATTGATGGCGCACCGTGGCTATTCAAGCCAAGCCCCGGAAAATACTTTAGCCGCATTTAAACAAGCGATTGATTTTGGCTGCCAATGGATCGAACTGGATGTTCAGTTAACCGCAGATCAAGTACCGGTGGTGATGCATGACAAGACTTTAGAACGCTGTACGGATGGGGCGGGCCAACTGACGGAGCTGACTTTCAGTGAATTGACCCGGTATTCTGCCGGCAATTGGTTCGGCCCTGAATTCCGTGATGAAACCGTCCCCAGTCTGGCCGCGACTTTACAACTGGCCAAACAGCACTCTGTCAATCTCAATATTGAGTTGAAGATTTATCCCGGAGATGACGAAACATTACTCTGTCAGCGGGTTGCGGCGGTGATCGATGCGGCCGGAATAGCCAAAGATCAACTGTTATTCTCTAGTTTCAGCGTTACGGCACTGGCTGTGATGCAGCATATAATGCCAGAGATCCGGCGCGGCCTTTTATGGGAAACCATGCCCGTAGATGCTTTTGAGATATTGGAAAATTTAGATGCTTTTAGTGTGCATTGTCATTACCGGTATCTCGATGAGCAGCAGGCCGCGGCCATCAAACAGCGTGGCTATGCGCTCTATTGTTATACGCCCAACCAGCCGCTCGAG
The DNA here is from genome assembly GCF_024347095.1 of Vibrio rhizosphaerae. Lineage (NCBI taxonomy): Bacteria > Pseudomonadati > Pseudomonadota > Gammaproteobacteria > Vibrionales > Vibrionaceae > Vibrio > Vibrio rhizosphaerae. The sequence continues at coordinate 756,033 of NZ_AP024904.1, read as the reverse complement.
GTTGAAGCGCACTGGCGCTGGGGCGTGGATATGATGATTACCGATAAACCGCATTGCTATGTCATTGAGGAAACCGTCAGTCAAGACGCGATCAGTAAAGACGCGATCAGTCGTAACGAATCGTAATAACGAAGATATAAGAAATGAAGACTCAATTGACAACAAATGACAGGTGATTGATGGAAGAGTTAACCGTCCGTCAGGAGCAGATTCTGGCGTTGGTCCATCGTGATGAATATTGTGCTATCGATGTGTTGTCGCAGCATTTTGCTGTGACCACACAGACGATTCGCCGGGATATTAATGCACTCTGTGCGATGGGGCTGGCAAGGCGACATCATGGCGGCGTCGGTTTACCGGCAACTTTGTCGAATCGGAGCTATTTATCACGGCAGGCAACCGATCAGGACGAAAAGCGTTTGATTGCCGAACAGGTGGCACCGCTGATCCCTGACGGTAGTACTGTTTTTCTGGGCATTGGGACCACGATCGCGCTGATTGCCGAGCGTTTAGTGCATCATCAGGAACTACGAGTGGTGACGAATAACTTTGAAGCGGCGCATATTCTTTCACAAAATGAGCAGGTCGAAATCTGGCTTCCGGAGGGACGGCTGCGCAGTCATGACGGCGATATTGTCGGTGAAAATGTCAGCCAGTTTTTTAGTCGTTTTTCAGCCGATATTGGCATTGTCGGCTGTGCTGCCGTCAGTCGTTTGAATCAGTCTTGCAGATTGGCCGAGGCAGAGCCGGTAGAGTTTGCGATGGAATATGAACTCCGGGAGGCAAGCGTCAGTCAGGCGATAATTCAACATTCACAGCAACGCTGGCTGGTCGCGAGTCAGGCAAAATGGCAACGAAAAGCCAATGCCAAAGTGATTGAGTTAAATCAGTTTGATCGTATTTTTACCGCCGAATCATCGCACGATTGAACCGTTTGGTTGAGACATGGTGAATGGGCTGGCGAATGCAAATCCCGCCGGGATGCATCAATCGTCAGTCAAATCGAAGTGTTGCGGTGAGTTGCTGGGTGATTTCATCAATAAACACCCGCACGCGGGCAGGCATATATTGGGTTTGGGCGTATTGCATCACAATCGCCCCGTGATAGCTGCTTTTGATCGTCCAGTCGGGTAATAACCGGACAATCTCACCAGTGGCCAATGCGTCCCGCACGACAAAGTCGTGAAAAATGCCGATCCCTAACCCGTGTTTGACCCCATTGAGTCGCATCTGCGAGTGATTGACCGCATAGCGTCCGGTGACGGTGACCGTGTGGGTTTCCTGAGTATTCATAAACGTCCAGATATTGTCTTTATTATGTTCGGCAAGGTAGAGACAGTCGTGGTGTTTTAGGTCGAACGGGTGGCCGGGCTGGCCTCGCTCAGCCAGATAGTCGGGGCTGGCACACAGAACGAGGTTGGTTTTACCAATTTCTTTCATCACCAGATTCTCATCCGGTTTATCGGTTAAACGAATCGCAACATCAATATTGCTTTTAAACAGATCAATGTGTCCGTCTACCGAGCGTAAACGTAACTGAATATCCGGATACTGTTTGAGAAAGGGCACGACCAACGGCTGCAAAACCGAATTAAGAAAGGCTTCCGGCGCGGCAACCGTCAGTGTTCCCGACGGATGAGTATGCTCTGAAGTTGACAAATCAACCGCTTGTTGGGCGGCTTTCATCATCACCAGACACTGATCATAAATCTGTTGGCCGGATTGAGTAATCATCAGTTTTCGGGTGGTTCTTTCCAGTAATTTGACGTGCAGCGACTGCTCTAACCGGGTGACCAGTTTACTCAGCGCCGAAGGCGTGACACCGAGTTTTGCCGCTGCGGCGGTGAAACTGCCTTCGTTCACAATCAGAATAAAGGTTGCTAAATCCGGTAGTAAGCTGATTAATTGGGTCTGAAGCATCGGGAGCGATCATCTCGTCAAAAGGTTGCCGCCTATCATACCGGAGAGCGCGTCGGTGCAGATAGCCTGATGAGACGCATCTGTTGATTTTATTTTTATGTTAGACTACCGGCTGCTTTTTCCGGCTGGTTATGAGTTAGGGACAGACATGAAAAAAATTGCAACATTAGGGCCGCGGGGAACATTTTCAGAAACAGCGACACTTCGCTACATCACGGAGCAGTCAGCACTGCCCGCTGATGCTCCCATGTTCCCGTATGAGTTGGCGTATTTTTCTTCAATCGAACGCGCACTGGATGCGATTGGCGCGGTTTGCGAGGTCGGGGTGTTACCGATTGAAAACTTCTCTGAGGGATTTATTCCTTCGGTGCTTGATCAATTGATTCACGCGGATCTCAAAGTGATCGGGGAAGTGATTCTGCCGATTCGTTTTGCTTGTGTGAGCGCGGTGGCGTTGCAAGATATTCAGCAATTATTTGTTCAGTTTGTCGCAAAAGGGCAGTGTAGTCGTTTCATTGAATCTCTGGGGACATGTCAGATTATCCTGACCGAGAGTAACACCGAATCACTGGCATTGGCCCGTCAATCCTCACAGCCCTGTGCTGCCATTGTTCCGGCTGACAGCGCGAACCAAGAGACCTTTCATACGGTGATTGAGAACGTCAATGACTACGAGAATAATCAGACTCGGTTCTGGGTATTTGCTGCCCAGCATTATTCGGAGACTTATTATGCTGAAGCCGACTATAAAACCAGCCTGATTGTCGTTGATGAGCATGATCATCCCGGTTTTCTCGGCGAGATTCTGACCTCTTTTTCCCGCCGTAAAATCAATTTGACGTCGATTATTTCCCGCCCGACCTGCACGCAATTCGGTAAATATCACTTTTTTATCGATTTAGACGGGCACTATCAAGACCCGGTCATCGCAGCGGCTTTGGCCGAAATTGAGGCGATCAGTAAAGTGAAGTGCCTTGGTTCTTATTTGAAAGCCCGGGTTCTGGATCGGTCGAGTTTTTGAATGTCTGAACCGGTTAGCAACTCAAAATACCGAGCATTTTGAGTTTGCGGTAAATGGTATTCCGGCTGACCCCCAGTAACCGCGAGGTTTGACTGATATTCCCTTGTGTTGCCTGATAGGTTTGCAGTAAGCGAGTCTCCACCGTCGTTTTCAAATCCGGCTGCGCTTCACTGACGCGCAGCGATGGCGGCAGTTCAGTCCCCGATGATGACGGTGATTGAGATGGTGCCGTTGCCGTCAATGATTTCAGAATATGACCGGGGATATGCGCCAGCGTCAGCAGTGGTTCGTCGCTGGTGAGCAGGCAAGTGACTTTCAGCATGTTATCCAGCTCACGGATATTACCCGGCCAGCGATAAGCTTGCAGAATTTGCAGCAGTTGCGGACAGATGTGTTGCTGATTCAGGCGATATTGGCGGTGAATATGCGCAATCAGTTGGGCTTGATCTTGCCGCTCCCGCAATGGGGGAAGCTCAAGGACCAGACCGTTGAGACGATAATAGAGATCCTGACGAAACCGTCCGGCTTCGACTTCTGCGGTTAAATCTTTATGGGTGGCCGCAATGACTTGAATATCGACGGATTCACTCTGACCCGACCCCACCGGAATCACTTCTTTCTCTTGTAATACATGTAGCAGGCGGCACTGAGCGTCCAGCGGCATATCTGCAATTTCATCCAGAAACAGCATCCCCTGATGCGCCTGACGGATTTTCCCCCGATAACCTTTGGGACTCGCACCGGTGAAGGCGCCGGCAACGTAACCGAACAGTTCGGATTCAATCAGATCTTTGGGAATCGCCCCGCAGTTGACGATCACTAACGGACGATGTTGCCGTGAACTGTGTTGATGCAGTGCTTTGACGAATTCATTTTTACCGACGCCGGTTTCACCCAGAATCAGCAGCGGTATTTCTTTATCAATCAGTTTATGCGCCTGTTGCCATGCTTGTTCAATGCGGGCATCACCGAAATGGAGATCACAGGAAGTCGTCAATGGACTGGCCGAGCGAAAGGCACTGGATTTTTTGGCGGCGGGTTGCAGCGGGTGTTTTTCAAAAACCAGTGAGCGGTTTTGCTGATGTAATAAGTGCTCGACCGGGAGGCCAATCATATGGGGACACTCGAGTAACTGAGACGCGATATGGTTATGGGCGAGCACTTGCCCCGACTCATCGGTAACCAGCACGCCTTGCCAGCCGCTATTGAGCAGCTTTTCTTCACAGGCGAGGTTGATTTGAACGGCACTGTCGGGCATGGCGCACAGCAGGTGATTCTCTACCTGTTGTACCATATTCTGCACCAGCATCTGGGTCGACAGATCGTGCTGTGTTTGTTCGCTGGTAATATCCAAAACCCCGATGAGTTGCCCCTGATGGTTAAAGACCGGGCTGGCGGAGCAACTGATAAACTGGTGTTGATGAACATAGTGTTGCTTGCCGATGATGGTTAATGGCCGGGCTTCAACAATGGCGGTGCCGATGGCATTGGTGCCTTTGAGGTTTTCCTGCCAGCAGACACCATTATCCAGAGCAATCTGAGTGAGTCGTTCTTTAAATCGCGGTTGTCCCCAACTGGCCAGAATGACCCCATCCCGGTCAGTGAGGATCAGGCGACTGTCACTATGGGCAAACATCTGATTAAACAGTGGCACCGCATAAGTTTCAACCGCTTGTAGTAAAGCATTGACCGACCATTTTCGCGCTTTGAGCTCGGCATTGGACAGGATGATGTTTTCAGGCTGTCGACGTTGTTTTAAACCAGCCTGATGACATCGATCCCAAGATGATGTCAGCCAGTCTCCGGCAGAAAATTGAACATGTTGCATCATTGTTTCACTCTTTCACATCAACCGTGTTCCATTTTGTAACACTGGAACAATTTGGAGAGAATCATCAGGTTATCCCGATGCTAACAGGTTATGGTTGTTATTTTTTGTTAATCATAGTGTTACACAAAGGTAACAACAAGGATTTCGATACTGGCCTGTGATTTGCGTTACACAGAAAAATACAGGCAAAAAATAACGCCTGAACAATGTCAAAACAAACAATGACATGAACGTGAAAACCCATACGTGAAAACCAATACGTGAAAACGAATGTGTGAAAGTAAAATAGGCCAGAAGGAACGACATATGATTTATGCGCAACCCGGAACAGCAGATGCGATCATCAACTTTAAATCCCATTACGACAATTATATCGGTGGCGAGTGGGTCAAACCGGTCGGTGGAACCTACTTTGACAATATTTCTCCGGTGAACGGCCAGCCTTATTGCCAGGTTGCCCGCTCCGGGGAAGCGGATATCAACCTTGCTTTGGATGCAGCCCACGCGATCCGTGCCAAATGGGCGGCGACGTCAGTGGCTGAGCGTGCCAACATTCTGCTCAAAGTTGCCGACCGTATTGAAGCGCATCTGGAAGAGCTGGCAGTTGCTGAAGCATGGGAAAACGGTAAGCCGGTCCGCGAAACACTGGCAGCGGATCTGCCGTTGGTGGTCGATCACTTCCGTTATTTTGCCGGTTGTATTCGTGCGCAGGAAGGTTCGGCGGCGGAGCTGGATAGTACCACCGCAAGTTACCATTTCCCTGAACCGATCGGCGTGGTCGGGCAGATCATCCCGTGGAACTTCCCGATGCTGATGGCGGCATGGAAACTGGCACCGGCACTGGCGGCTGGTTGTTGTGTGGTATTAAAACCAGCAGAACAGACACCAACGTCTATACTGGTATTAATGGAAAAAATTGGTGACCTGTTGCCGCCGGGAGTTGTCAATGTTGTCAACGGATATGGTGCTGAAGCCGGGCAGGCATTAGCCGTCAGTAACCGGATTGCCAAACTGGCCTTTACCGGTTCAACCCAAGTGGGGAACCATATCCTGAAATGTGCCGCAGATAACCTGATTCCATCGACCGTGGAGCTGGGCGGGAAATCACCGAATATCTATTTCTCTGACATATTTGATTACGAAGATGAATATCTGGATAAGTGTATCGAAGGGATTTTACTGGGATTCTTCAACCAAGGGGAAGTCTGTACGTGTCCGTCTCGGGTGTTGGTGCATGAATCGGTCTACGAGCGGTTTATTGAGAAAGTGATCGAACGGGCGAAAACCATCAAACAGGGGAATCCGCTCGATACCGAAACGCAGGTCGGTTCGCAGGTGTCACAGGAACAGTTCGACAAGATTCTCAGCTATCTTGAAATTGGTCGTAACGAAGGGGCGAAAGTGTTATTTGGCGGAGATGTGTCGCAGCAGAGTGATGGCATCGAAAATGGTTACTACATTCAGCCCACGATGCTATTCGGCCATAACAAAATGCGGGTATTTCAGGAAGAGATTTTCGGCCCGGTAATTGCTGTTACGACGTTTAAAGATGAAGCGGAAGCGCTGGCGATAGCCAATGACACTGAGTACGGACTGGGTGCCGGGGTCTGGACGCGCGATACCAATCTGGCATATCGCATGGCAAGAAATATTGAAGCCGGCCGGGTTTGGGTCAACTGTTACCACGCGTATCCGGCACATGCTGCTTTCGGTGGCTATAAAAAATCGGGCATTGGCCGGGAAACGCACAAAATGATGCTCGGTCACTATCAGAATACGAAGAATATCTTGGTGAGTTACAGCACTAACCCGCTGGGATTCTTCTAGGGTTTTGTCTCCCCGCTTCACCGACATGATGTTGTGAAGCCTATTGTGCTGATCTAGGGAAGGTTTGGCACGCTTACGCAGCGCCTCTGGTTTCAGAGGCGCTTTTTTATGGTGTTAGACTTGTTTGTCTACCAGAGGCTAGCAGTGAATGAGGTGGGTCTCATATGCTTGCGGATTTTATTGAAGAAAATGATTAGAAAGGCTGACCATTGTTGACCGGAATTGAGAAACCAACAGCGTTGTTATGGTACCAACCATTCGCAACGACTTTGACTTGCCCCTGATAGCCACTCGCAGCATGTGCTTCTATTGTTCCGAATCCCAGACCGCCTTGAGACGTCGGTGGTGTACAAAACCGACTTGTTGCCAGTGCAGGTAAGGTATATGTCTCTCCAACTGCAGTGATGTAAATCGTTGATGATAGTTTTTCTGTATATTCTTCACCGTTTTGATTATATAAATGAACTGTCACATCAGCAGGTACACCGGAAGTATTTGAAACTGTAAAACAAGAATGACCCCCAGAAGGGCTTGCATCGGCATACCACCCTGTAATATTGGCTGTACCTGCGAAAGCCGGAAGTGCGATACAAGATAAGATACTTGAAATAATAAATTTTTTCATATTGCTTTTCTCTATTTTGATTGTTGTATTGGTGATCCAAGTCATCTGGTTTTATTCGTAGAATTAAATCAGAACGTTGATTTTTTTATATTTAAAATCAGACTCTAACTTTAATTAATATATCACTTATTGTATATAGACCAAGTGATCTCAAGAAGAAAATATTAATCATGGTGATAGTGCCTGTCCCTGTAATTTTGTCCCTGTAATTTGAGGGAAGGTTTGGCACGCTTACGCAGCGCCTCTGGTTTCAGAGGCGCTTTTTTATGTCCGTCTTTTCATCTCATCTGTCCAGTGCTTTAGCACAGAATTGTGATGTACATCTCTATGCATTGGTGTTATAACCCTTCCCGCATTGTTGTTTTTTAACTTTTTGTTTTGTAAATAATTTTCAGTCAAATTTGAGATGGTGTTATGAATATTTTTCAACAATCTGATCCTGCCCGCCGCCGCTATGGTCTGGCTGCATTCATTGGCCTTATCGCAGGCATTGTCTCTGCATTCGTTAAGTGGGGTGCTGAACATCCGTTACCGCCTCGTAGCCCCGATGATATTTTCAGTGCTGCCTGTTCGCCCGAGTTACTTCATCGGATTGCCGGACAGGTTGACTGTTCACGTAATTTCTTAAATCCGCCTTATGTGTTTCTGCGTGACTGGCTCGGAATCGCGGATCCGAACAGCGCCGTGTATACCTTTGCGGGACATGCGTTTAACTGGGTTGGTGTCACACACATTATTTTCTCCATTGTGTTTGCGGTTGGTTATTGCGTGGTCACAGAACGCTTCCCTGTTTTTAAACTCTGGCAGGGGCTGTTGGCCGGTGCCTTAGCACAACTGTTTGTTCATATGATTTCTTTCCCACTGATGGGATTGACGCCACCGCTTTTTGATTTGCCTTGGTATGAACATGTGTCTGAAATCGTCGGTCATCTGATCTGGTTCTGGTCGATTGAAATTATTCGTCGTGATTTACGCAATCGGATCACTCATGAACCGGATCCCGAGATGCCACTCGCAACGCGTGCATCTTAATTTAACCTGAGTAGCTGAACGCAACTCGGTTGCGTTCATGCTGCATCGCCAGCCCCGACGGTGAACCCATTGGATCACTGGGATTGACGGGTTAAACAATGCCACTGTCGCGGCGATGTTGCCCCATACCACGGCACCTTCTTGATGGGTGTGGTGGTTGAGCTGAATGGGTCTCTGTTTGGCTCCGCCTCATTATCAAGTCAATGTCAGAACCCCGCCTCAGACATCTGGCCATCTTGCAAAATCCCAAGGTCAATATGCTAGACTGATAAAATAATCTATAAAAACGGTGATTTATCAATGTCATTTAAGATGCCGCCTATCACTGAGACCGCCAATGGCGATGTCAGAAAGGTAGGATTCGAACTAGAATTTACCGGTCTCACGCTTGAACAAGCGATTGAACCTTTGTGTTCGAGCTTGGGGGGCCAAGTCGAACAGCGCTCCGCAGTTGAGTTTCGTGTGCGTACCGATGACTTAGGAACGTTCAACATTGAATTAGACTGGGATTTCCTCAAACGTAAAGCCAAAACAGCGTGGCAGAAAGATGATGGTCATCAGTTGGTCGATCTGTTACACCAAGCCGCTTTGCCGGTTGTGCCACTGGAGATTGTCAGTCCGCCGATCCCGCTGGACCAACTCGACCCCTTGAATCAGTTGATTCCTGCACTCCGTAAAGCCGGGGCAAAAGGCACCGAAGATTCTGTCATCGCAGCCTTTGGTGTGCATATTAACCCTGAATTACCGGATTTGACGGCGACTACGATTCATCACTACCTCAAAGCATTTGCTTTACTTCAATGGTGGCTGGTCGAAGCCCATGATGTCGATCCGACCCGTCGGCTCAGTCCCTATATCGCACTTTATCCTGACGCTTATGTGAAAGTCTTGCTCAAGGCGCAAGCGACTGATTTGGATCAGCTGTTTGATTGTTATCTCAAACACAATGCTACCCGTAATCGTGCGCTGGATTTATTGCCTTTGTTGGCGGAAATCGATGCAGACCGGGTGCGTCAGGTAGTCGATGATCCAAAAATCAAAGCCCGGCCGACATTCCACTACCGTCTGCCGGATTGTCGTATTGAAGATGCCAACTGGGATCTGACCAAGAGCTGGGATTTATGGTGTGTTGTCGAAAAACTGGCGTCTGATCCGCAAGCTATTGAGACGCTGAGTATGCGTTTTCTTCAATTAGATCGCCCGTTGATTGGTGTTGATCGCAAAGTTTGGATAAAGGAGATTTCACAATGGCTCAACGACCGAGGGTGGGCGTAACGGGCAATGGCAAACGCTGGTCGCCTTCGTGGTGGTGTACGCGAATTGCATTATGGCTGGCCGGGGCACGGGCAATCCGTTTAAGTGTCCGCCATTCATGGTCGGGGGAACCGTTGGATGCTTTGATCATCGGAGGCGGAGATGATATCAGCCCCGAGCATTATGGCGGTGATGTGAATCAACAGGTACGCATTGATCCGGACCGTGACCAGTTGGAAATTGATTGGATCGAATGGGCACTTGAACATCGGAAGCCGTTGCTCGGTATATGCCGCGGCTTACAATTAATTAATGTGGTCAAAGGCGGCTCTTTATATGCCGATATCAGTGAGCTGCGCCGACAGACATATAACCGTTCAGGATTACTGCCGACCAAACAGGTGCAACTGAGCCCGAAATCGCAACTGGCGAGAGTGTGTCAAAAGACACACTTACGGGTGAATAGTTTGCACCATCAGGCGGTTCAGGATGTTGGTCAGGATTTACAAGTGGTCGGTACGGATTTAGACCAGTTTACGCAGGCGGTGGAAAGCACTAATCACATGCCAATACTCGGAGTGCAGTGGCATCCCGAATACCTCTTTTACCTACCGGCTCAACTCGCCATTTTCCGCTGGCTATGTGTCCAGGGGGCTTCCCATCAGACGGATAAAGCAAATTCAAGGATTTGACTCGCATTTTTGACTGAAAAATAAAGGGATTATCAATTCTGTGGCATGGATTGAATGTGCTATATACAGTGGGTTGAGACTGAATTTTATGCATGTTATTTATATTCACTTGGTTTTATATAAAGTGTGAATAACAGTAAAAGGAAGTCTTATTATGATGAATCTCATCAAGTCAGTTGTGATCCTCTCCCTCAGCGCGCTGTCGTTTGTGACGCAGGCTGCTCAATTGCCATCAGAAATGGTGATTGATGGCGTTTCTTATACCGTGAATGCAGAGGAACCTGCGACGGTCGTCAAGCGAACAATGTCGTTTGATTTAACCAAAGAAGAAAGTGAGCAAATTGAACAGCAAGGTTTTGCGAATGCTGCTTTTGGAATTGATTTCAGATGTAAAGGGAGCTCGACTCAGACATATAATTTCAGAAATCTTTCACCGCAGAGTACCAAGTTAATCAAAACCTTTGAGCAAACCTGTGATGATAAATACATCACAGCGGACCTAACCAATAGTTCTCATGGTTCATTAAGCTTATATCTGGTTGATACAGATGGATATGTTGTTGAAGGATTCAGTAGCAGGATTTCTGTTAGGTTGCCGGTTGGGATTTATCATTTGTTTGTTGCCAACCAAAGCTCGTCTGAAGTTGGCGAAGGATATGTTAAGACATCGTATTCTTTCTAAGCCAATCTCACAGAGATTGGATACTGTTGGTTGCCTCAGGCAACCAACAGTGAATATCAACCTCTCATGAAACATCTTTCCGGTTTCCCGAATATCTTCTGTTCAATCCACATATTTTATATTAACGCTTCGCGATCTTTCTGAGCCGGAACGGGCTCTGCTGAGCGGGGATCATGCGGTAGTTCCAGCTCTGCCAGATCGGATTTGATTTGAGCCAGCTTGTCATTATCCAGTCTGTAGAACAGCATGAATATCGCAAGTGAGGCAAAAAACAATCCGGGAATCACGGTAAACAGTAAGTTGATCGCGTTGATTGCTTCCGGTGTTTGTACCGCTGCGCCACCTTCATATCCAGCCCATGCCAGAATCCAACCGACACCGGCACCACCGATGGCAATCCCCAGTTTGATGGCAAACAGATTGGTGGAAAAGACCATGCCGCTGAGTGAACGGTTACTGCGGGTTTTTTCGTAGTCAACGACATCGGACATCATACTCCATAAAATCGGAGTGGTACTCATTTGCACGATACCCAGCAGGACGACTAATGCAAAGACTGCCGGGACGTTTGCAGGATCGACCAGATAGAGCAAGGCGGCGAGAATCCCGGAAATCACGGTCAGAATCCGGTACATGGTGGGTTTGTTATATTTGCCGAATAAAGGTGAGGACAACATTGCCCCGACGATATTGGCCAACATCCCGGAAACCATAAAAATGGTGGCAAGATCTGCACGGCCCATCACGACTTTGACATAGTACATCGTGGATGCCCCTTTAAAGACCACCCCTGTGAGCAGCACCACGTTGACAGTAAACAAGATTCGCCATTGGCTGTTTTTCATCAGTCGTTTTAAGTCTTGTAGTGCAGATTGTCTCTCTTCGGTCGGAACATGGCGCTCTTTGGTGTTCGCAAAACTGAAAAAGAATAACGCGATAGCACCGAGTCCCATCACGGCCATTGCGCCCAAATAACCTTTTTGCGTATTTCCCTGACCGATCACATCCACCAGCGGGAGTGCAACCATCGCAACAATCAGCCCGCCAGCGGTACTTAATGCGAAGCGATACGATTGTAGTGATGTCCGTTCACTCGAATCATTGGTCAGTGCATTGGCCATCGCACAGTAAGGTACATTAATGGCTGTATACATGAGTGTTAAGAAAATATAAGAGGCGTAGGCATAGATCAGTTTGCCGGTTTCGCCAAAATTCGGGGTGAAGAAAGCGAGCATACAGGCGACCCCAAAAGGGATCGCAATCCACAGTAGGTAAGGTCTGTAGCGACCATGTTTTGAATGTGTTCTATCGACAATTGATCCCATTATCGGATCGGTTACGGCATCAATGAAACGGACAAGTAAAAACATGGTTCCCATGTGTGCGGGAGAGAGCCCATAAATGTCCGTATAAAAGTAAGCCAAAAAAAGCATGACGGTCTGCCAGACAAAGTTACAACCGGTATCGCCTAAGCCATACGCGATTTTCTCCTTGACCGACAATTTATTGGTAGTCGTCGTTGTCATTTTATTTATTCTCCAGGGTACAGTTTTACCAATATTTATTGTGTGTGGTCATGGAATATAATCAATTTGTCTAAATTAACAATGGATTTATGATATTTTATTAATGTGACAAATATTACAAAAAGAGCAAATTATCAAATATATTAATCATTATTAATCAATGGGTTATATTTGTTGTCTGACCAGTTTTTTTATGATATTTGAGACATAAAGCACAATTAAACAATAGCAAGGAGCAAGAACAAAAAAACGTAACTGTGGAAAAGTTATCAATGACAATTTTAGTTGTATCATTGTGGATATATAATTTAATCAATTACAGATGAATCATATTTGAAAACAGACAGGGAAAATAAATAGCCCTATGTTCGCCTCCCCATTCAGTCTCTATTGTTCATGCGTTCATTCATTCTCAGGATAAAATAGATAGGGTCTGGTATGATTGAAATCAATTTATCTCCTTCATCATGATTGAATTTTATCTGTGATATTTACTCCAATATATCCAGATATAAGTTATTTAATTGTCATAATTTTTCATATCCATAATATGGATTTTTAATCGGTAAATGTTATTCAAAGATGATGTTCATGCTGGTCATATCTTCTTTTTTATCAATTAATCATGATTGTCCATGATGACTATTCATTATATTTTTAAACGATTCAGACGAATAAAATACATTGCGAAATTATTTGTTGAAATAATGTAAATATAAATATATTTTGTAAAAATCAATTACAGAAAACAGACTCAATATGAAAGCAAGGATCGCATTTTTATTGATGTTGGGCTGCTCAGCCCAAGCTTATTCCGGCTCTCCGCCTCAAGACGAAAAATTACTTCAGTCGCTGATTCAACGTGGTGTTATCTGTCAGGATTTAACCTACGAAGAACAGCAAGAAGCACTTCGTATTTATCTGAATAAAAAGGCAAAAAAACATCCAGATAAATCACCTGAAACAACGGCTTCACAGTCGTGCATTGCACCACCTAAACAATAATTTCACTCACAACAAACCTGTTCATTTTGATGGTTATCCTTCATCAAATTTCAGGAATAGTTGGCTATTTGTAACATCAAAAATAAAAAGGATGATCCAATGATAAAAATAAGGAAAACCTTGCTTGTAACGGCAGTGATGAGCTGTATTGGGATCAGCAGTCAGACGTATGCACATGCCCCGGTTGATATGGGGGTGGTCAATGAAGAAAAGCTGATCGAAATGTTGATTCGTAAAGGCGTGGTTGAGCGCGACGCATCGGAAGCCGTGAAACAGCGTGCGCTCAAAGCCTATTTAGCCAAAAAAATCGATCATGGTTTTAGCGGTGATGATCAGCTTGGTAAGAAAGCACTGCTCAACCGGGCAAAAGTGCTGAAAGCGATGAAAACCGGCGGAAGTCAGCAACACAATGTTTTTGCGTTGGATGTCAGCCAGAAGCGGAATGATAAAATTCTGGTTCTGTTGATTGATTTCCCTGATTTGCCATGGAATGACAACCGGCTTACCCCCGAACTGACGGATATGTTTTATGACAATTATCCGCCTGAACATTATCAGTCGTTACTGTTCTCTGATACCGGCTATGACGGCCCGGGCGGGCAAAATCTGATTTCAATGCGCCAATATTATCATCAGGAATCCGGCGATAGTTACGGCGTTTCCGGTCAGGTTATGGGCTGGTATCGTGCTGAGCATAAAGCTGCTTATTATGGCGGTCATTCGGCATCCGGCGGCAATGATATCAACCCACAGCAGCTGGTTCGCGAAGCGCTGGATCAACTGGCCAAAGACCCTAATATCAACCTTGCCGATTTTGATATTGAAGATCGCTATGACTATGACAATGACGGGGACTACCGTGAACCGGATGGTGTTATCGATCATCTGATGGTTTTCCACTCATCGGTCGGTGAAGAGGCTGGTGGTGGTGTGTTGGGGGATGATGCGATTTGGTCACACCGACATAATCTGGGACAGTTTTATGTTTTGAAGGGCACGCAAAGTAACGTCCCGGGCCGGTTCAACGGCCAGTATGCCGCTTATGATTATACCATGCAGCCCATTGATGCCGCTGCCGGAGTTTGTGCGCATGAATACGGGCATGATTTGGGGCTACCGGATGAATATGATACGCAGTATACCGGGAAAGGTGAGCCGGTTTCTTACTGGTCGATTATGTCTTCAGGCAGTTGGGCCGGCAAGGTACCGGGCACCGAACCGACCGCGTTTTCAGCCTGGTCGAAGCAGTTCCTGCAAGACGCGATCGGTGGCAAGTGGGTGAATGCCACCGAAGTCACACTGGATGAGCTGGCACAACAAGCCAAGGTGATTAAGCTGCGCGAGACAACCGACACCGTGCAGCAGAATCTGGTCAAAATTCCTTTACCCCCGAAACAAGTTGAAGATCTGGCGCCGTATGAAGGCCGTTATGATTTTTATTCCGATAAAGGCGACAATCTGAAGCACAACATGCACCGCACTTTGACGGTGCCGGATGCATCGAATGTCGTGCTGAAATTTAAAGCTTGGTATCAAATCGAGAAGGACTATGATTTTGCCCGGGTGACGGTCAATGGTGAGTCGATTGCCGGGAATATCACCACCATGGATGATCCGCAGAATACTGGTTTAGTGCCGGCAATTTCCGGTGAGTCACAAGGGTGGGTTGATGCTGAATTTGACCTGTCGAAATGGGCCGGTCAGGACATTGATCTAGGGTTTGAGTATATTACAGACGGCGGTCTCGCAATGGCTGGCCTCTATCTGGATAACCTACAACTTGAAGCCGATGGTGTTACCACACTGATCGATGATGCCGAAGGCACACCGACATTTACCTTTGCCGGATTCCGGCTCAATAACGGTTTCCATACCGCCGATCACTACTACCTGCTCCAGTGGCGTAGTCATGAAGGAGTTGATGCCGGTTTAGGACATTTGCGGCGTTTCAATGCCCTGATGTCGTTTGAACCGGGTCTGTTGGTTTGGTATGTCGATGAATCCTTAACTGATAACTGGGTGGGCAATCATCCCGGTCAGGGCTGGCTCGGTGTGGTGGATGCCGACCAGAATACGTTAGTCTGGGCCAACACAGGCTCGGCAGCACAAACCCGCTTTCAGGTTCGTGATGCAGCGTTTTCATTGCAAGATCAGGCCCCGCTGCGTCTGGTCAACAATGACGGTGACGTCCTGGAAGACAGTAGCCTGATTGCCAATGCGAACTTTAGCGATGATCAGGATTATAGCAATCCCGGCCAACCGGATGCCGGACGGTTATTGACTGAACTGGGGTTACAAATTGATGTGTTAGAGCATGGTGAAAATAATCAATATGGTTTGATTAAGATCGCCAAAGCATCGACACCCAATACCGCGCCGCAGGCTGATTTTGATGTCACAGTGAATGACCTGACCGTTTCAGCCATCAACCATAGTCAGGATACCGACGGCAATATTGTCAGTTATTTCTGGGATTTTGGTAACGGTCAGACAAGTACCGCAGCTGCTCCGTCGTGGACGTATCAAAAACAAGGCACTTATCGTGTTTCCCTGACCGTGACTGACGATCAAGGGGCAACCGGTAGTATCAGTAAATCGGTCACCGTGCTTGAACCGAATCAGGCACCGATTGCAAGCGTCTGGCATTTTAACTTCCTGCGGACGGTGGTGATGTGGTCAACAAGCCGGGATGAGGACGGACGCATTGTTGATACGAAGTGGACGCTTCCCAACGGAGAAGAGAAACATGGGGTGTCGCTCATCTATACTTTCCCCAAACGCGGTCAGTATGCAGTGTTATTGACGGTGACGGATGATGGTGGAAAAGTCACAACCAAAACAATTCATGTTAATCTATAACGGTCAGCTGATGGTTGATATCAGCGGATCGTTTGATGGTTGATATCGCCGGATAGCCATTGTCACGCAGATCAAGTGCAACCGAAAGGTTGCACTTTTTACATCCACGCGAAACCGATGCAGTCCGGTTGTCCCCCATATGTTTATTGTGGTATGACCAGTTTTGGATTACGCTGATCTTTATCGACAGAAGGAATCGACGGAAGGATTGGATGCAACATACAGGGAGCTGCTCATGGATCTTTATTTTCGTTTTATCTGGCTTTTGATCTGGCGGATGCGTTTTTGTCGGCGGCTCGGTTTATTGGATCTCTCCCGATTAACATTTCGCGCCTGGCCGACGGATTGTGATATCAATTTGCACCTGACCAATGCCCGTTACCCGGCACTGATGGATTTAGGCCGGACCTATATGCTGGCAGAAATGGGATTGTTGAAACCTTTCCTGAAACGCAACTGGTTGCCTGTCGTCAATGCGTCTGAATTTACCTTTATCCGCGCCATTAAACCGTGGCAAAAATTCGCGATTGAAAGCCGGATTCTCGGCTGGGATGAAAAATATTTTTATCTGGAACAACGGTTTACCAGTGAATCCGGGTTACATGCGATCGCCAATATTCGTGCCCTGTTTGTCTGTAAAGGTCATAAAGTGGAAACCGCTGAGTTATTACAGGCGGCAGATTTCGAACTTCATCATACGCCGGCGTTGCCACAAGATATTGAGAACTGGAAGTCGTTACTTCAGTTGAAGAAGGAGCTGAATGCAATTTGAACCGAATCGGAATCAGTCGTTGATGCTCTTCGCGGTTCTTTCAAACGTTAATCCGATACGCTGAATCATCCCTTCGATCATCAGTACCTGAGCTTCACTGACCCCGGTGGCATGCAGATCGGCCAGTAACTGTTCACAAGCGCTTTGAAATGGTTCACTCAACTGGCCCTGAGCCGCCAGTCCGTAAGCTTCCGCGAGCATGGCCTGCCAATGTTGATAAGATGAGGCTTGCCGGTCTAAGCCGAGCGTATTCAACATCCGGCCAAAACGCAGAATAATGTGGCCGAGGTTCAGGCCGGTCAACACAATATCCGTCATGCGCTGGCGGTCTGGCGTCGGTTCTCCGGTGATTGAACGGAGCAGGCGATCGGTCATTCGGGCGTTAAAACGTGTTTCGCCATTGTCCTGTTCGATCGAAAGAGATTTCAGGTCGTTGATCGTTGCTTTCAAAACGCCTTTTTGGATCAGTTTCAGACTCGGGCCGGTGATCAGTTGAAAGAGCCAGTACAACAGATAACTGCCACTGATGATGCCAAGTCCGCTGCTAATCGCAAAGTCGATCGAAAATGACAGACTCATATCCGGTCCGGGGCGAGTTAAAATGGTGAAGGGAATACAAAAGCCGAGGCCGTAAGGCAGGGTCGGACGATTTGCCAGCGCCAGCAAGCCAAGAAAATAAGGCCCGGCCAGGATGATCAATAACAAAATATAATCCGGTGAGCTTTGTGACAGCAAATTGAGCGCATAAAAAATCGCAACGCAGACCGCACCGATCGCACTGATCGTCAGTCGTTTCAGGACAATGGTCACGATATTGAGTGGTAAACGGGCCATCATCATCGAGAAAATGACGGGCAGAATCATCATCATGATGACTGCTGATGCGCCGGTAGACATCCATAATGCAGAAGAAATAGCGAAAATACTCACCGTTCTCAGTGCGACGGAAAAACCGATCCACGGATCGCGGTGTGGCCGAAACTTCGGGGCATGCAGTCGTGTCCCTTCACGGTGAAAAATCGCCTGATAGGTGGTTAAGACCACGATCAGATCTGCGGACATTTCCATGGCAACTTTGACCAGCCGTAACTCTATCGGTGCAGGGTGTTCCGTGGACTGCTTGAGCATGAGCAGTTTCTGGCGCAGATTTTTGGCAATTCGATTACACACTTGCCGGTCGGTTTCTGTTTGCATTTGACCGACGGATTCGCGGATATACTGCACCATCGTATTGAGGAACGGACTATCCAGCTCCGGGTGATAACGTTTGACCCGGCCAAAGATTTGAATCACAGCCAACAACGACATGATTTTGTTATTCAGCAGCGAGATTGCCCGGTAAATACTGGGGCCTTGTGGTCCTTCATACTGAACCGCACTGGTACTTTCATTGAGCTGTGCCAGTGTTTCTAAAATCTTATCCAGTGCCTGATGTCGTTCCTGATGGGTTTTGCCTTCATCCAGCTCATGAACCAGATAATCCAGCGTTTGATTAACGACGATACGAGACAGGGCGTGCAGACCATCTTTGACATGGGTTGGCCAGAAAAACAGGCTGATCAGCGTGGCACAGACTGAACCGACGATCAGCTCACTCATCCGTGCCTGAGCAACATCAAATACCGTATGACTTGAAATCGTCGCCGAGGGCTGCGCCATGGTCAGTACTACGATCAGAATCGGGGTCACTCCCGCCATGGTATAGGCATAAATGGCATTCGGATTGCGGACCATCGCTGAAAAATAAGCCATCACGCCTAACCATAGTCCCAGTGATGTCAGTGCCAGTTCAGGAAAGGGCATCAACCCATTGAGAATGGCAATGCCGATGATGCCTCCGACCAAAGTACCGCCAATTTGACTGATACCTTTTTCAATGACGAGTCCGCTTTCAGGTCTGATTTGCAGAAATACCGCAGAAACCAGCGCCCAATACGGGCGATCTAACTGACAGTACATCGCCACGTACAGCGACAGTGCCATGGCGATAATTCCTTTGGTGGCAAAAATGACGGCCGACCGCTGCGGAAAAAAGATCGCCTTGGCGAGGACCGATGCACTCACTCCGTTGGCTCCTGTATGGTGATTGAGGCGGTCATCCCGGCACTGAGTTGCTGCTGATCCACTTGCTCATCGAGCTGAACATTGACCGGAATGCGCTGGGCGAGTCTTACCCAGTTAAAGGTTTGTTGAATTTGTGGCAGTAACTGACTGTTGGTATTGGTGTTGCTGTTGGCTATCGCACGGCCGATGCTCAGTACTTTACCGGTCAGCGGCGGTTGGTGGTTCATCAGTTGGATGGTGACTGGCTGGCCGAGCTGAATACTGGCAATTTTCGTTTCTTCAAAATAGCCGGTGATGTAAAAAGAGTGCTTTTCGACCAACGCCAGCACCGATGTTCCCTGACGGACATAATTGCCGGAACGCAGACTTAAATTGATCACCGTACCGTCAAACGGTGCCGTTATCTTGGTTCGCGCCAAATTGAGTTGGGCTTCATCTAACTGAGCCTGTGCCAGTTGGTAATTGGCTTTGGCGATATCCATGTTAATGCGGGCAGTTTCCAGATCTTCACTACTGATGGAATCCTGACTGGGAAGATTTTTACGGCGTTCATATTTGTGTTTCGATAACTCCCAGGCAGCAAGGCGGTTGTTCAGGGTTGCATTGGCCTGAGCGACGGCTATCTCGTAACGTTTGGGGTCGATTTGGAACAGGGTTTCTCCCTGACGAACGGATTGGTTATCACGAACCGCAACCTGGGTGACAAAACCGGAAACATCCGGTGAGATAGTGATGACATGTGCATTGACTCTGGCATCTCGGGTCCACGGTGTCAGCATGTAATGGTTCCAGAGCCAGTAACCGGAGCAGACTGCGATTAGAATCATGATGATCGTCGAAAATTTTTTCATCGGGTTATGCTCCGTAGAATTTAACAGTGAGAGATAAGATACAGACAAAAAGACTGACCAGCATCCAGGCCGGTTTCCAGAGTTTGCCATAGAGTCCCGTGTGGAATAGCACGATCCGAATAAGGTAAGTGATCCCAATTGCAAGGGGTATATAAACAACCAGTGGGCTAAAGAGCAGCCCTAAAAACGGAATTTCGTGTAACACCTGTGCTTCCTTAATTTAAGCAATCATGTGCTTCATGACAGTCATTTGATCGATGAGGTCAGGTTATTGTTTTGAGCCCCCGGAGGGAGGACCCGGCCATGGTATGGCATTTATCTTTCGTAGAAAAGAACAGCATGGATGGTGATGACATCCTGACCAGCGGCTCGCACTGAAGCTGTGCTGAGCGGTTTGGGCTGTATTGATTTATGCTAGCGCATTCCTATTAACAAGAAAAGTATTAACAAGAAAAGCATTACAACCGGTTGGTTTCACTCTCAG
This sequence comes from Vibrio rhizosphaerae, assembly GCF_024347095.1. NCBI lineage: Bacteria > Pseudomonadati > Pseudomonadota > Gammaproteobacteria > Vibrionales > Vibrionaceae > Vibrio > Vibrio rhizosphaerae. Next base: position 735,588 of record NZ_AP024904.1, on the reverse strand, counting down.
AATTCGCTGAATAGCGGAGAAAATAACCAGCTTATCGCGGTGACATTCGTCTTAGTGTAAACGTTTCCACTGTGTGGTTTTAATCACAGAAACAGAGATAGCGGAGCTGTTAGACTCCCATTTTATTCGGGGCAGAAGACCGTCAGACACCGAGCGGGTGCTGAACATACAGCAAGATACTTGGTCGTCGCCCGAATGGTTACCGGTGTATGCCATGATGTATTCACGTATGAGATGTATTCACGTATGAAGAGTAAGTGAAGATGATAAAGCAATTGTTTGATCCAAGTGCCCATCCCCATCGCCGTTACAATCCGCTGACCGGACAATGGGTGTTGGTTTCGCCCCATCGGGCAAAACGTCCGTGGAGCGGACTCAATGAACCGCCTCATCATCAAGAGATACCTTGTTATGACGAGTCTTGTTTTTTGTGTCCGGGTAACACTCGGGTCTCGGGAGAGATAAATCCTGATTATACAGACACTTATGTGTTTGGTAATGATTTCGCCGCGTTGATGCCGGATTCTCCCGCCGCGCCTGAATCTGACAATCCGCTGTTGCAAGTACAAGGCGTGCAGGGATTAAGCCGGGTGATCTGTTTTTCTCCCGATCACAGCAAAACGTTACCTGAGCTGACGTGCCAGCAGATTCGTCATGTGATTGACACATGGAACGAACAGATTGAAGCGCTGGGACAGTCATATGTCTGGGTTCAGGCGTTTGAAAACAAAGGTGAGCTGATGGGGTGCTCGCAACCGCACCCGCATGGTCAGATTTGGGCCAACAGCTTTCTGCCGAATGAGATTGAGCGCAAAGATCAACAGCTGAAAGCCTATTTTGAGCAACACGGATCCAATCTGTTGGTTGATTATGTTCAGACCGAACTGAATGATGGCGCGCGAACGGTGGTCGAAACGCAACACTGGCTGGCGGTGGTTCCTTTTTGGGCGGTATGGCCCTATGAAACCCTCTTGCTGCCGAAAACGCATGTGCGTCGCATGAACGAGCTCACCGATGAACAGCGGGATGATTTGGCGCTGGCGATCAAAAAACTCACCTGTCGGTATGACAATTTGTTCCAGTGTTCCTTCCCTTATTCGATGGGGTGGCATTATGCGCCATTTTTTGAATCAGGAACGGAGATTGACCACTGGCAACTGCATGCTTTGTTTTATCCGCCGTTATTGCGTAGTGCTTCAATACGCAAGTTTATGGTGGGCTATGAAATGTTGGCTGAAACGCAGCGCGACCTGACGGCAGAGCAGGCGGCGCAGTATTTGCGTGAGGTCAGTGAAATTCATTACAAAGAACAATAAAGAGAAGTCAGATGTCTAATCCAGTTGAAAATGTAACAACATCATTCTCCGAAATTTTCGGATATCAGCCGAGCCACCTGATTCAGGCTCCCGGGCGCGTCAATCTGATTGGTGAACATACCGATTACAATGATGGGTTTGTCTTGCCTTGTGCGATTAATTATCAGACTGTGGTGGCTGCGGCCAAACGTCAGGATAGCCGGATTCGGGTCATCGCTTGTGATTACCAGAACGCCGTTGATGAGTTTGATTTGAATGCACCCATCGAATTTCAGCCCGATAAAATGTGGGCCAATTATATTCGCGGGGTAGTGAAGTGCTTAATTGCCCGCGGTTACTCATTGTGCGGGGTGGATATGACGGTCAGCGGCAATGTGCCGCAAGGGGCCGGGTTAAGTTCCTCTGCTGCACTGGAAGTCGTGATCGGACAAACATTTAAAGTGTTACTGAACCTTGATATTAGCCAGCAAGAGATTGCACTGAATGCACAACAGGCAGAGAATGAGTTTGTCGGCTGTAACTGTGGCATTATGGACCAGTTAATCTCATCGCAAGGCTATGAAAATCACGCACTGTTAATCGACTGCCGGGACTTAACGACTCAGGCGGTATCGATTCCTGCTGAGATGGTTGTCATGATCGTCAATTCGAATAAACAGCGTGGTTTGGTTGACAGCGAATATAACACGCGTCGTGAACAGTGCGAGGCCGCTGCACGTCAGTTTGGTGTTCAAGCACTGCGGGATGTGACACTGGCACAGCTTAACGCCCGGTTCAGTGAGCTCGATGCGGTCGTTGCCCGCAGAGCACGGCATGTGATTACTGAAAATGACCGGACTTGTAAAGCAGCTCAGGCGCTGGCTGCCGGCGATATCCACACCGTCGCGCAATTGATGGCGCAATCCCATATTTCGATGCGGGATGATTTTGAAATAACAGTACCAGAAATCGATATACTGGTTGATTTGATAAAAACGGAGATCGGCGCACAAGGTGGTGTACGCATGACCGGCGGTGGATTCGGTGGATGTGTGGTCGCACTGGTGCCGCCAGCACTCGTGGAAAGAGTCCGGGCAGCCGTTGAGAGGCAGTATCAGGCCGCGACGGGTTTACAAGCATCTATCTATGTCTGCCAGGCAACACAAGGGGCAGGCCTGATTTCTGAATCATGAGGGAATAATAATGCAAAAATCATTTGCCGAACAAACGTCGGCAGAGAATCAAACACAATGGAAAGAGTTGATTATTTTACAGAACTCGCGAGGAATGCGTGCTGCATTTACCCCGATGGGAGCGACATGGGTCAGTTGTCAGCTACCGCTCGCACAGGGTGAGATGCGGGAGGTTTTGCTGGGCGTTGATTCTGAACAGGTGTTATTGACTCAGGCAAGCTATCTGGGGATGACCATCGGGCCTTATGCCAACCGGATTGCCAATGCCAGTTTTACCCTTGATGGTAAGCAATATACGCTGGATGCCAATGAAAATGGCAATTGTCTGCATAGCGGTAAACAGGCATTCCACAATCGTCGCTGGGATGTTGCTGAACGGACCGATAACCAAGTCCGCTTTACTACGACGTCTCCGGATGGTGAGATGGGATTTCCCGGTGATTTGGATGTGTCGGTAACCTATACCGTGACAGAAGCCAACCAAGTCTTGATTGAATATCATGCCACGACGGATCAACCGACACCGGTTAGTCTGACCAATCACGCTTATTTTAATCTGCACGGTGCAGACCGCGGTCATTCTTGTCTCGATCATGCACTCTGGCTCGATGCCGATGCGTTTTTGCCGATTAACGATGTCGGGATTCCGCTCGGGGCCTTGCAAGATGTGACCGGATCCGGATTTGATTTCCGCCGGAAAAAACCGGTACGCGCTGATTTAATGCAGGATCAACAGCAAATGACCGTACAAGGTTACGATCATGCCTATCTATTCTCGGCTGCCCGTGATGCGTCCCGTCCCGTGGCATCATTAACCAGTGCGGATGAGCGGGTGCAAATGCATGTCATCACGACGATGCCTGCGATTCAGCTTTATACCGGGAATTGGCTGGCAGGCACTCCGGGACGTGGTGATCATGTCTATTCTCAATATGCCGGTATTGCTTTAGAAACTCAGTTCTTGCCGGATTCACCCAACCATCCTGAATGGCAGCAACCAAACTGTATTCTTCAGCCAGGTGAGACCTACCATCATACGACTTGTTATCAGTTTGATTTTTAAGGATATCCCGGTAATTATTAAAACGGATAACACCGACGAACCAGCCATAAAGAGCGATTGATCCGCTGTTTTTCTGAGAGTCTGGTAAAACATAAGCATGAGAGAATCACCGGTTTATCATCAGGCGCGGTGGTTCTCTTTTTTTATCGAAAGATGTCTCAAAGTCTCCGGGGTGAAGGATCACCAATATGACCCCCTCCTAACCTGCTGTCGGACATCAATCGGTTGCTGCAATCAAGATAATGATGCTGAGGTAAAGATGGCAAAAATTTACTTTATATGTGGCTTTATTGGCTCAGGTAAAACCACTTACGCTAAAAAGCTGGAACAAGAGCGAAAGGCATTTCGGTTTAACGCTGATGAATGGATGATCCCGCTTTTTGGTGAACATATGGCGCGTGAAGTGTTTGATGCTCGTTTATTGACCCTGAAATCGCTGTTCCAATCCTCGGCGATTCAAATGATAAACCTGAATGTTTCAGTCATATTTGATTTTGGTTTCTGGACAAAATCGGAACGTCTGGCGTTGACCAAGTGGGCAAAAGAGCACGATTTGGACTTTGAATTTATTTACCTTGATGTCAGTTATGAAGAATGTCAAAGAAGAGCGCTTCAACGTAACGCAGTGCGTGGTGAGCACGCATACGAAATGACCCCTGAAATGCTGGCATTATTCTGGTCCAAGTTTGAAAGACCAGATCCAGACGAAGAAATGACCCGGATTAGGAATGAGATCTAGTACGACACAGCAAAGAGCGTTGAGACTGCTGGGTCGTGAAGTCAGTATGAGTATCTCTGGATAGCATGTCTCACTGAGCCAGTGCGCGGTGAATCGGATGCCAATATATGGGTATGTTTTTGAACAATTTATTTTAAATGTGATTAAGCAATATATTTAATATGGTTAAATCTTGTCATGTAAAGTTACATTCTATTTTTATCGGTGATCTGGATAATATTGATGAGGATGTACTATGCTAAATATTATATTAGACCGCAAACATTAATGGATCGGTATAAAGAATCCAAGCGGTTGATGTTGTTAATATAATTATTTGGACTATATTGATGAGAAAGTGTATCTCGAATGCTGTTGTTTGCATATTATCATTGATATTTTGTGCAAAACTGTATGCAGCAGAAAAAATATTGTTGACCACACAAATCTGGCCACCTTATCAAGTGTATCACGATAATATTTTAGATGGTCCGGCGGTGACGGTCGTTAAAAATATACTTGAAAAAATGGAAGTCCCTTATGAAATCAATGTCTATCCTTGGGAAAGAGCCCAGTTTATGGTAAAGGTTGGGGCTGCGCAGGGATTTTTCCTCGCCTCAAAAAATAATAAACGGGATGCTTATGCAACATTTTCAGAAGTGATCTTTCCACAGAAATGGAATTGGTATCTATTACGGGGAAATCCGCTTAACCCGACGGATGAATCATTTAAAGATAAGGCCTGTATATTAGTCAGGTTTGGTTCAAATATGCAGTATTGGCTTCAGGCAAATCATTATAAAGCGGTCGGGAGTTTTAAAAATACCGATGCATTAGTTAAGGCCCTGTTAGCGAAGCGTTGTGATGCCATACTTGCCAATGAATTAGCAATTAATAATTATTTAGAGGAACATGGTTTATCTTCAGATATATTTGAAATCTATCCAAATATGGATAAACCACTTGGTGTTTATTGGTCAAATCAATATTTAACTGAAAATCCTGATTTTCTGGAAAAATTTAATTATTTTGTCAGGAAATATAGACCAACCGATGAGTATTAACATAAAAAATAGAAGTCATCTTTCCTGAGTAATCATTTTCGGCATACGGCTTATACTACCGATTTGATTTTTCTGGCAATATACCGAACGGCGGTGTTCGGTATATTACCTATCACACAATCAGTTAAATCCGTTAAATGGTACTGTTTCTTTCGCTGACAATGTCACTCATGTACTCAACAAATTCAACTTCGAATCCTGCCGGATCAATAAAGTAGATATTTTTCCGGTGCGGGTGGGGCATCCCATCTTTTGCGATTTCAAAGCCGGCATCAGTCAGCCGGGTGATGACAGCATCAAGATTATTCGTAACATAAGCAAAATGTGCTAACCCAACCTGATGACCGGTCAAATCACGGTTTTCTCCTTCGCCATTATCACTGATCGCCAGATACTGATAGTCGTCGCCAAAGTGGAGCCATGTCCGGGTTTTACCGTACCAGTCCGACACGCCCTGATCTCTGATATGCCAGTGAGGGAAAACTGCCTGATAGAACTTGAGCATGGCAGGAATATCGTCTTTTCGGACCACCAGATTAACGTGCTCTAAATGAATCATCATGAACTCCTTATGTTATTTTGAGAAATGATTGCCAAATCCGGGTTGGCAGCTTGGCATCAGTCTGTCCCATTTTCCATTATTGCTAATCCGTATGGGAATATAAAACCTCAAGTTAGCTTGAGGTAAAGTGTTTTTTTAAATCTTTTGATTGAAAGATTGAAAGATTGAAAGATTGAAAGAACTGCTGCTTTTGAGAGCGTGCCCGGGCTCAGCCTATTTTGAGCAGGCGAATATAATGTGATTGAGCCCAATGCACGGTTCTGCGATGATGATTCCCAGTCTGGTTTCGATCAGTCCCTGCTTCAATAGCGGCGTTATATCCGTCTGTACCAGAAAATATAAGCGAATCGAGGAGCAATTTATATGGAATTTCCTATCCATGGTGCCTGCCAGTGTGGTCAGGTCACTTATGAATTACTTGCCGCACCACAACGAGTGGTTGCTTGTCATTGTCAAGAGTGTCAAAAACTGTCCGGTGCGCCTTTTAGTGTGACCGTGATGGTCTCTGCTGAAAATATTCGTTTCTCTGGGGAAATGAAACAATGGTCGCGGATTGCTGAAAGTGGCAATACCAATATTGCGAAATTTTGTCCCGATTGTGGGGTTCGAATTTATCATGTCAATCCGGCACAACCGGATGCGATTAAATTGAAGCTGAAGCCTACAGGATTAGCCGATGACAGTTTGTTTGCACCGTCACACCATCTGTGGGTCAGTGAAAAGCTGAGCTGGGATACAATTCCGGAAGGTATGTCAACCGCCGAAAAGCAATCTTGATAGAGACAATAATCTTGAGCGAACCGAGATTGTACCGCGAAAGATGATCCTGATTTCTATCGAAGAGCACCCATGAAAGGCAGCCTGTTTTGGCTGCCTTTGTGATTGAATAAGACAGTGCCTCAAAATAAAAAGGTTGCTGAAATCAGTCCGGTTCAGTCCATGTTGATTCACGGGTAGCTGTCGGATCTGACTTGGCCTTGCCCATCGCTCCGGCTGCGAATCAATCGCGAGACATCCGAAGGACGACTTTTCCGGACACTTTCAACTCATGTTCTCCCACAATCAATGGGGAGCCTTTAAAATCAATGGCCAACTGCTTTTCAGGGAGTCGCTGAATATCATTGACCGAATACAGACCGTCGAAATCGATGAGATAACTTCCGGAAACCGCTTGTTGTGCCTCCTGATCGATAATATAAGTATGGCCTTCGTCGCGAACCGCAATCACATTGGTAATTGATAATTCGTCTAACAAAAACTGCTCCAGTGTCAGCGTTCCATTCTGAGCCAGTTTGCCATTTCTCAGCCAAAAGAGATCCATATCAATCAGCTTTTTAACCTCGCTGTTTTCTCCCTGATAGGCGTGGGTTGCCGCATTGGGATAGGGGGTACCTTCTCCCAGTAACAGCCATTTTAAAGAAATACCTTTATGCAAATGAGACCGGATCGCCAAATCAAAAGGGCAACTTTTGCGCTGATGCCAAGTTGTAATGGTTGAATAAGACATCTCCGCATGGTCTGCCAGAGCCCGTACGCTCTTGATATCTAAGACTTCCCGGATTCTATCGGTGACTTTTTTACCGACCTGATAGTCGATTGGTGGTAATAAAACTTGTTTTTTATTCATATGCGATCAATAATGAACTCAATTGAGCATGAATGCAGAAGGGCAAGCCTGTTATCCATGCTGAACAAACAGTGCGAATCAGAATACCATCGTTTGTAGGAGGGACGTAGTATCGGGCTTAATTTATTTCATATGCAAATATGTTCTGCGATCAGTGACAAAATTTCTTCACTCAAAGTGATGTGAAAGTGATGTGAAAGTGATGTGAAAGTGATGTGAAAGTGATGTGAAAGTGATGAGATTTGCTTGGTTTTCCGGCCTTGATCTTTCGTCAGAAAATGGGATGATGCGTTGATGTCTTTTTACTCATTACTGCTTCGCGGCAGCAATGTCAGTGCGCCGTTATCTGATGTTTTGCAAGGAGAAAATCATGCAGGGATATTACATCAGCTCAGATAAGAAAGATCTCAACTTTGAGATGATCTATGCCTATCTATCAACCAGTTATTGGGCTGAAGGGATTCCGGAATCGGTACTTCATAAAGCGATTGAGCATGCTTTGTGTTTTGGGGGGTATTTAGATTCAGGAGAGCAGGTCGGTTTTGCCAGAGTGATTACAGATCACGCCACTTTCGCTTATCTGGCGGATGTCTTTATTCTGGAAGCGCATCGCGGCAAAGGGTTGAGTAAATGGTTGATGGCCACACTCCTTGAGGACCCTAACTTACAGGGGTTGCGGCGCATGCTGCTTGCAACAAAAGACGCGCATGGCCTTTATGCACAATATGGTTTTGTGCCAGTTGAACACCCTGAAAGGCTGATGCACATCTGGCACCCCAACATATACTCAACTTGCGGACATTAAGCGTCACTCGTCTCGTGGTGTATGTCAGTCTGTGATGGTCTGCGGGACATAAATAAAACAACTTGTCCGGCGATTTTGACGTCGGATTCGTTCACGGTCAAAGCCGAGCCATCAAAATTCAGCGCCAGTTGTTTACCCGGCAGACGTTGGAGTGTATTGATCGACAACAGGCCATCAACGTTAAGCAGGTAAGTCCCACTGACTGCTCGGGTCGATTCCTGATCGACCAGATAAGTCATATCCCCCTCACGAACCGCAATCACATTGGAAATCTCCAATTCGTCTAAAAAGAACTGATCCAACGTCATGGTCCCACGATGATTCAGTTGTCCATTCTTCAACGCAAACAAATCAATATGTACCAGACGTTTGGGCTCATCATTGACATGATATTTATGAGCTGCCGCATTCGGGTAAGGATCGCCTTCATTGAGTAGTAACCACTTTAAAGAGATCCCCTTATGCAGATGTAGCCTTATGGCTAGCTCATAAGGGCAGACATTCCGTTTATGCCATGTGGCGAAAGTCGATGTCGGGACGTTGAGTTGCTCGGATAACGCTCGCGTACTTTTGACGTTTAATATGTTGCATAGTTTTTCTGTGACCTGCTTCCCAGCAAGATAGTCAAAAGGCGGCAATGAAACTTGTTTTTTACTCATATGCGATCAATAATATCCTCAAATGAGCATGTTATGTAGAAAGGCAAGCCTGCATTACATGCTGAATAAACAATGACTTAACAGGATAACATGATGAGTTTGCTGCAAATAGCCTTAAATACACTTTTTATGAAGTCACTCCATAATCTACGTATTTGAATCAATAGAATGTTCAATTGCGATTTCCCTTGATGGGGAAACTCACAACCCATTTTACGCGAAACTATGCTGAATCGGGCGATGGCGGAGCTCTTTCGTCTATCCCGGTCGTTGCTTTGCCCTCATTTGAGGGCTTTTTTCTTCAGTTCGGTTTCAGTGTTCAATGGTTGAAGCATATTTTTGAATTGGAAATAAAGATGAGCAATGAATTCGATTTGGAGACAGCGATCTCTGCGTGCGTCACTGAGAAGTCTCGAAAGCGTCCGGTTTACTGGAAACACTCTCCCATATACTGGCCGGCACTGTCTTCACAACAGGCAGCACGAGAGATTCCGCTGAAGTACGTCGCCGATAAGGTTGATATCACCATCTTATCACCGGACGAATGGGGAGAATTTTTAGCCCGGTTGTATCAGCGAAAGCATCAGCAACGAGAGCTGTCTGAACCGCCTCAAATACCAACCAGCGATCCGCTTGCGCTATGTGCGGAATTAGATATTACCGCTTACGTCAGAACCTATAATCATGAAACTTATTTGGTGTTACCGGGATATCGGCAATATCTCACAACTTTACTCTCTGGTGATGATTTTCGTTATCGGCATCCACAGATTTTGACATTAGGTTTGGGGGCGCTGAGTATTGAAGCCGATATTTCTCTGGCAACCCATGTCATCTCATCCGTAGAAATATTAATCGGGGAGTCGCTCCATATCTTGCAATACCTGATTAACGATGAGCAACTGCTAAGTCAGTTAGGGCTTGAGCACGTCTCACTGCTGACTCAGTCGATTATTACTGCCGGGGCTTCACTTTCTCTGGAAGCATCTTTCCCAGTGTCACTCTGCGTTGGTTTGGGGCTGGTGTTGGTCAGTATCGCTTCATCTATATGGGAAACCGATCGTAAAACGATTTTTTCACAGGCAATGATAGATAAAATGTCAGAGCTTGTGATGAGTGAAGCCGAGTAATCGCAATCAGAGATACCTGACCGGGACTATCTGCTTCAAAAATGAATCAGATATTGTGTTATTGCAATGATGCACCATACTTAAACTTTAAAGTCATACTAAAAACAATCAAGATGAGATTTCAGTGCTAGGAAATTTGTGAATCGTGATTCATAGCCATTTATTCGGATGGGAAGCTCTGAAGTGATACAAAGTAAAAAATTTCCCAAACTATTTTTGATTTATAGTTTATTGGTCGGGTTGTTCCTGTCGTTGCTACTAACGCTTTATCGGGTTGAGTTACATGAAGTGGATACGAGTCTGGTAAGCAATGCTACCAGTCAGGTCTCTAGCGCTGAAAAAGCGCTGAAAAATGCCCTGAGATGGCGGGTAAGTGATTTGAATTTTTTTGAAAGAACACTGACGCGTGCAGAGTTCGATTCATCCGGGCAGCTGAATACTGCAAAATTGACCGCATTGTGGCGAACATTTATTCAATCCCGCCGCGTCTATACTGAAGTCAAATGGGTTGATTTTTCCGGGCAAGAAAAAATTAAAATCAATTATAAACATGGCAAAGTTTCAGTTGCCCAAGATGCAAATCTGACGAATATTCATCGAACACCTTACTTTAAAGATATCATGGCATTTCCCCATAAGAAAATATTTATCTCATCACTCAGTATTGATATGAAAGATAGTGTTAATGCGATTGATGATGTTCCGGTTTTGATCTTCGGAGAAAAAGTTGCACAGATAGAGAAAAATAAGGCTTTACAAGGCGTTTTGATTATTAGTTATAAAATTGATGATCTGTTAAGTCGTTTATACAATATTAATGAGGATCTCTGGATTTCAAACCATATAGGTCAATGGTTTAAAATTGCTTCGAACGATTCACTTGAGAAAAAATATCAGCTGAAATACCAAGTTAAAATGCCAATCGATCATGCTCAAGTCTGGAAAGAGATCAATAAAAATACATCAGGAATATTTGTTGATGATGATGAATTTGGGGTTTTTGATACGTTATTGACAGTGGAAGAGAGTGGCAAGCTCCAAGGGACGAGATTTTATGTCAGCAATTCAGAACGTTTGTCACCACATTATCCATGGAAAATCATCTATTACATTGATAAGGATAAATTAAACTACCTCAAGCGATCGATCCATCATTATCATATTGTGATGATTGGAGGCTTCTTTATTTTCTTCATTTTCTTTGGCTATTATATTTTCTCAATGTATTTCAAATCACAGAAGATGATTAATAAGTTATTGGTCGCCAATAAAATTATCGATAATTATGTTATTTATGCGACCGCAGATTTGGATGATCATCTTGAGTCTGTATCAGAAGCTTTCTGCCAAGTCTCCGGATATCGTGCTGAAGAGTTACAAGGGCAGTCATATTATCGACTCTGTCACCCGGATATATCTGAGAATCTTCCGGCTGACATAAAAGATTGTATTCTGGCAGAACAGCCCTGGCGTGGAGAGATTAAAAAACGCAGTAAAACGGGTGAAGTTTACTGGGTACTTGCTTATATTGAACCAACCCATGACCTGAATGCACATTTGGTTGGATATACGGCGGTCGAGCAAAATATTACCGATCGTAAGCATCTGGAAGTGCTGTCCATTACGGATCGACTGACTTGTCTGCATAATCGTCTGAAACTGGATGAAACGCTGGAGAAAGAAGTCTCTCGGGCAGACCGTCATCAACATCCTTTATCGATTATTATGCTGGACATTGATGATTTTAAAGTGGTGAATGATACCTTTGGTCATCAGGCCGGTGATGAAGTGTTATGTAAAATTGCCGGGCTCTTAAAACAGCATGTGAGAAAAACTGATATTCCCGGACGGTGGGGCGGGGAGGAGTTTCTGATTGTTTGCCCGGAAACCGATCTTCATGGTGTGCATATTCTGGCCGAGAAACTTCGCCAAGCGTTTATGAACCATGATTTTAATGTCGTGGGGCGCTGTACCTGTAGTTTCGGTGTGGTGAGTCGCATGAATGATGAAACGATCGAACAAATGATCGAACGTGCTGATATTGCGCTGTATACCGCTAAAGCCCGAGGGAAAAACCGCGTCGAATCAGGCAATGATCTCGCGATTCAGACGCATCGGGATAATAAGCGACTACGGTAGGTGATATACAGGATGCGGTGTCCTGGTTTGTCGTTGCTGAATGTTGATGAGACTCTTGCGGCATATATCAATTTTATTGTCATTTAAAGGTTACATATTTGTGAGTGATCGCGTCAGAATGAACATGAAGAGGATAAAAAACACCGTGTGATCGGTTGACCATCGTGACTTTAAAATATAAAAATGATTTCATTTGAAAAACGAAACCACCAGAGTTTTGTCCCTTGGCTTATCTTGTCTGCGTGATGAGTCATGCATTCACATCTATCATTGATGATGAAACTGGCGATACGATCAGTTCACAAAAAACAGTTCACAAAAATGTTGGCAGGTATAAACATGAAAAAAAATTATTCGGAATATTCCGAACAGGCAGTCAGGAACTTTATGGCTGATCTGTTCGAAACGTTTGATTCACAACTGAAGAAGAGTCAGGATCCCCGTGTTGAGCTGGAGTTCTTCGGCGGAACTATCGAAATCCGCTTGCTCTCTTTTGAAGGCGTCTATAAACCCCAGCTTGTTGCGCTTAAGGAACAAGAATCTTCTGAGTGTACCGGTTGAGTGTCAAGACTTCAGGATGGCATATCCTGAAGTCTTTCTGAACCACTGAATCTTGCTTGTCCGATGTTGACCGAACACCATGTTCGGCCAAGCAATATCTACCTAAACAAGATTCACCCTGACTATGTTCATCCAAACAATGTTTATTCAAACAATGTTGACACGAACAATGTTGAACCGAACAATGTCTGCCAACAAAATGCTTGCATAAAACTATGCTGGTGTTGCCGGGCGTGATGTCGATTCAATCTGTTGTAATGCGGCTTTTAGTGCTGCCTGAAATTCAGCGAAATAGTAATCTTCGCCAATCTGTTGGATGATGCCGACTTTTTGCAGTTTATAGGTGACACGGGCGTTGGCACCGGAGATCATCACGCGAATATTGCGGCGACTGAAATCCTGAATCATTTCTTCCAGTGTCTGTAGGCCGGTCATGTCCATAAACGGCACCCATTTCAGGCGTAAAATCAGTATTTGCGGCTTTTCCGGAATGCTGTGCATGACTCGTTCAAAGGCATCGGCAGCGGCAAAGAAAAATGGACCTTCCAGCGCGTAAACCGCCAGTTCCGGTGGTAATTGAGTGATCCCCTGACGACCCAGCTCGTCAGCCAGTTCAACATTGGTACTGGCTTTGACTTCGACACTTGTCGCCATGCGTTTGACAAAGTGCAGCACTGCAATAATTACCCCGATATTGACCGCGACAACCAGATCGGCAAAAACCGTCAGGAAGAAGGTGATCAGCAGGATCATAACATCCGCTCTCGGGGCGCGTTTGAGCAGTTTAATAAAATGTCGGGCTTCACTCATATTCCATGCCACTACGAACAGAATCGCACTCAATGTTGCCAGTGGAATGTTCACCGCCAGCGGTGCGAGCAGCAGCAGGATAATAATCAGGGTCGCGGTATGGACTAACCCGGCCAGCGGGCTGTTGCCACCGTTACGAATATTGGTGGCGGTCCGGGCGATAGCCCCTGTTGCGGCAATCCCACCAAATAGTGGTGACACCATATTCGCAATCCCCTGACCAATCAGCTCCTGATTTGAATTGTGCCGTGTCCCCGTCATCCCGTCAGCGACTACGGCGGACAACAGCGATTCGATCGCCCCCAGCATCGCAATCGCAAAGGCAGGGCCGATTAACGGGATCAAGTCGGCAAGGCTTGCCTGTGGCAGTGTCACTGACGGTAATCCCTGAGGAATACCACCAAACGCCGTCCCGATGGTGCGGATCCCATCCAGATGCAGGGTATTTTGTAACAGTGTCACGATCACCAACGCCAAGAGCGGACCGGGAACTTTGGTCAGTTTAGGAATCTTCGGCCCGTAAATAACAATCACCAGAGATAACAGGGCAAGTCCGGTTGTTTGCCAGTTCAACTGAGGGAAAGCGTGATAGATCGACAGTAGTTTCTGATGAAAGTGTTCACCATGAATTTGCGGTAAGCCGAAAAACTCCTGCCATTGTCCGACCCAGATGATGACGCCAATGCCGCTGGTAAAGCCAATAATGACCGGATCGGGGATAAACCGAATGATGCTGCCGAGTTTGGTGATCCCCAACAGCAACAGGAAAACGCCTGCCATCATGGTTGCGATTTGTAAGCCATTGACCCCATAGTTGTGAACAATGCCGGATAACAGCACGATAAAAGCCCCGGTCGGCCCTGCAATTTGAATCCGGGATCCGCCGAACAGCGAGACAAGAATACCGGCAATGATAGCTGTATACAGGCCTTGTTCCGGTTTGACGCCGGATGCAATGGCAAACGCCATTGCTAAGGGTAAAGCGACCACGCCGACAATCACACCGGCACTGATATTTCGTAACCATTGAGAAGGATGAAAGAGTCCGGCTTTATAGGACTCATAGCAGGCAATCATGACAATAACCATTAAAAAAGAAAGGAGAACTGATCTTACAACGATGTTTTACACTGTAAAGAGTAACTAGTAATAATTTTATGATTTCGGTATAAAACCAGAGCGGGCAGTAAACGAGTCTCAACATAAACACAATAACAACTGCTGCCGTTGATTGTTCAGTCTGAGGAATGAAGTGATGAAAATATCCGTTTTTAGCTCAAAAGCTTATGACCAAGCCTATTTTACCCAAGCCAATCAGGCGCATGGATTCGAGCTTGAGTTTTACGAAGTCCGGTTAGATAAAAAGACCGCCCGGCTCGCGCACAACAGCCCGGTCGTCTGTGCATTTGTCAATGATGATCTGTCTGAGCCTGTGTTACAGACTTTAGCTGCCAATGGCACCCGATTATTGGCGATGCGTTGTGCCGGTTATAACAATGTCGATCTGGAAGCCGCCAAAAAATATAACATCACCGTGGTACGTGTACCGGCATATTCTCCTGAAGCAGTGGCAGAGCATACTGTTGGTTTAATGATGACCCTCAATCGACGGATTCATAAAGCATATCAGCGCACCCGTGATGCCAATTTTTCACTCGATGGATTAGTCGGGTTCAATATGCATGGTAAAACCGCCGGAATTATCGGGACGGGGAAGATCGGTGTGGCGACACTGAGAATTCTGAAAGGATTCGGCATGCGGTTATTGGTGCATGATCCTTATGAAAACCCCGCGGCTCTTGAGCTTGGTGCTGAATACGTCGATTTAGACACCTTACTGCAAGCATCTGATGTGATTAGTCTGCACTGCCCGCTGTTCAAAGAGAACCACCATATGCTGGATGCTCAGGCCTTTGCCAAAATGAAAAAGGGCGTGATGATCATCAACACCAGCCGGGGCGCGTTACTCAATGCACTGGATGCGATTGAAGCCCTCAAACAAGGCGTTATTGGCTCTCTGGGGCTGGATGTGTACGAAGAAGAGCAAGAGCTGTTCTTTGAAGACAAATCCAACATTGTGATTACGGATGATGTGTTTCGCCGATTATCGGCGTGCCATAATGTGCTGTTCACCGGCCATCAGGCATTTCTGACCAAGGAAGCGCTACTCTCCATTGCCAACACCACATTTGATAATGTGCATTGCTTTGAGCAAGGTGTGCTTAGTGGCAATGAGGTTGAGTAGTTTTTGCAAAATAAAAACAGATTTGCATTTTAAGAATGGCATATGAGTTTTACTGTATTGCGAATAGGTTGATAATTATACGAATTTTTTAAAATCAAATAGTTAATTTAAACTTGAAAAATTGGCACACATACTGCATTAGTTGTAATGACCCTTATTAAGCCGAGGGTCACCTAGCCAACTGACGTTGTTAGTGAACCTAATTTGTTCATATTGATAGCCAATCACAATCTTTGTGGTTGGCTTTTTTTATGGGATGAAGAGCAAATGAATACAGCCAGTCACAACTTTTGTGACTGGCTGTATTGATAACACCAATTCGCTATCGCATTGCAATGCTAGGCGGCATGTTCTTCTTCCTGTCTCTGATGTCGGTAAAAGTCAGCGTCTGTCGCGGGCTCCAGCGCATTCCCGAGAATGATATCTGCGGCTTTTTCTGCAACCATAATGGTTGGCGCATACAGGTTACCGTTTGTTATCGCCGGGAAGACAGACGCATCAACAACACGAAGATTATGCACACCATGTACCTTGAGTGTCGCATCGACGACTGCCATGTCGTCGTACCCCATTTTACAGGTACAACTTGGGTGATAAGCACTTTCACCTTCGCGGGCAACGAAATCCAGAATCTCTTCATCTGTCTGCGCACTGGCGCCGGGGGCCAGCTCTTCACCGCGCAGATCATCAAACGCCGGCTGGGCGATGATATGGCGGGAGACCCGAATCGCCTCAACCCACTCTTTTCTTTCCTGCTCAGTCGACAGATAGTTGAAACAAATTTCCGGTTTTTGCTTCGGATCCTTCGACTTAATTTTCACATGACCGCGTACGTCAGTGTTCATCGGGCCGACATGCAGTTGGAACCCGTGTCCGGAACGTGGCGCGCTACCATCGTAACGAATCGCCAGCGGGAGGAAG
The DNA here is from genome assembly GCF_024347095.1 of Vibrio rhizosphaerae. Lineage (NCBI taxonomy): Bacteria > Pseudomonadati > Pseudomonadota > Gammaproteobacteria > Vibrionales > Vibrionaceae > Vibrio > Vibrio rhizosphaerae. Next base: position 718,796 of record NZ_AP024904.1, on the reverse strand, counting down.
TGGAACTGTAAGTTGGGATAGGCAACTTCTTCATTGCCACGGACAAAACCACCGGCTTCAAAATGGTTGGTTGCCGCAGCCCCTTTGCGTTGGAACAACCAGTCAAACCCAATTTTCGGCTGGTTATACCATTTCAGCGCCGGATACAGACTCACTGGCTTTTTACAGGCGTACTGAACATATAACTCTAGGTGATCCTGAAGATTTTCACCGACGCCGGGCAAATGGTGTACCGGTGAAATGCCCAGCGTTTTTAGCTCTTCTTCATGACCAATACCGGACAGTTGTAGTAACTGAGGCGAATTAATCGCGCCGCCACAAGAAATGATCTCACCGCCATACACCGTTTTGGTCGAGCCCCGCTTGGTATATTCGACACCAATCGCCGTTTTTCCGTCAAACAGGATGCGGTTGGCAGCTGCTCCCGTCACCACCGTTAAGTTTTCCCGGTGCATGACCGGATGCAGGTAAGCGCGTGCCGCACTATAACGACGTCCCCGATAAATATTCTGATCGAAGATCCCAAAACCTTCCTGCTGATAGCCGTTTACATCATCAGTCAGTGGGTATCCGGCCTGTTGCGTTGCTTCAAAAAAAGCGTTAAACAGCGGGTTGTCACAATTTGCCGTGGTGACTTTTAGCGGCCCGTTTGAGCCATGATACTCGTCAGCACCTTGCAGACGGGTTTCACATTTCCGAAAATAAGGTAAACAGTGTTTATAGCTCCAGTTTTCCATACCTTCAGCGGTGGCCCATTTTTCGTAATCCATGGCATTACCGCGGATGTAGATCATACCGTTAATACAGCTGCTGCCACCCAGGACTTTCCCTCTCGGCTGAGCAATCTTACGGTTATGCATGTATGGTTCAGGCGCTGATTCATATAACCAGTTATATGTCCCATCGGTCAGTAAGTAAGTCAGGGCTGCCGGCATATGAATGCGAAAATCGAATCGGTGATCCGGACGACCTGCTTCTAAGACCAAAACCTTGTGCTTAGGATTTGCACTCAACCTGTTTGCCAATACACAACCTGCTGAGCCACCGCCCACGATAATATAATCGTAAGTCTGTGCCATTAAGTATCCTCCATCGCTTTATTTGTGTTCTCCAAGCGTGATTTGTCAGGGTCATATTTGCCCGGAGTCTGATTGATTCGGACGCTCTTGAGTCAGAATATTACTGATTCAGAGCATGATTCACTCAGAGCAATCATTACCCAACGTTATCGACTTGGGATCCTATTCATTTCTTAGCTTGAATGTCGATCCAGACATTCCTGCAACAATAAGTAGTGGCGGCTAATCGATGCCTGAAGCTTGAGCGGTTCCCGGTTGATAATATGCTCGACGGTATGACGCCAGTTCTCTACCGTCTTACGCAGAAAATCAGGATCGTTGTAGAGGTTGTTATCATAAGAACCAAACCCTTGTTGCATCGCATGCATGACCCATTCAAAAATGGCGTTATTGGCCATTTCAGCCATCAGTACATTCAGTCTGCGATCGGCTTCTGCCAGTTCGCCAAAATCCAGACAAGGCCGGGCCGCGATATTTTCCAGATGCTCGACGCATGCTAGCATCTGCGACTTCTGCTTTTCTGTCGCTCGCGATACCGCGAACAGGGCAATGCTCTGATCGACACTTTCCCGGAACTCGGCTATCTCATAAGCATCGATATGTTTTTGTTTGAGAAACAAAGCCAAGGACTCGCTGATGTTCGAAACATCGACCTGTTTAATAAATGCGCCACCTTTAGGGCCTTTGCGTATTTCAATCAACCCTTTTTGTTTCAGCGCTCTGATCGCTTCTCTGATCACACCGCGTCCGGTACCAAACTGGATCTGTAATTCCCGCTCACTGGGAAGAGAATCACCGGGAAGTAAAGCCTCATTCAGAATGGCTGATTCGATCTGAAGCGCGATATCTTCACTTGCCCGCCCGACCTGAGCTGGCGTGAATAAATTGTCTGTTGTCGATCTATCTGCTGCCAAATTTCCACCCATATGATGTTGTTGTGTTTTTATTGGTACGACCAATATGCTAGCAATTTTAAGGGTTACTTTGCAAACTAGCTCAATTTAAGTAAAAAAATGCTCGTTTGGTACTACCATAAGAGTTATGCATATAACCATCTGATTTTCATGGTTAATATCTCAAGCCATTCCTTTCTCTTATGCGTTGTGGCTGAAGAGTCGATGCTGTTAAAAATTTTGGTATTTATTTTTAAAATCAATGAATTGAAAATATTTTTGATGTGTTTGTCGGTATGATTAAACATTTATTCAATTGAAGTGCTGTTGAGCTGAGTGTTCGAGTATTAAACATTGTGGATATTGCACAAGACCTTGAAGCTGAGCTGATGAAGACGCTATCAAAATAGTCTGTGGTATCCCGAATCGATGCAGGAGTAACATTCAGTCCTCAATGTCTGTCATTGTTGTTGATTCGATAACTTGGGGATTATTAAAAGGTGAATATAAACATTCGTCATTTGTGAGTCTTGTATCAAATATATAAAAAATATGACCGTTCTACTCAAAAATAATAATAAATATTTGTTTACATTTATATCAATGATATCATTCCCGACCTATATTTGTCATTTTCATGACATTTGTCTGTTTTTTAATCGTTATGGAAAGTTGATATAACTCAATATATTCACAATTGATAATGTATTGGTCGTTTCGATTTTTCTGGGTTTATTCAATTCCGGGGTCAGTGCTGGTTATATGTGTTCCTTGCAAAGTGTTCAATTATTTATCTGTGTACTGTTGCTATCTATTTTTAGACCAGCTTTTGGTCAGGTTGTCGCAGGAAACGAGAAGAGTGGTGCCGAACAAGTATCGGTGAGTCAACGTTCCAATCAATATTATATCCAAATTGCAAAAGCAAACGACTATGGTGTGTCATTGAACTATTTCGATAGCTTTGATACTCAGGGAAAAGATATTGTTCTACTTAATTCTCCTGTCATGAATGTTAAGGTGGCTCAGGCACCAGCACAAACAATTGTATTGATTGTTAATGATAGTCAGCTTGCCAGTATCAAAAATATTCGGGTGGAAGGTCATGCCGCTGATATTGTGCTTGCTGCTCCGAAAGGAATTCGTTGTGACGGTTGTTCAATCGCTAATGCTGAGCGCGTAACACTCGCGACCGGCACAATTAAGTCAGATTACGGTGAACTGGAAACAATTAAGATCACCAATGGCAGTATGGAAATTACCGGGAGTGGATTGACAGCTACCGATTTATCTTTACTCGATATTGCAGCGGGCCGTGTACTGGTGGATGCGCCATTCAGAACCAATATGAAAGGTATCGTCTCGACCCGGAATCATCAGCAGGTCAAAGAAATTGACGTGGCCGGAGAATTAGAAGTTTCGAACGGTGATGTACAAATTATCGTCGGGCAGAATCACTTCCGTTATTCAGACAGGCAATCGGATGCGTATTATAAGAATTTCTCTGTTAAAGAGTATGGTTCGATATATCCATTAGAAATTACCAATAAAGGAAAATTTGCTGTTGGTAACCTTCATCTTGAATCAACTTATGATAACGGTTCGCTTTTCGTCGGTGGTCAGATCAAGGCTCAGGGCGCTTGGGCTTATGTCGGGCGATATAATGATCAAAGTATTGTTCCGCTGGAATCGGTAAAAGTCAGATCGAACGGTAGTATTTATCTTTCCGATCAAATTATTGCTGCCAACCGGGTTGATATTGAGTCAACAGGACCTATTGAGGTTAAAGCTTTATCAGCGGGAAATAACTATTTATTGGATAGCATTTCTGCCGCTGAGGTGAATATTGCAGCTGTTGGCGCGATGAAAAATGCAGGGGCGATTGTTGCAGAATCAGTCTATGTTTCAGCACAAGAAATAACCAATGAAGGCGATATTGAGTCGACACGGGATTTATATCTCAATGGTAAATCTGGAGTGGTAAACCAGTATGGTGGTGTGATTCTTGGTGAAAACATTGAGCTGACATCTGAAAAGGATGTAATGAACGGTCAGCTTTATCCGTTCAAAGCCTCAAATTTTTGTGCCTATAGCCGAAGACTCATTATATCGGATCATTCACTAGAAACAGGTGGCAAAATATCTGTTCCACCATTTAAAGGATGTGGCAAAGTTGATGTTGATTCTCTTAGTGCTTATATATTGGGGCAGAACATTAAGATCGAAGCTCAAAATTTCACCAATGCCAATCCTTATGAAGTCTCAAGAAATGGTTATACAGATCCCGAACTGAAATTAGATTTTATCAAAAGTTCTCAGGTTGTTATTTCAGCGGAGTCCATTCTGGAGTTTCATCTTAAGGAGCGGCTTTGGAATATGTCAGCGATTGCAGAATCTTGGACAGGAAATGTCATTTTAGATGCACCGCTGATTGACAATGAACGATACCATATCTGGGCTGATACCTATAAAAAGGTTATCGGTGATCCAAATGGTACCCACACAGACCAATTTATTCAGTATATTAAAGTATTATCTCCACCGGCTCGATTGAATGTCGGCGGCAACCTTGTATTAAAAAGTAATATGTTTAGCAATGAACATAGTAGTGTTGAAGTCAGGAAAGATATTTCTGGATCGGTTTTTAATGTATGGATGGAAGGATTGAAGCTTCGGGATATTTTTGAACAAACAACAGCTCAGTATCACTCAAGAAGATATTGTACTAAACGTTTTTTCAGGCATTGTATCAGACACAATACGGAATATTGGAAAACTTCAAGCACTAAATTAACTAAAAATGAAGTTACAGCTGAATTTCCATTTATTTTTTATGTCGATGGGCATATCCATGAAGGTTTTGGCCGTGATTCGTATTCATTACAGGATGTGACATTCGGTCCTTACGCAACAGCTTATATGCCACCACCTTCACCAACACCTAAGCCAAGTAAATATGTGCCGATATTTAATGGAGAGACCACCATTTTCATTCCTAATCCTTCCTATCAGGAGGGCCAATGATGGCCAGTTGTCATCCTGTTTTTACAAGCATGATTCATATATTCAATGGTTTAGAATTTGGTAAGTAAAATGATGAAAAATAAAAAAATACCATTATGGCAAAGCCTGACCTCTAGTGTTCTATTGCCGGTACTTCTGACACACATGGCTTTTCCGGTTTATGCGGCAGCGCAGCAGCATGTTGCTCTGGAATCGATCACCAATTCTGTTGCCGCGTCAGCACGCTATCGACTACAAGAACAAGTACGGGATTACCTGTATGCAGGGGCGATAGAAAAAGATGAGCTGGCAATTTTTGACGGATTTGAATTCTTCTTTACTCAAATTAAAGCTTCTTATCCCGAGATGTTGTCTGCCTACCAAGGTGCAAATACTACTTTAGATGATATTCCGACCCGTTTTGGTACACCTTATGTTGAACGGGGAATCATCCGGGATCAGCTAATTCAACTGTTGAATAAGAGCTGGATTTCAGCGCCCGGCTATTCAAGCTATAACGAACAGACCAAAAAACTGTATGAGAATGCTGTCAGTTACGCAAAATCTGCAGGCAAGAAACTCGGTGAACTACTGAGCGAAGAACAAATTTCCCAGCTTCCTGCGGATATGATCTGGCCTGAAATCCGAGTTGTGAACGGGCATGAATATCTCGTTCCGTTTGTGTATCTGGTACCCAAAACCATTGAACAGCAGCGGTTGACTGAGTCTACATTGACAGCCGGATCGGCGGATATTCATACCAACTCATTCGTAGTTAATGGTGCACATGTTGATATTAAACATAAGGCACTTCTGGATATCACCCATGATTTTATTAATACCAAAGGAACAATTTCGGGTGGACAACTGACCATTCGTACGGGACGTGATTTACAAAATCTTTCTGGCACTATTACCGGGGATGATGTTTCTCTGATTGCTAACCGACTGGTCAATGACACTTTAGTCACTCGCCTCGATTATGGTCATGGTTATGCAGAAAGTTTTGACCAGATTGGTTCGATTGTTTCACTGGGTGATCTGAATATTCGGACTTCTTCTGATGTGCTCAGTCACGGCGGTCAATTCTCTGCGCAGGGTGATTTAAAGATCCGCTCTGAAGGCAACATTATTCTTGTACCTCAAGTGACGAAAAGTGATCGTAAAGAATCTGGCCAGCATTGGTCAGAAAGCGAATCGTCACTGGTTAACCTGCAAACCCACCTTTCTGCTATTGATACATTGTCGTTGATCTCCGGTGGAGAAGTTTACATTGAAGGTGCCGTACTAGAAAGTCAGGGGTTATTAGAAATTCTCGCAGCACACGGTATTACTCTAAAAAGTGCGGCGGATATGCATTCTTTTGACAGCCGTTTTCAAGCTGAAAGCGGTGGTATGTTCGGAACCAAAGAAAGTGAGTCCGAGAGTCGCAATGAAGCTGAGATCGTCAGAACTTTATTGAAAGCCGGGCAGAGTCTGGTGTTACGGACCTTACAGGGTAATGTTTTGCTTGAAGCTGTTACGGTTGATAGTCTAGGTATTTCCAAAATTATTGCTGATAATGGCGAAATTGACTTCGAACTGGCGAAGCTGCTTGATACTTATAGTTATGAGCACTCCTACGATGGGGCATTAGCGTTCCGTCATCGGGCACACGGTCATCAACGTGAAGTTGCTTACTATTCCGAGTTTATTAATTCCGGCGGCATTATGCTTGATGCTTATAATGGTGTCCGGATTCAATATGCTGGAGATAAACATAATTTAGATTCGACATTAGCAACACTGGCCCAGTCACCAGAGCTAGCGTGGATGCAAGATATCCGTAATGATCCTTCTTTGAATGTGAACTGGCAAGAAGTGCAGTTGGTCATGGAAGAATGGGATTATGACCAATCTGGGCTGACTCCGGCAGGAATGGCAGTTATTGCTATTGCAATGGCAATAGCAACGGGAGGGGCTAGTTCTCCTGTGATTGCTGGGGAAGGGCCCCTTTATACAGCGATAAATGCCGGAATCCATGCACTGGCAAATCAGGCGATGACTAGTCTTGTGGATAATGGTTTTGATTTCACCGCAACATTGAAGGATCTGTCATCAAGAAAGACAATTGTTTCGCTAGCGATAACAATGGTTTCTGCAGGTGTAATCAAAGAAGTTGACGCGCATCTGTTTACTGAGGGGACAAATGCTGCAAAAGTCTTTCAGGATGCTACTACGGTAAATATTGCCAGTAATAGTATTGAAGCTCAGGCTATTCAGGCTATTGTTCACTCGGTAGTCAATGCTAGTGTTAAGACTGTTATTGAGGGAGGAAATTTGGATGATTTTGCGGATACATTCATTACTAATACTAACTCTTCAATGGTGTCAATTGTCGGTGCTTCCTTAGCAGATAAAATAAGTGATGCGGCTGGCCATAAAGGTATTACTCCTACTAACCCAACAGGTAAACCACAAATAGATGCTGCTGTGGAGTATGTTGCTCATGCTGGTTTGGGTTGTGGGATAGGATTAATGTCTAAAGGGATTAATGGCGCTTTTGATCACTCTGAATATGCGGAAGGATGTGCTACAGGCATGGCTGGTGGGGTTATTAGCGAATATATTGCTGATCACTATACTGGTGCTATTGTTAAAACGGATCAAATGTTAAAAAAATGGACGAGAAGTGTATTTGGTTTTATGACTTTCTGTCCTAAAAATATTGAGAAACTAGTTGATTTAATGCACGAGCAAGCAATTGATCTTCCAAAATATAGTGCAGCTGCGGCTTTTTGGGCTTTTAATATTGATAGCAGTATTGCAGAGCAAACCGCAAATAATGCCATTCAAAAAAATGCATTGTACCTTCTTGCACTCGCATCTGATGGAGATGCTGGTAAGATTGAGACAAGCGGTGATGACGATGATTCTTGCATAATAGAGTTCTAGTTGACAGCGTGCATACGCTAATAATGAGAGAGAGGGGTCATGAATATTCATTGATCCCTCTCTTTTTACATAGGCATTATCTTATTTTGTATCCTAACTTGAGATTTTTCGTTTCTGTGATATTCAGTGAAGGCATAGGATATACATGAAGATGTGTAGTAAGTCAGAAATTAAGGTGACAGGGAAGGATCTGTATGGCGTCTATAAAGGTATTGATATTCGCTTAGTGCAAGATGTGAATACAGGAGAGATTAGGACAATCCATCCGACTTGGGATCAATAAGGGGGGACCAATGGATCATTTCGAATGGGAGCTTGAGAAGATATACAGGAATGAATATTTTGATGAAGCCTCCTATATTAATATCGAGAACTTTCTACAAGAGCATCCTTCTTATGTGGATTTCTTTGTACAGAAGCTGGCATCAGAGCCGGAGAATATGGAAGTTTTATACCTGATTATTATCGACATTGTTCCTTTAGACTGCTGTATCAAATATGCCTTAGAATGTGTAGGCTGGACATATGAAGAGTTCGCTGAATCTCATTATAGTTGGTACAAAGACAGAGAAAGCTTTTCACCAATGACGCGTGAAGCGTATGAGCAATGGCTGACGAAGCAGATGATTAAAGAAGGCCGGGCATCGTTGCATTGATGGGCAAAGCGCGTTTTATCTTGATCCATCCGACTTGGAATCAATAAGGAGAATCAATGGATTGTACTGAACTTAAATGATTCGGTTCTTACACCCGCTGATATGATAAAATATCTACAGCGTTATCCTGTTCATGGCTTAGAACACATTTATTTAATAAAAGGTAATAAAGTTACTTTAATAAGGTATTAAAAATGTCAGTATCATTGAACTTAGAAATAGCCGAAGGTTTCCATGCCAAAGATGTTTTTCAAGTTTTTGAAACAATTGATGGTGTTGAATGGGGTAAAAATGAAAAATCCTCTAGTCTATATTTTACTCACACCAATACAAATATTTTTATTGAGATGGAACCGACTAGAAAAAATATAATGGCAGAGGACACGGAGGATCTTAATTGGCAAGTTGCTATGAGAATCTTTTTTTATATTGACCTAGGCCATCATCATGCTTTGGATGATGTAAAAAAATTTATAATTAACTTGTCAAATATGACACCTATTTTGTTTGCTTTATCTTTGCATTTTGAGTCTCTATATGCAGTGAGAGATCAAAATGGATTAAGGCTGATGGGGGGATTTTTGCCCAATGACGCGTGAAGCGTATGAGCAATGGCTGACAAAGCAGATGATTAAAGAAGGTCGGGCATCGTTACATTGATGGGCAAAGCGCGTTTTATCTTGATCCATCCGACTTGGGATCAATAAGGAGAACCAATGGATCATTTCGAATTGAGGCTTGAGAATCTATACCGTAGTGAATATTTTGATGAGGGTTCCTATGCGCTTATTGAGGATTTGCTACAGGAGCGACCTTCTTATGTGGATTTCTTTGTACAGAAGCTGGCATCAGAGCCGGAGAATATGGAAGTTTTATACCTGATTATTATCGACATTGTTCCTTTAGACTGCTGTATCAAATATGCCTTAGAATGTGTAGGCTGGACATATGAAGAGTTCGCTGAATCTCATTATAGTTGGTACAAAGACAGAGAAAGCTTTTCACCAATGACGCGTGAAGCGTATGAGCAATGGCTGACGAAGCAGATGATTAAAGAAGGCCGGGCATCGTTGCATTGATGGGCAAAGCGCGTTTTATCTTGATCCATCCGACTTGGGATCAATAAGGGGGAACCAATGGATCATTTCGAATGGAAGCTTGAGAAGATATACAGGAATGAATATTTTGATGAAGCCTCCTATGTTAATATCGATGACTTTCTACAAGAGCATCCTTCCTATGTGGATTTATTTGTACAGAAGCTGGCATCAGAGCCGGAGAATATGGAGGTTTTATACCTGATTATTATCCAAATCGTTCCTTTAGACTGCTGTATCAAACATGCCTTAGAGTGTGAAGACTGGACATATGAAGACTTTGTTGAATGTAAATTTAGTTGGTACAAAGACAGAGAAAGCTTTTCACCAATGACGCGTGAAGAATATGAGCAATGGCTGACGAAGCAGATGATTAAAGAAGGCCGGGCATCGTTGCATTGATGGGCAAAGCGCGTTTTATCTTGATCCATCCGACTTGGGATCAATAAGGGGGAACCAATGGATCATTTCGAATGGGATCTTGAGCAGCTATACAGGAGTGAATATTTTGATGAAGCCTCCTATATGGTTATCGATGACTTTCTACAAGAGCATCCTTCTTATGTGGATTTATTTGTACAGAAGCTGGCATCAGAGCCGGAGAATATGGAGGTTTTATACCTGATTATTATCCAAATCGTTCCTTTTGTAGTGGTACTGTAGTGGTACGGTGAATTTGGCCACCTGATTAGAGGTGTTAAAATACACCTCATAGCATGACAGGTGAAACTATGACCAAGCGTACCAGACGCACTTTCAGTGCGGAATTCAAACTCGAAGCAGCGCAACTTGTTCTCGATCAAAACTACACCGTTGTTGAAGCTGCAAAAGCCATGGGTGTTGGTAAATCGACAATGGATAAGTGGGTAAGGCAGCTCAAGCAAGAAAAAAAGGGAATGACTCCTCAAGCCTCACCAATGACACCAGAGCAAATTGAGATACGAGAGCTAAAGAAGAAACTTGCACGTCTTGAAGAGCACAATGAAATATTAAAAAAGGCTACCGCTCTCTTGATGTCGGACTCACTGAACAACTCTCGATAATCGAGAAACTCAAGCAGAGCTTTAGCGTAACAACCCTGTGTCATGTGTTCAGTGTCCACCGCAGCAGTTACAAATACTGGCGTTGTCGCCCTAAGAGGGTTTCTCCAGAGTTGGTGAAACTAAAGAGTCTCATTAAAGAAGTTCATACGGCAAGCAACGGCTCTGCTGGTGCGAGAAGCATTGCCGACATGGTGACGGCCCAAGGTGTAAAACTGACACGTTATCGAGCTTCTAAGATAATGAAATTATTAGGGTTGTTCAGCTGCCAAACACCGAAGCACCGATATCGAAAGGCATCACAAGAGCACGTAGAGATCCCAAACCATCTGTCTCGACAATTTGCCGTTACCACTCCCAACCAAGTCTGGGTCGGTGATGTGACGTATGTCTGGACGGGACAACGCTGGATGTATCTTGCTGTTGTCATCGACCTGTTCGCGAGAAAGCCAATTGGTTGGGCGATGTCAGTATCGCCTGATAGTAAGTTGACAGGGAAAGCACTCTCTATGGCGTTTGAATCACGAGGTAAGCCCAAAGGCGTGATGTTCCACAGCGACCAAGGAAGTCATTACACCAGTCGTTCTTATCGGCAACTGTTGTGGCGTTATCAAATTAAGCAAAGCTTATCTAGGCGAGGTAATTGTTGGGACAATAGCCCGATGGAGCGGTTCTTCAGAAGTCTAAAGACAGAATGGATACCGGTGTCGGGTTATAGGAGTTTTAGCGAAGCAAGACAGCATATAACTCGTTACATCACAGGTTATTACAGCCAACTTAGGCCCCATCAATATAATGGTGGGCTGACACCCAATGAGTCTGAGCGACTGTATTGGAAAAACTCTAAAACCGTGGCCAATTTTAGTTGACCACTACATTTAGACTGCTGTATCAAACATGCCTTAGAGTGTGAAGACTGGACATATGAAGACTTTGTTGAATGTAAATTTAGTTGGTACAAAGACAGAGAAAGCTTTTCACCAATGACGCGTGAAGCGTATGAGCAATGGCTGACAAAGCAGATGATTAAAGAAGGTCGGGCATCGTTACATTGATGGGCAAAGCGCGTTTTATCTTGATCCATCCGACTTGGGATCAATAAGGAGAACCAATGGATCATTTCGAATTGAGGCTTGAGAAGCTATACCGGAGTGAGTATTTTGATGAAGCTTCCTATAGGGTTATCGAGAACTTTCTACAAGAGCATCCTTCTTATGTGGATTTCTTTGTACAGAAGCTGGCATCAGAGCCGGAGAATATGGAAGTTTTATACCTGATTATTATCGACATTGTTCCTTTAGACTGCTGTATCAAATATGCCTTAGAATGTGAAGACTGGACATATCAAGATTTCGCTGAATCTCATTATAGTTGGTACAAAGACAGAGAAAGCTTTTCACCAATGACGCGTGAAGAGTATGAGCAATGGCTGACGAAGCAGATGATTAAAGAAGGCCGGGCATCGTTGCAGTAATGTGCAAAAAGCCAATCACAATTTTGAGCACTACCCAATTTTGTGGTTGGCTTTTTTTACACCTGTCACTGAAGGTTTTGTAAACCTTCCGACTGCAATCATCACAAACCCTATTGACATCCGACCCTCGTTCCCAGTAGAAATATTGTTCACATTTAAAATCAAGGCATTATCAACGTGACGATTGAATGGCAAACCCAACGGTTGAACATGAGACAAATCAATGCCACCGATTGGGATTTTTTTTACTTCCTGCAAACCGACCCGGCAACAATTCAATACAGCTTTAACCGCCGTACAGAGGCGCACATTCGGCAGCGATTCGAATCTCGTTTACCGCTGTGGACACCGACATCTGAGTTTTGGCTATGCCTGATGTTGCAAGAAATCGCCACCGATCGGCTTGTCGGACTCACCGGATTTTATTTGAATGATGGTGTAGCTGAGTTGGGTTATATGATTGCGCCGCACGATACGGGGAAGGGGTATGCAACCGAGTCTTTAAATGGTTTGCTGGAATTTGCCGACTACTGTGGGATTTACCGTTTTCAAGCCAATGTCACCGCGGGGAATCATGCCTCTGAACGGGTATTGTTAAAATGCGGTTTTCACTGTGACGAAGTCGTCGAGAAAGATGTCGAAATCGGTGGCGCGCTGTATGACGACCTGATTTATAGAAAAGTGAGTAGTGGCTGATTATGCCGCGGGTCCGGGTCAATTCAGAAGGGGCGACTTGGTAGGCAGCCGCGCTCCTGACGGACACCATTTGCTGTGTAATTAGCACATTTCATTCAAGATCAAGCACGAGGTCAGAAAAGACAAAAGCGGGGAAGGGGATGTTCTTTTTTAATATTATTTATAGAAATGATAATAATTATCATTATAATGCGCATTGTAAATAAAAAAGAACAAGGCAGTCTGAAATGAACACATTGAATACAAAGCTTTGGTTACCGATATCGGTTGCCGCCTTTATCCCCATTGATGCAGTCGCTCAAGAGCAACAGGCGGAAACGATGGTCGTGACGTCGAGCCGGACTCACTTGGCTCAGGAAGACTTTTCACAAGTTGTCACGATTATCACGTCAGAACAAATTGAACAGCAACTCGCCATTACCAGTGATAGTTCTCAGGTATTATCCAGCCTATTGCCAGCCTATTCACCAAATACCCAGAAACTCAACAATAGTAGTCAGACATTCAGAGGACGGTCAGTTCTGTATATGATTGATGGTGTGCCTCAGTCGAACCCATTACGGGAGGGGAGTCGTTCAGCGCATACGATTGATTTGTCGATGGTCGAAAGAATTGAAGTCATTCATGGTGCGACTGCGATTCACGGACTGGGGGCGACAGGGGCCATTATTAACTTTATCACTAAATCTAATAATGTCAGTGAACCCCTGAAACAGCATTTTGATGTGCAATTAACAACGCCAACGAACCACTCAGATACGGATTCACTCGCTTATCGTGCAAGTTATAACGCGAAAGGCGCTCAAGATAATTGGGACTACTTAGTCGGACTCACTGGCGATATTCAGGGGATTTACGAAGACGCTAATGGTCGGGATGTCGGCTCGGCGACAGTTCGCGGGGACATGATGGACTCTCGTAGCTATGACGGATTTGTCAAATTAGGCTATTGGTTTAGCGACAGTCAAAACCTGCAATTGGCTGTGAACCGGTATCAAATCAAAGGACAAATGAACTATACCGGTGTGTCTGGAGATCGGGAAAAAGGAATTGCGACGTCTTCTGTGAAAAAGACCCCGGTTGGCGAAGCGCCCTTTAACGACGTACAAACCTACAGTTTGGTTTATACCGACACTGACTTTTCTGGTATGTCTTTAACCGCCCAAACATTTTATCAAAGCTTTGAAGGACGTTACGGGGCAACAAAATCATCCAGTTTCCAAGATCCAAGCACAACGGAAAAGATTTACGACCAGTCCCAAAATGAATCGGATAAGGTGGGTGCCAAGTTCAGTCTGTCAAGGGAAGGGTTATTTGATCAAACCGTGAATCTGACCGGGGGAATCGACCTTTTAAGAGACACCACGAGTCAGAATCTCATTTTGACGGGACGGACGTATGTGCCAGAGACTACATATTACAATTATGCGCCTTTCCTACAGCTAGAATATAAACCGTTCGAGCGTTTGGTGCTTCAGGCCGGTGCGCGATATGAGCATGCAAAACTGAAAGTTCCGACTTATCAGACAGTTGCTGCTCAAAATGGCGTAACCGTTAACGGTGGCTCACCGAGCTTTGACAAGACGGTATATAACGCCGGCGCTGTGTTGAAGTTGACGCCAAGTGTCAGTGTCTTTGCCAACTACTCTCAAGGGTTTGGTATGCCGGATGTCGGGCGAGTACTTCGTGGTGTCAATAAAACCGGGCAAGATGTCGATCATTTGATAGACCTCTCTCCGATCATCACTGATAACTATGAAGGTGGTTTGCGTCTCCATCACAACCGGGTTGATTTTGAAATCAGTTACTATGAGTCAATATCAAAACTAGGGAGCCGTATTGTTGAAAATGACGGTTTATACACGGTCAGCCGAGAAAGGAAAGAAATCAAAGGTGTTGAAGCAACATTGGGCTATCAGTTCAACGCGCAGCATAAATTTGTGACAGGTTATTCTTATATTGAAGGAAAATCAGACACGGATGGTGATGGCAGCGTTGATACCAGACTGACGGGGGCTGACATCCCACCGAATCGTTTACGAGTGGCCTGGACGGCACAGTGGACCGACGATCTTTCAACCATGCTACAGGCGAATCATAATTTTGACAGAACCTTTGATGACGAGGCGCTCAATTTTGATGGTTACACACTAGTGGATGCCTCAATGGGATACACGCTACCAGTCGGGACGTTAAAAGTGTCTGTGGCTAACCTGCTCAACGAAGATTATTATACTTACTATTCACAAAGTGCTTATAAGAATGATGATTTTTATTTTAAAGGTCGGGGTCGGACGCTCACGATTGGATATGGTCTAAACTTCTAAGCATTGCATCGTCTGACACGCTATCTTCACTCAACGGAGATGGCGTGTTGTTACGTTTTATCGCTGATCACTGCTTTTGATCACTGCTTTTCTTGACCGGTTTTCTTTGACCTTTCTTTTGCCTTTCCTTTACACAGCAGCGGGCAATTACCACAGAATATCTTGGGCTCGGTTGCCTTATAGTAATAGCAACACGTCCGCCGAATCCTGACTGGTTCTGATTGGTGGTCGGGAATGGATTTATCCGCGTAATAGCGGGCGATCGGATTGGTCGGCGTATTGTATATTTCCGTGGTGCTCTGATTGAGTAAATAGGACAAATCAGCTTGTGCGAGCGTCATTTGTTGGTTGTGGCAAAGGCTGGGCATGATGCGTCTTTCATAAATGCCGAAAATACGCACGGCAACGTTCTCCCACAAGACGGCTTGCGGCACACGGGTTAAGCGGTGGAATTGACTGACTAATAAGGACAAATTGCCTTGCAAGGCTTGCGTTAACAATCTTTGACGCCAAGTGTCTCGCTCTGGCGATTGAATAGGCGATGGGAAGTCAGACGGCAAGCTGACCTGGATATGTTTAAGTGGCATGTTGGAACGCCACAATCGGTTTTCTAACGGGTATTCAAAAATGCAATTCTCAATCGAGACATCTAATCCCTTGTTGTAACAAGACATTGCATAAAGCATGGGCGCTAAGGTGAGAAAAGCGATGCGTTTGATAACCAGAGAAGCGGTCACCTTTAAGTCTGGTGCACCAATTTCAGGCTGGATTTGTTTGAGCACGTCAAGGCATGTGTCATCGTTCAAGAGCGCGCAGGTATCAATCGATGGTAAAGCCGCACTGTGACTGTCTCTTAGACCGAGTCCGCCCAATTTATCCCATTCATCACGGCTGAAGGCCGGGTTGTTGCTATGCATGATTGATGTCATTTGAAATACAGCGTCCTTTACCATATGGGATACACATCGGGGTACCAAACAGAGGATCCTGCATGATATGGCATTTCATACCAAACACCGTTTCAACCAGATGGACATCGAGAATCTCTTCGGGAGCGCCCTGACGAAAAATTGCCCCATCCTTTATCGCAATCATTTGGTGGGCATAACGGCAGGCTAAGTTGAGATCATGCAGGACCATCACAATGGTTGTCTGTTGTTTCTGGTTCAGTTCATACAACAGATCCAAAATTTCGATTTGATGGGTGAGATCTAAATAAGTTGTCGGCTCATCAAGTAACAAGATATCGGTATCTTGTGCCAAAGCCATGGCTATCCACGCTCGTTGACGCTGACCGCCGGACAGAGAAGCGACGGGGCGTTGGGCGAATGACAGCATATGGGTATCGACCAAGGCCTGATGTACCAGCCGTTCATCTGCTTCACGCCAGTTTTGTAACCAGTTTTGATGGGGGTAGCGTCCTTGTCTGACTAATTGTTCGACAGATAGCCCTTCCGGCGCTACGGGACCTTGTGGCAGAATCGCCAGTCGTCGAGCCACCTCTTTACCGGACTGTTTGTTCAGGTGCTTATCATAGAGAAAGATGTCGCCTGCTTGTGGTTTGAGCAGACGTGCCAGTGACTTGAGTAGGGTCGATTTACCACAACCATTTCCCCCGACCAGAACGGTGATCTGATGAGGTTGAACCGCGAAATCAAGCCCGTTGATAATTGGTTTTTTTCCATAGCCAAGTAACAGGCTTTTTGTGGTTAATGGCGATGTTGTTTGCAAAGAAGCCACCTATTTCTGTTGGATATCTCGTTTTAAAAACGTTGACGGAAGAGTAAATAAATAAAGAATGGCGCACCGATAGCCGAGACAAATACACCAGCAGGTATGTCTAACGGTTGAAATAAAGTCCGGCCACATAAATCAGCCAGCATCACCAGACATGCCCCGGTGAAGGCCGTCGTTGGCATCAATAACGCAAAACTGCGGGTGATAAAACGACGGGCAATATGTGGTGCGATTAAACCCACAAAGCTAACCGCACCCGCATAAGCGATAGCCGGCGCAGCCATTAAAACACTTAAAAATAACAAGCTGAGCCGGGTTGATTGCAACGGAATCCCCAAGCCGACCGCGGTTTGATCCCCCAGCTCCTGTGCATTGATTCGGCGAGCGAAAAACAGAGACAGACTCAGACTGACCAATACCCATACCAAGAGTGCTTTTACCTCATGCCAACTGGCACCATAAACACTGCCGGTCAGCCAGACATAGGCCGTGAGACTGGTTGACTCTGAGCTGACCGCAATCAGTAAGGTCACAATCGCACCCATCGCAGCCGATACACCGATACCGACTAAAATCAGGCGCATGGGTGTAACCCCATGACGCCACGACAAAACATAGATCAGCAAGCTGGCAGAGAACGCGCCACAAATAGCAAAGACGGGTAACCATTCGATGCTCAGTACCGTTTGGAAAAAAGATAAAAAGCATACTGCTGCGGCAGATGCGCCACTGGTAATGCCGATAATATCCGGGGAAGCAAGCGGGTTTCGGATCATCGATTGAAGCACCAGCCCGGAACATCCGAGTGCCGCGCCAACCAATGCGGCCATCAGCATGCGAGGTAATCGCAAGGTTTCGATCACAAATGGCTCAGCAGAGTCAGGATGCAGCAATTTCAACAAGGCATGACTGACGTTGATATTTAACGTTCCGATGGATAAAGAGCACCCCATCACCAATAAAGTGAGTAGCAGCGAAAGACACAGGACAATGAGATCTGAATACGCCACAGAAAAAGACAGCCAACGATGACGTAGCGTGAATGTTTTATTCATGTCGATAACCTTTCCGGGCGAGAACAATAAAGAAAGGTGCGCCAAGTAATGCTGTCATTACGCCAATAGGGATCTCTTGCGGTGCCAGAATGAACCGACCAACGACGTCGGCCAGC